>JANWLR010000042.1 GCA_025450755.1 Sphingomicrobium sp. | reverse complement strand
CGGCCGACCAGAATGGACGCCGCCTGATTGAAGTGCTTGCCGGCATGGCCAGCTGGAACCAGCGGGTGCAGGAATCGACCCGGCTGATCCAATGGGGCTTCGCAGCCTGGACCGACAAGCCCCTGTTCAGCGCCGGCGCCAAGGTCGGATCCGCGAAGGTGCAAATGGGCAGTTCGAGCGAAGTGCCGCTCGTTGCCCCCAGCGATCTCGCGGTCAGCGTTCCTGCGGGTCTTTCGGTCAATGATAAGCCGATCACCATGAAGATCCGCTACGAGGGGCCGCTGATTGCACCGATTGCCAAAGGGCAGGAGGTTGCCCAGCTGGTGGTGACTACTGGCGACACTGCGCCGCAGGTGGTGCCGCTGGTCGCCGGGCAAGATATCGGTCGCGCCGGATTCTTCGCCCGCATTTGGCTCGGGCTCAAGTCGCTCATCGGCATGGCGTGAGCGAGCGCGGAAGGTTCATCAGCCTCGAAGGCGGGGAGGGGGTCGGCAAGTCGACGCAGGTCAAAGCTCTCGCCGATGCGCTTCGCCAAAGAGGTTTGGACGTGCTCGTCACTCGAGAGCCGGGCGGCAGCGAAGGCGCCGAACGGATCCGTGAACTGCTTCTGACCGGTTCCCAAGAGCGCTGGGGTGCGCGGGCGGAAGCGCTGCTGTTCGCTGCGGCGCGTGCCGATCATGTTGAAAAAGCGATCGAGCCCGCCCTCAAGAGTGGAAAATGGGTGATCTCGGATCGCTTCGTAGACAGCTCGCTCGCCTATCAGGGTGGCGCGGGCGGGCTGGGCATAGAAGCAGTGCGCGCGATAAACGCCTTCGGAATTGACGAGAACTTCCCGGACTGCACGCTGATCCTAACGCTTGAGGAAGGCGGCGAAAGGGCACGTGCGCGCGATTTGAATGGCAGCGACCGTATTGGCGGCCGCTCCGATGACTATCACCGCAAGGTCGAAGCTGCTTTCCACATCATTGCGGCAGAAGATCCGGACCGGGTGAAGCTGGTCGATGCCTCAGGTGCCGCGGACGCGGTCACCCTGCGGATACTCGAGGCCATCAAGGAGTTGCTGCAATGATCGTCGGCCAGACCAGGGCCGTTGAGCAGTTCGCGGCGGCCTGGGCGTCCCGCAAGCTCCACCATGCATGGATACTCGCCGGCCCCCGGGGGGTCGGAAAGGCCACTTTCGCTCATGCTGCGGCTCGGCGGGTGCTTGCAGAAGCAGCTGGGCCTGCATTCGCCCTGCCAGGCATCGAAACCGATGACGCGCATCCAATCGTCAAATTGGTGGAAGCGGGCAGCCATCCCGACATGCGACGGCTCGAACGTGCGGTGAACGACAAAGGCAATCTCAATCGCAACATCAAAGTCGATCAGATTCGCGACCTAGGCGAGTTCATGTCGATGACGGCTGCACTGTCGCCGTGGCGTGTTGCCGTGATCGACACAGTCGATGAGCTTGAGGCGTCAGGCGCAAACGCACTCTTAAAAATGCTCGAGGAGCCGCCCTCCAACACGCTCTTCTTCCTGGTCAGCCATGCGCCCGGCCGGCTCCTTGCGACGATACGCTCGCGGTGCCGTCGCCTCGATTTCAACAACCTCGATGATGCCGTCATGACGTCAATCATCGAAGAGCGGGCGCCTCAACTCGAAGCTGCGCAACGTCAGCGGATCATAGCCATGTCAAACGGCTCTCCGGGGAAGGCGCTTGCCTTTGCCGAGATCGACCTTGCCAAGCTCGAGGATGCTGTGCTTGCAATTCTTCGCGAGGGTGATCCGACAAACGTTCGCCGCTCGGATCTGGCGCTGGAGCTTGGGCGAAAGGGAGTGGCGGAGCGCTACGCGGCTTTCCTCGAACTTGCGCCATCGCTGATCGCTCGCGAGGCAAGGAGCTTGCGCGGCCCACGCCTGGAACGCGCACTCGACGGTTATGCGAAGGCGCGCGAACTCGCCGCCGTCGCGCCGCGCGTCTCTCTCGACCCTGCAGCGACGGTGTTCCAGATCGGCGGTATCCTCGCCGAGGTTGCTGAGGCCGCTTCCTTGAAGCGCTAGGCATGCGCCGCTACGTGCGGCCACGCATGTCCGAGCCCTTCTACATCACGACAGCGATCAGCTACCCAAACGGACCGCCACACATCGGCCATGCCTACGAGGCGATTGCCGCTGACGCGATCGCCCGATTCCAGCGCAGCCAGGGCCGCGAAGTGCGGTTCCAGACTGGTACTGACGAGCACGGCTTGAAGATGGCTCAGGCAGCGCGCGCCGAAGGAGTCGAGCCCCGCTCGTTCGCCGATAAGATGTCACGCCTTTTCCAGGAGATGTGCGACACTCTCAACGTTTCGTACGACCGCTTCATTCGGACGTCGCAGTCAGACCATTACCGCGCGAGCCAGGCAATCTGGAAGGCGATGGAGGAAAGGGGAGATCTCTATCTCGATCGCTACGAGGGTTGGTACTCGGTGCGCGACGAAGCTTATTACGAACCCGCGGAGCTGGTCAGTGCCGAGGACGGCTCGAAGCTCTCGCCGCAGGGAACGCCCGTCGAATGGACCGTCGAAGAGAGCTGGTTCTTTCGCCTGTCCGAATATCAGGGACCACTGCTCGACCATTATGCCGCCAATCCGGATTTCATTCGTCCCGAGAGCCGCCGCAATGAGGTCGTGCGCTTCGTTGAAGGCGGCTTAAAAGACCTCAGCATCTCACGCACGAGCTTCGACTGGGGCGTTCCGGTGCCTGGCAGCGACAACCACGTGATGTACGTATGGCTAGACGCGCTGACCAACTACATCACCGGTCTCGGCTATCCCGACGACACGCATCTTTGGCACCGCTTTTGGCCAGCAGATGTCCATTTGATCGGCAAGGACGTGGTACGCTTCCACGCGGTCTACTGGCCGGCTTTCCTGATGTCGGCCGGCATCGCATTGCCCAAACAGGTTTACGGCCATGGATTCCTGCTCAGTCGTGGCGAGAAAATGTCGAAGAGCGTCGGCAATGTCGTCGACCCGATGGTCCTTGCCGACCGATTTGGGGTCGATGCGCTGCGCTATTTCCTGCTTCGTGAAGTGCCATTCGGGCAGGACGGGAGCTACAGTGCCGAAGCGATCGTCAATCGAGCCAACGCCGAGCTCGCAAACAGCTTCGGGAATCTCGTCCAGCGCATTTTCTCGATGATTCACAAAAACTTGGACGGTATTCTTCCTGCGCCCGGGCAAGCAGAAGAAGATGTCCGGCTGCTTGATCTTGTGAACTGCGCCACCGGCAGCGAAGTACCCGCATCGTTCGATCGTTTTGCTTTTTCCGTGGGTATAGAAACCTGGTTGCGCGCGGTATTCGCCTGCAACTCCTACGTTGATACTCAGGCGCCATGGGCGTTGCGCAAGACAGATCCCGAGCGGATGGCAGCGGTGCTTGGGACGCTGGTTGCCGCGGTCCGCGAGCTGACGCGCGCCATCGCGCCGATCATTCCCGAATCCGCCGACAAGCTGTTGACGCTGATAGATGCGGGAGACGGCGGGGCCCCGATCCCGCAGCCCACTCCCTTGTTTCCACGGCTTGAATTGCCCGAGGACGAGGAGGAGGCGGCATGAGGCTGATCGACAGCCATTGCCACCTCAATTACGAGGGATTGGCCGAGCGTCAGGTTGAAGTACTTGAACATGCGCGAGAACGCGGTGTCGCCGGATTCCTCAACATCTCCACGCGCCAGCGCGAATGGGCAAGCATCATCGCTGTCGCCGAGCGCGAGCCTGATGTCTGGGCCAGCGTTGGCGTCCACCCACATGAAGCCGACGCGCATCCCGACCTTGGAGCAGCGGCGCTGGTGGAGGGTGCGGATCACCCGCGCGTGATCGCGATCGGCGAGTGCGGGCTCGACTATCATTATGACAAGTCCGATCGTTCCGCCCAGCGCGAGCGTTTCCAGGCCCATATCGACGCGGCACGCGCGACAGGCCTGCCGCTCGTCGTCCACACCCGCGATGCCGAGGCAGATACAGCCGAGTTGCTCTCCTCTGCGGTGAGGGAAGGGGGTGTTGCTGGTGTCCTCCACTGCTTTACCGGCTCGGCAGCGCTGGCGCGCAAGGGGCTCGACCTTGGCTTCTACGTCTCGCTTTCGGGGATTGTGACGTTCAAGAACGCCCAGGACCTTCAAGAAACGGCCAGGTGGCTTCCTGCCGACCAGATGCTGGTCGAAACCGATTCACCCTTTCTCGCACCGGTCCCGCACCGTGGGCAGAAATGCGAACCGGCGTTCGTCGCGGACACGGCAAGCTTCGTAGCCCAGTTGAGGGGCGAAGATCCGGAGCAGTTTGCCAACGCGACCACCGCAAACTTCTTCAGATTATTCAAGAAAGCAGCTTGAAAGTCCGGATCCTGGGCTGTGGGACGTCGACCGGCGTTCCAAAAATCGGCAACGACTGGGGCCTGTGCGATCCGAATGAGCCGCGCAATTCGCGGCTTCGCACGTCGATCCTCGTGGAAAGCGGGGTCGAGCGCATATTGGTCGACTGCGGACCGGATCTACGCCAGCAGCTGCTATCCGCCGAGGTCGGCGGCCTCGCAGGCGTGATCGTTACGCACGCACACGGCGACCATTGCCATGGGATCGACGAACTTCGGCCGGTTGCCCAGGCAATCGGCCGCCCAGTGCCGCTCTACGGCCGCGCCGGCGTGCTCGACGAGCTTCAGCTGCGCTTTACTTACGCGTTCGAGCAGTCGGACATGTATCGGCCGATCGTCCAGGCGTTCGAATTGGGAAAGGAGCTCGTTTTCGGCAAATGCCGCGTAACCTTTGCCGACCAGGCGCACGGCGACACATCGTCGCTCGGCCTGCGCTTTGATGAGGATGATGTCTCCGTCGGTTACGCGATAGATTTCAACGAATTGAACAACGAAATGACCGCGCTTTATGAAAACGTGGACGTGTGGATTGCCGATTGCCTCACACGCAAGCCGCACCCGACGCACATGAATCTCGACGCGGTGCTCGCGGCCGCACGCGACTTGCGTGTCGGGCAGCTTTATCTGGTGCACATGGGCAACGGTCTCGATTATCGTTCTCTTGTTGCCGAGCTGCCCGATTGGGCTGTTCCGGCCTATGATGGCCTAGAGATGCTTTTGTGATGTCTAATGACACCATGCTTGGCGGACTCTACCTGCTTATGGCTGCGATGCTCGTCCTCGGCACGCTGATGAATCGGCGCGAGCCGGCAGCAAGACTGCTGACGATAGGATTGGCTTGGGTCGCGATCTTCGGGATCGGCTTCGTGCTACTCACATTTCGTGACAATCTCGGCTGGGTTGCCCAGCGGCTCAAAGCCGAGGCCGTGGGTACACCAGTGGAACAAGGCAGGGAAACGCGCATCCCAATGGCGATCGACGGCCATTTCTGGGTCAATGCGAAGCTCAACGGCCATGACGTCAAATTTCTCGTCGACAGCGGCGCGACGACAACGACCATCGACCGCAACACAGCCAGGAGTGCGGGCATCGAAATGTCGCCGAGGCGCGACCTGTTCGTGCGCACCGGAAATGGGATCATTCGCGTTGCCAGCGGCCGCGCTTCAGAGGTGACGATTGGAGGCATCACTCGGCACGACGTCGCGCTGGAAATTGCCGATAACGATGACCTCAACGTTCTCGGCATGAATTATCTGTCGTCCTTGAGCCGCTGGGGGGTCGAGGGTAGGTGGCTCGTCCTGGTCTCTTGAGCAAAGGTCGATATTTTACATAATGCATATTATCATACTTCGAGATTGCGGCGAGCGAGCGCCCCTTCATGCCGCTTGAGCGCCTGGTCGAGATCATGCGGCGCCTGCGCGACCCGGTGAACGGCTGTGAATGGGACACTGTCCAGACGTTCGACACGATTGCGCCCTACACGATCGAGGAAGCCTATGAAGTCGCCGACGCGATCGCGCGCAAAGACATGGATGCGCTCGCCGACGAGCTCGGCGACCTTCAGCTACAGGTCGTGTTCCACGCGCAAATGGCCGAAGAAGCCGGCCTTTTCACGCTAGAAGACGTGCTCGTCCGCATTTGCGACAAGATGGAGCGCCGGCATCCGCACATTTTCGGTGACGCGATGCGCGGCGGCCATTACCTCTGGGAATTCATCAAGGCTCAAGAGCGCGCGGCAAAACCCGACAGAAGCGCGCTTGCTGGCGTTGCCCTGGCGCTTCCAGCGCTGGAGCGCGCTGCCAAACTCCAGCGCCGTGCGGCCGGAGTTGGCTTCGACTGGCCCGATGTTTCCGGGCCGCGCGCCAAGATCGAAGAGGAATTGGCCGAGCTCGATGCCGAAACGGAACATGACCGCAAGCTTGACGAGCTTGGTGACCTCTTATTTGCTGTCGTGAACCTCGCACGCCATCTCAACATTGAACCAGAAACCGCTCTGCGTGAAGCAAACTATAAGTTCGAGCGGCGTTTCCGGGCGATCGAGATTGAGCCTGGCTTTGCCGACATGTCACTCGACGAGAAAGAGGCGCTCTGGGTGAGAGCAAAGAAGGTTCAGGCCGACTCGAGCGCCTGAAACCGCGCCCAATTGTCGGGAGAGAGACGCACCGCAAGCTCGAGCACGTCACGGTCGAGCTTTTGGTCCAGCACTTCTCCTCGGGAGTGAAGCCAGGCAATCCGGTCGCCGGCACTGGCCGGGATCCGAATCCGATGCACTTGTTCCCCGCTTCTGAGCTTCGCAGACATGCAATCGCGCAGTTCCTGGAACCCTTCGCCGGTGACCGCTGAGATCGGCACAACATCTTCGCGGCGCTGCGCTTCTTCGAAGAAACGCCGGCGCTCATCGGCAGACAGCAGATCGACCTTGTTCCATGCCTCGATCCGCGGTGGGGCACCCTCTTCCGCAAGCCCAAGCGATTTCAGCACGTCGTCTACGTCCTCGCGCTGAGCCTCCCGGTCGGGATGCGCCATGTTGCGCACGTGCACGAGGAGGTCGGCTTCGCGGACTTCCTCAAGAGTCGCCCGGAAAGCCGCGATCAGCTCGGTGGGCAAATCGGACACGAACCCAACAGTGTCCGACAGGATGACCTTGTCGAATCCCGGCAGGCGGATGTCACGCATCGTTGGGTCGAGCGTCGCGAACAGGAGGTTCTCAGCGAAGACAGACTCACCCGTTAGCCGGTTGAAAAGCGTGGATTTTCCAGCATTGGTATAGCCTACCAACGCAATCACCGGCCATGGGGCGCGCTGGCGGCGGCCACGATGAAGGCTGCGCGTTCGCTTGACCTGGTCGAGCTCGCGACGAATCTTCGCCATCCGTTCGCGGATCATTCTGCGGTCCGCTTCGATCTGGGTTTCACCAGGACCGCCAAGGAAGCCGAAGCCGCCTCGCTGACGCTCCAGGTGAGTCCAGCTTCGCACGAGGCGGCCCGCCTGATAATCGAGATGCGCGAGCTCCACCTGCAGCCGACCTTCTGCCGTCGCGGCACGCTCCCCAAAGATCTCCAGAATCAGCCCTGTCCTGTCGATCACCTTGGTGCCGACCTCCTCCTCGAGGTTCTTCTGCTGGATCGGCGTCAGCGCCGAATCGACGATCAGCAGCCCGGCGCCTTGCTCCTTTGCGGCCTCTGCAATCTCCTCGACCTGGCCCTTGCCGAGCAATGTCGCAGGTCGAACCGTTCGCACCCGGAGCGGCCGTGCGGCAATGACATTGATGCCGATGGCTTCTGCGAGGCCCTCGGCCTCCTCGGCACGCGCCTCCGCGGACCGCCGAGACGCTTGCCTCGGCAGCTCCGGGATCGCGATGATCGCGCGTTCACCTCGCGCGACGTCGGTTTCGCCGTGACCGTTGTAGTCGTTCAGGACTCGGCTCCCTCGTCGCCGTCGACCGGCTGCTCGGTGGCGAGATTCAGCGGATGAGCTGGCTGCAGCGTCGAGATCGCATGCTTGTAGACGAGCTGCATTTGTCCTCCGCGCTCCAGCACCAGGCTGAATTGATCGAAACCGGTGACCGCGCCCTGCAGCATGACGCCGTTGATCAAAAACAGGGTCATGCGTTCGCTTTCGCGCGCTGCGGCGGCAAGGAAGAGATCCTGCAGGCTGGCTTTGCCGCTGTCTGCCGTCACAACCGTTGCAGCAAACTCAGCGGGCGTCTCGGCCGGCATGATGGTCGAGATCGAGTGCTTGTAGACCAGCTGCGACACGCCATCGCGCCGAAGCAGGAGTGAGAACGCATCGAACCACGTGATCACGCCCTGGAGCTTCACGCCTTTCACAAGGAAGATGGTCACCGGGAGCTTGGCACGGCGAAGGCTGTTCAGGAATTGATCCTGCAGGCTCAGCGAACGCACAGCCATAGCGCCTCCTACTCTTCCTCCTCCCTCTTGTCTCCGATTCCGAGCGCCTTGAGCTTCCGGTGCAATGCAGACCGTTCCATTCCGATGAACGAGGCTGTGCGTGAGATGTTGCCGGAAAACCGTCGTATCTGGATTTTGAGATATTCGCGCTCGAAGGATTCGCGGGCTTCCCGCAATGGACTTCCCATGATCGCCATCGTCGTGCTCGAGCCGCTGATAGCGCTCTGACTATCAAGGATCTCGGGTGGAAGGAGGTCGACGTCGATCCGCGATATACGGTCACCCGGAGCCAGGATGAGCGTGCGCTCGATGATATTTCGGAGTTGCCGGACATTTCCGGGCCAGTCATGCGCCTGGAGCGCCGCCATGGCTTCTTCGGAGATGCTCGGCCCGGCCATTCGCCGCTCTGCCGCAAACCGAGCGAGGAAATGACTGACCAGCTCCGGAATATCTTCGCGGCGCTCCCTCAAGGCGGGAAGCTTCACCGGAACAACGTTGAGCCGGTAGAACAAATCTTCGCGGAATCGTCCCGCTGCAATTTCATCCTGCAAATTGCGTGATGTTGCTGAGAGAACCCGGACATCGACCTTGATCGGACGCTGGCCGCCGACGCGGTTGTAGCTCTGGTCGGTGAGGACTCGGAGGATCTTGCCTTGAGTCGTCGGCGGCATGTCCGCGATCTCGTCGAGGAACAGGGTTCCGCCATGCGCGTGCTCCAGCATACCCGGACGCATCGCGCCTTCGGATTCGCTGCCGAACAGCTCCTCTTCCACGCGCTCTGGACTCATCATTGCCGCCGACAGGACGATGAATGGTGCGCGCGCCCGAGGACTCCACAGGTGGATCATCCGAGCGGCGATCTCCTTGCCGACGCCAGGCGGGCCGGAAATGAGGACTCGGCTGCCGGTCGGGGCGACGCGCTTCAGGGTCGCTCGGACAGTGTTGATCACGACCGAGCTGCCGTGAAGCTGATCTTCCTGGCCGACCTGCAGCCGAAGCGTCTCGTTTTCGCGCCGCAGGCGCTCAGTCTCTGTCGCACGGTCAACGAGATAGATGAGCCGCTCCGCCTCGAACGGCTTTTCTATGAAGTCGATCGCCCCTTCCCTCACAGCGGCAACCGCAGTGTCAAGGTTGCCATGCCCTGAGATCATGAGGACGGGGATCGTCGGATCGCGCCGTTTGATTTCCTGCAGAAGCTGCAGGCCATCGAGCCTGGAGCCCTGAAGCCAAACATCGAGCAGGACCATCGATGGGCGACGCTCTTCGATTGCGTCAAGCGTCTGCGTGCTGTCCGCGGCAGTCCTAACCGCATATCCCTCGTCCTCGAGCACGCCGCTGACGAGATCGCGGATATCGGCTTCATCATCGACCACAAGCACTTCAAGCGCCATCAGGAATCCTCATCATCTTTGTGACTGTTCTCGGCCTCTTCCGCGGGCTGCGTAGCGAGTGACGCGAGCTTTCCCGCGTCGAACGAAATCCGCACGTGCGTTCCGCCGCCGGGACGGTCGAGAAAGGCGATCTCCCCCAAATGCTCCTCGACAATCTTCTTGACGATCGCCAGACCAAGGCCTGTCCCCCTCACCCGCGTCGTCACATATGGCTCGGTGAGGCGATCGCGATCCTCGGGCAGGCCAATGCCGGTATCGAGCACGTCGATCACAAGGTTATGGTTCTCGGCGTGCATCTTAAGGTCGAGACGATCACCTGCGAGACTATGCTCGCCGCGATTTCTTCTTGCTTCAATGGCTTCGACGCCATTTTTGACGATATTTGTCAAAGCCTGTGCAAGTTGTCGGCGGTCAGCGACCATCCGAAACTCGCCGTGTGGCGGCTCAAGCGAGAAGGTGATCGCCGGATGCGCCACCTCATGAAGAAACAATGCCTGCCGGGCGATCTCGTGGACATTTTCCTCGCGAAACACCGGTTTGGGCATGCGCGCGAAATTCGAGAATTCGTCGACCATGCGCCTGAGGTCGCCGACCTGCCGAACGATGGTTGCCGTCAGTCGCTCGAATGTTTCCTTGTCGGATGAAATCTCCTCGGCGAACCGCCGCTGAAGGCGCTCGGCCGCCAGCTGAATCGGAGTGAGCGGGTTCTTGATCTCGTGCGCGATTCGGCGCGCAATGTCGGACCATGCCGCCCGCCGCTGATCCGACAACTGATTGGTGATGTCGTCAAAGGTCAGCACTGCGCCATCCTGATATCGGACGCGCTTGACTGCGAGCGTTCGCTGAACGCCCTCGGACGCCATAAAGACATTGGCTTCCGACTGCTCGCCCCGCACGAATTCATCGAGCTCGGGCGAAACGGAGGCGAGGTCCCTGCCCTCGATCTCGCCCTCCCCTTTTTCGAGTAGAGTTTCGGCCGAACGGTTGAGCAACAGGATGCGAAGGGTGTTGTCGACTGCAATCACCCCCGCGGTGACGCTCGACAGCACGGCTTCCATAAAGGCGCGCCGGGTTTCTAGCTGCGTGTTGGCAGCTCGAAGCGCGCCGGTCTGTTGCTCGAGGCGCCCGGCCATCCGGTTGAAGGCCGTGGCAAGCGTGTGGATTTCATCGTCCGTTTGGGTAACCGGCACCCGCGCCGAAAAATCACCTTCCTCGATTTGCCCGGCGGCCCCGACGAGCTGACCCACCGGGCGTACCATGCGGTCCGCAATCTTCAGCGCCGTCAGAATGGAAAGACCGACGATCACGAGAGCACCGAGTAGCAATGCCGCATTGAATCGCAGCTGGTTCGTGCGCGATCGGTTGCGCAGCGCATGGTAGTCATTGAGCACGGTGTTCGCGCGCTTCATCTGTGCACCAAGCTCAGGATCGATCCACTTGCTCGCTATGAGATAGGTCTGGCCACCATATTTCAGCGGCGTAATGACCGCTAATCGGCCCGGACTTTTCGCATCGATGCTCTTGAGTTCGGGGTGCGCGTTCATCGTCTTTACTGCAGCATCGATGCGCGCCTGGTTGATCAGCGATTCCTCGCCTTTCGTGATTCCCAGCGCGACAGTCAGGGTGTTCACCGTTCCGTCGGAATTCACCTTGACGATCGCGGCCTCGTTCAGGCTTCGACGATAGGTCTGATATGCAAGCCCCGTCTGAAACCTTGGGTCATCGATCGAAAACTGCGTCAGATAACCCGCAAGGTCGCCCGACATCGTGGTGACTTCGTCGCTGACCCTGCTGAGTTCGTAGCGGTACGCCCCTTGGGCCACCTGCACCGTGCTTTCGAGCATGTTGCGGGCACGGTTGGAGAACCAGAACTCGAGACCGCTCTGAAACAGGAGCGAGGCAAAGATCGCGACCAGGACGGTAGGAACCGCGGCAATCGCCGTGAACAAGGCAACAAGGCGGATGTGCAGGCGGCCGCTTCCGAGACCGCCCTGCTCCGCCCGCTTCACTGCAACGCTGCGCGCATATAGCGCCATCAGTGCGATTGACGGCAGAAGGATGCCGATCAGCAGCAATGCGATCAGCGGCGGTGACAGCAATGTGCCGGGCTCTGCGCTGCGGCGCAACACAAAGATGCTCAGGCCCACCATGACGACGAGGAAGGCCCCGATCAGCCAGCCCACTCGGTCATAGAAGCGGCCGCTTATGCGATCCCCTTGGAGCCAGCTTTCCTGCTGCGAGTCTTGTGGAGAATCGGCCGTACGCGCATCCATTCAGCCGTTGCCCTAGCACGGCCGTTGCACGAAAAACACAGTGTGATTGGTGAGAATTTGCTCAGGCGGCGGCGCGCGCGAGCCACGGCGAATAGAATTCCTGCAACATGCGAACCACGACCGCCGGATCGTCCTGCTGGTTGACATTGTTGCGCAGCTCAGCCGAGCCAGGAAGGCCTTTGGTGTACCAGCCGATGTGCTTTCGGGCGAGGTTCACGCCGGTGTGCGCGCCATAGAGTTCAAGCATCTCATCATATTGCTGGAGCATGGTTGCGAGCTGCTCATCGAGGTCTGGAGCTGGCCGGTGCCCTCCGCCAGTGAGCTCGGCCATGACCTGTGAAACGAACCAGGGCCGGCCATAGGCTCCCCGGCCGATCATCACCCCGTCGGCGCAAGACTGTCGAAGCGCCATGCGCGCGTCTTCGATCGAGTTGATGTCGCCATTGACGATCACCGGGATAGAGACGGCATCCTTCACTCTACGAACGAATGCCCAGTCGGCCTCACCTTTGTACATCTGGCAGCGCGTGCGCCCGTGGATCGTGATCATCTGCACGCCGAGGTTCTCGGCGATACGCGCGAGCTCAGGCGCGTTCAGGCTATTGTGATCCCAGCCCATGCGGGCCTTCAGCGTGACCGGGACCTTTACCGCCCTGACGGTCGCATCGATAATCGCGGCCGCACCCTTGAGGTCGCGCATAAGCGCGGAACCTGCCCAGCCATTGACGACCTTCTTCACGGGGCATCCCATGTTGATGTCGATGATCGCCGCGCCCCGCTGTTCATTGAGCTTGGCCGCTTCGGCCATTACCTGCGGCTCACAGCCGGCAAGCTGCATCGAGACCGGTTCCTCGGCCGGGTCCCAAAGACTCTTCTGAAGCGACTGCCGAGTCTCGCGGATCATCGCCTGGCTGGCGATCATTTCGGTGACCGTCAGCCCGGCCCCGAACCGCTTGACGGCACGGCGGAACGGCAGGTCCGTGACGGCGGTCATCGGCGCCAGGATGACCGGCGAGGCAACCTCTACCGGGCCGATCTTGAATGGCTTCAGGACTTCCATTGATCGGGCGGAGATAGGGGAAGAGGCCTTGGCGGACAAGGCAAGCGCGCCTAGACGCGCCGCCGGAATGACCACGACCGCATTGATCGTTGCCGCTGGAAGCGGGTCGCGCATGGGCGGCGGCGTGCCCAAGCAGTATCGGCTGCTTGGCGGCAAGCCGGTGCTCCGCTGGGCCGTGGAATCCCTGATCCGTCATCCTGCAGTGCAATCGACACGAGTGATCATCCCATTAGCCGACCAGGACAGAGCGAGTGCCGCTTTAGACGGCCTCGACGTTGGTGAATTCATCGAAGGCGGCGCTGCCCGCGCGGATTCGGTCCGTGCGGGGCTCGCCGCGATCGATGGTGACGCCGTGCTCGTCCACGATGCGGCCCGCCCCTTCTGCCCGAGCGCCGTTGTTGACCGGCTGCTCGCCAGCCTCGAATTCTTTGAAGGCGCCGCGCCGGTGCTTCCGATCGGCGATACGCTGTCCCGGGTCGGTCGGACGCTCGGCGATCCGGTTAACCGAGAAGGAATCGCGCGTGTGCAGACGCCGCAAGCATTTCGGCTCAGCGCGCTTAAAGCCGCCTACGAGGGCTGGCACGCTGAGCCTCCTACGGACGAAACGACGGTCGTGCGCGCCGCCGGCATGAGCGTCGCCGCCGTCGACGGAGATCCGGCGCTCGAGAAACTGACGTTTCCTGCCGATTTTGCGCGGGCAGAACAGTGGCTTGCAGGGCAGCTCAGGCCGCGCACCGGCATGGGCTTCGACGTTCACGCCTTCTCCTGCGATGGACCGGTGATGCTCGGCGGCGTTGAAGTGCCCCACGACCGGGGATTGGCGGGTCACAGTGACGCAGACGTAGTTCTCCACGCGATTACCGATGCCCTGCTCGGAGCCGGTGGCTTGGGCGATATCGGCGAGCATTTTCCGCCTTCCGATCCGCGCTGGAAGGACTCCCAATCATCGCTCTTCTTTGCTCATGCCCTCGAGTTGCTTCGCCGCGAGGGTGCAGTCATTGACCATATCGACTGCACCATAATTGCCGAAGCGCCGAAAATCGGACCGCATCGCGCCGCCATACGCGCTTCCATCGCCCAAATCGCCGGCTTGAGCATTGATCAAGTCAGCGTCAAAGCGACGACCACCGAGGGCCTCGGCTTCACCGGCCGGCGCGAAGGGATCGCCGCTCAGGCAGTTGCGAGCATCCGCATGGGATTTTTAAATTGAACGAAAATCTTCTTCCCGAGGAATTGGTCAGCAAGGCGCGCGAGGTCGTCGAGGCCAATCGCGCTGCTGGCCGCAAGGTCGCGGTGGCCGAAAGTTGCACCGGAGGTCTTGTCTGTGCCGCGTTGACCGAGATTCCCGGCTCCTCGGAAATGTTTGAGGCCGGCTATGTCACCTACTCGAACGCTGCAAAGATCAGCGAATTGAAAGTTTCCGAAGAGGTCGTCGAAACCTTTGGCGCCGTCAGCGTCGCGACCGCCTGGGCGATGGCTCGTGGAGCGCTCGCCGCATCCGATGCCGATATCGCCGTCGCGATCACGGGAATCGCGGGCCCGGGCGGCGGGACTGCGGCAAAGCCAGTGGGAACGGTCGTGTTCGCAACCGCAGAGCGAGACGCCGATCCGGCGAAGATTGTCGCCGACCAGAAATTCTTCGACGAAAAGACGCGCTCAGGCGTTCGCCTTCAGGCTGCGCTCTGCGCGCTTGACTTGCTGATTCCGTAAAGAGCAGCCGCGCGCTGTTCGAAAGCGCTCGTCATGCGCCTCAGCGCCCGATCGAACATCGATCCCGCAAGTGTTTCGAACAGCCGCGACTTGAACGCAAAATCGACCGAGAAGAACAGGTTCGTGCCGTCGTCAGCGGCTCGATCGAACTTCCACTCATTATGTAGATATTTGAGAGGACCCTCGACGTAATCGACGCAGATCCGCGTTGGCCGTTCCTTGTGCACGCGGCTCGTAAAGCGCTCCTTGAACGCATTGAATCCGACCACGAGGTCAGCGACCGTTTCTGTCTCGCTTGATGATCGCACGCGGACAGCGACAACCCAGGGGAGGAACTCATCGTAGCGTGCAACGTCGGCAACGAGGTCGAACAGCTGCTCGGGCGTATACGGGAGGTGCTTCGTCTCGCTGTGCCGCGGCATCAGCCGTTCAAACGCTCCAGCTGTGCCAGGCGTGCCTCCTTCATCTTCCTGAAATCGTCGCCGGCATGATAGCTCGACCGGGTCAGCGGCGATGCGGCAACCAGCAGGAATCCCTTAGCCCGCGCGATCGCCGCATAAGCATCAAATGCCTTGGGTGTGACGAATTCTTGGACCTTCGCATGACGCGGCGTCGGCTGGAGGTACTGGCCCATCGTGAGGAAATCGACGCCGGCTGAGCGCATGTCGTCCATCACCTGGTGCACTTCGAGCCGCTGTTCGCCAAGGCCAACCATAAGCCCCGACTTGGTGAAGATGTTGGGCGCTTTGCGCTTCACGCTCTCGAGCAGGCGAAGCGACGCGTAATAGCGGGCCCCAGGCCGAATCGTCGGATAAAGGCGGGGAACGGTTTCGAGATTGTGGTTGTAGACGTCCGGGCCAGCTTCGACGATGGCGTCGACCGCCGCCTCGCTCTTGTTGCGGAAATCGGGTGTCAGGATCTCGATCGTGGTCGACGGCGTGCGCTTGCGAAGCGCTTCGATCACCTTCACGAATTGGCGCGCGCCGCCGTCAGGCAGGTCATCGCGGTCGACCGACGTCACGACAATATGCTCGAGCCCCAGCTCCGCCGCCGCCGTGGCGACATGTTCGGGTTCGAGCGGATCCACCGCACGCGGCATGCCGGTCTTCACATTGCAGAAGGCACAGGCGCGCGTGCAGGTGTCGCCGAGGATCATCACGGTTGCGTGCTTCTTGGTCCAGCACTCGCCGATGTTCGGGCACGCCGCTTCCTCGCAGACCGTCGCAAGGTTGAGCTCGCGCATCAGCCGGCGCGTCTGGTGATAGCCTTCGCTGACCGGCGCTTTGACGCGGATCCAGTCGGGCTTTCGCTGTTTGGGAACTGCGGCAGAAGCGTTCATCGGCGGCGAGATAGCGACTGTCGCGGCGGCTTGCCACCCCTGCCCTGCCCGGCTAGCCGCGCGGCATGCCCTACGTGTCAGAGCTGGTCGAAGGCTATCGTCGGTTTCGCAATCAGGACTGGCCCCGCGAACGGGAGCGCTGGTCGGAGCTTGCCGAGGGGCAAAGCCCCCGCGTGATGATCCTTTCCTGTGCGGACAGCCGAGTCGACCCGTCGCACATATTCGACGCTCGCCCGGGAGAGATCTTCGTCGCGCGGAACATCGCCGGCCTTGCGCCTCCCTTTGAAACGAGCAGCGGCTATCACGGCGTGTCGGCCGCGCTCGAGTTCGCAGTCACGCAGCTCGAGGTCGCTGAAATCCTGGTCATGGGGCACGGACTTTGCGGCGGTTGCGCGGCCGCTCTGACTGGAAGTTTTGACGATGTTTCACCCGGTGAAGGCCACTTTATCGGCGATTGGGTGCGGATGCTGAGCGACGCGCGCGACAAGGTGCGCTCACGCCATGAGGAGCTCGACCGCGCCGCATTTCTCGACATGGAATATGAGGCGGTGAAGGTCAGTCTTGAAAACTTGAGGACCTTCCCTTGGATCGCGGAGCGCGAGAATGATGGGCGCCTCAAACTGCACGGAGGCCATTTCTCGATTGGCGAGGGTCGGCTCTATCTGCTGGACGAGGCGAAAGGAATCTTCCGCCCCGTTTGAGCAGAGTGATCTAACACCTTATATTGTAACTATAATGCGGTTGGCCTGCTGAATCGACGTAATAGCAGTAACCACGCGTGTCGCGATAATATTGGTGGCCGCCGATGATCGCGCCGGCAACGCCACCGAGAACCGCACCGGCCACAGCTCCGGTCGCTGTGCCGATCCCCGGAAGAACCGAACCTGCAAGAGCGCCCGCACCTGCGCCGATCGCCGCTCCGGTTGCCGTGCTTGCAACCGCGTGATCGGTTGCCGGATCTGTTGCGCAACCGCCGAGCGCGAGACTGCTTGCGGCAGCTGCTGAAATGAGCAGACGTTTCATTGGTTCGTCCTCCAAAACTAGCCCGAGCCCACTCCGTAGCATTAGTGAGCCAATTGTCGTTTCGTTCCAGCGAGTGCGACCAAAAGCCCTTGAAACGTGTCGAAAACGGCCATGAAATGAACGACAAAAAAGGCGGGGCGGAAAAGAATTTCCACCCCGCCAAGCAGCGTTAGAACGATTTAGTGTCGGTTCGCTCTAGCAGCGGACGTTATAGCGGTAATGCGGCTGACCATATTGGTCGACGTAATAGCAATAACCGCGCGTATCCCGGTAATATTGTCGTCCATTGACCGTCGCTCCGAGTACGCCGCCCAGGATCGCGCCAGCGATGGCGCCCTGACCGACGCTGACGCCCGGAAGCACCGCGCCCGCTACGGCGCCGGTTGCAGCGCCAACTGCGGCGCCAGTCGCAACATTGGCTCCGGTGCTGTTGCGGTAGCCAGAGCCATAGTAAGGCTGACCGTAATAGCCGTTCCCGTAATAGCCGTTCCCGTAATAACCGTTTCCGTAGTAACTGTTAGAGCCATACGGCCCGTAGCCATATTCGTCCGGGTAAGTGGCGCAGCCGGTCACCGCAACGCAAGCGGCGAGGGCTGCAGCAAGACCAAGCTTCCTCATCGTCTCGTCCTTCCTCCAACTCGCCCCCTGCTGTCGGATCATCAAGCGATTTGGAAGGCGTTTCGTTCCCGCATCGACCATGTACCATTAATTTGGGGAACAGGTTCACGCGCCAACCTGTGGTCATTCCGCGATGTCGCGCTACATGGGATCGAAAGAGGACTGAAATGCGTGACCGCCTACCCGAACAGGAAGCCAATATCGCCCTACTGATCGATGCGGACAATGCGTCGCCGGAACATCTGGACGATGTACTGCTCGTGCTGGGCGAACTCGGTACCATCAACATCCGCCGTGCCTATGGAAACTGGGCGAAGGCTAGCCTCAAGGGCTGGGGCCAATTGACCGGCGAGCACTCGATCATCCCGATGCAGCAATTCGACGTCGTCAAAGGCAAAAGCGCCACCGACATGCGGATGACGATCGATGCGATGGACCTGCTCTACCGTGGCAATGTCGATGGTTTCGGAATCATGTCGTCGGACAGCGACTTCCTTCCGCTTGCACAGCGCATCCGCGAGGACGGGCTTCAGGTCTACGGCTTCGGAACCGCGAAGACTCCCCTCTCCTTCCAACAGGCGTGCAGCAGATTCTTCGACGTCGGTGCGCTGGCGCTCGACGACGAAGAGGAACTGGAGCAGCCGACTGCCGGCAAGGGGCAGCGGCCGGTCGACTCCGAGCTCCTCCAGGTCCTCGGCTCGGCCTACAAGGCGTCGAAACGCGACGAAGAAGGCTACACGCCTCTGTCCGAACTTGGACAGCGTGCGAAAGCGGTTTCGAGCTTTGCAGCGCGCAATTACGGGTTCACGCGTCTCTCTGACCTGATCAGGGCTGTGCCCAATTTTGAGGTGAAGAGCGGCGACGATGGCCGTCTCCTTGTGAAGCGTCTGCGCTAGTCGCTCCCCTGTGGATTAATCGTCCACAGAAATTTCGTCGGCGTTCCGATTCGCAGCCTGTTGTCGCGCGGACACGCAGGGGTAGTTTTCTCGTAGGGCGGGGAACGGCTCAGATCTTGGGCGGTTCTGACCCCCAATCCAGGATCAAATTCAACTCGCAAGTGCATGCTGGCAAAAGACAATCCTGAGCAGCTTCTCGACACGGCTATCAGCGCCCTGTCGACCTTGTCTGACTGGCGGATCATCCTCGATGAGCTTCCGGCTCCCATCTACACGACCGATGCATCTGGCTGCGTCACCTACTGGAACAGCGCTTGCGTCGCTTTTGCGGGACGCGAACCGCAACTTGGTCGCGATCGCTGGTGCGTGACGTGGCAGCTGTACACGACCGCCGGCGATCCGTTGCGGCACGCCGATTGCCCAATGGCGCAGGCTATCAAGGAGCAGCGGGCAATTCGCGATTCGGTGGCGATTGCCAAGCGGCCAGATGGGTCGCGCGTCGCCTTCAGGGCCTATCCAACTCCACTCTTCGGAAGCGACGGCTCTTTGAAGGGTGCCGTCAACCTGCTGCTCGACGTCAGCTCGGAGCAGGCAAAGGCGCTTCGTGAGCAAGCCGAGCATTGCCGCCAGCTTGCCGAGTCGACTTTCGATGGCACCACCAGTCGGGTGCTTGGAGACATGGCGGACGGATTCGAGCGAACCGCCGACGAGCTGGCAAAGAGCCGTAGCACCTAGCGCTTCGCCGCGCTCCGCTTGGGGTACTCGCATTCAACACCCCGCTCATCAACGCGTCTAATGGTCCTTGCAGCACTGGTCTCAACCGGATCGCCGAGGCGATGTTTCCCACTTGGGATGGGCTGCGGAACGACGGCAGGAACGGTCCGTTCGATGCGATGAAGGAGAGTGTCATGGACAATCGCCGGACGAAGACAGCGCGCGAGCATGACGATAGCTTCATCATCGATCGCGCAGAAGCGGCGCCGAGCCAGGGTGGAAGCTCGGGTGGGAACCTTCAGGAGGACCTCGCAACCCAGGCCGAACTGGAGCGCGTGCGGGACCCGGAAGCTCGTGAGGGCGTCGACAAGCAGGACGAGATTGATCACTAGCAACGCTATCCGCTCGCATCCAGCCGACAAGTTGCAAGGCGGCAATCCCTCAGAGTAATTCGAGCTTTACCGCTACCGCTTCGCCCGGGGCGATGTCGGTGCTTCGAACAACGGCGATCTTGATTGGCAGAAAGTATCCGCCGCTGCTTTTTGACGGGAAGATCGAGGTTCGCCAGGTGTAATCGTCGACGGTCGCTTCGACCTTCACCGATCCAAAGCCGCGCGGATTTCCCAATGAATGAGTCTTGATCTCACCGGAAAACTCGGCGGGCACGCTCATGAAGTGCGAGCTGCCTTCGTCGCTTGTCCATATCTTGAGGGGGCCTTCGAAAGTGATCATGGTGTTTCCTGCCAGTCATCTTGCGATACATGGCTGCCAGTTCTGACGACTGCGACAACCCGTGAAGAATGCAGTTTGCGGAGCGCCACGCTGAGGAGAATCTGCCCGGACATGGAAGAAGCGCCCACTGCCACGCGCGCCGAGCGCCAACAACAATGGCTCGTACAGCTCGATTTGGTCCTGCGCACGCAGGGGCTCGAAGCTGCGGGCCGGCTTGCCCTCCAGGCGATCGGCGACGGTGTCGACCATCCGGCGGTGCTCAACCTGGCTGCCTCAACCCACTTTGGCGAAGGCCGGTTCGAGGATGCCCTGGATTTGCTCAGGCGAGCACAACAGGTTGCGCCCACCGATCCGCAGCTGCTCAACAGCATTGGGCTTTGCCTAAAATCGCTTGGCCGAAGAGACGAAGCGTTGCAGGCCTTTGACAATGCGCTTCGCACCAACCCGAACATGGCGTCAGCCCATTTCAATCGTGGCGTTCTCCTCGAAGAACTGAAATATCCCAAGGAGGCCAGGTCTGCATATGAGAAGGCCGCGTCGCTCGACCCGAACAATGTCGATGCTACAGCCAACATTGCATGGCTGGATGCCCAGGCGGGCGATGCTCCCTCGGCCAGGACTCAAGCGCAGCGAGTGTTGGAGCGTGCGCCTTCCAATGTTGTCGCTCGAATGGCATTGGCCTCGGCGGAATTGCTGTCGGGCGACTTGAATGCCGCCGGCGCGCGGCTGTCCGCATTGACTGAGGAGCAATGGATTGATCCAGTCGATCAAACGATCGTGCTTGGACTGATCGGCGATCTTCACGATCTTGAGGGACGCCCCGCCGAAGCTTTCGCCGCCTACCAGGAATCGAATTCAAGATTGAAGGCAATGAACGCCGCTCGATTTGCTGCGCCAGGCACCACGACCGCTCTCGATCTTGTTCGGCACCTAATAGCCTGGTTCGAAATCGCCGATCCCGAACCTTGGCGAGAATTTCCGCTTCCACGGCACGCATCGTCAGAGGCCAAGATGCACGTATTCCTCGTGGGATTTCCACGATCAGGGACGACCCTGCTCGAGAATGTGCTGGCCGCTCATCCGGACGTCGTCACCCTTGAGGAAAGAAACTGTCTTGAATCCGCGTCCGAGACCTATCTCGCCTCTCCTGAGAGCCTCGAACGGCTTGCCCGGATCGGACCCGCCGAGGCTTCACTCGAGCGCGAATCCTATTGGTCAAAGGTTCGAAGGTTCGGAGTCGAGCCCCAAGGTCGCGTATTCATCGACAAGTTGCCGCTTGCGAGCGTGGCGCTGCCGCTGGTCGCAAAGCTTTTTCCCGACGCCCGCATCCTGTTCGCCCGCCGCGATCCGCGAGACGTTATCTTGAGCTGCTTTCGCCGCCGTTTCGGGATGAATCCGTCGATGTACCAGCTGCTGACGCTGGAGGGTGCGGCAGCTTATTACGATTCGGTGATGCGACTTTCCGAGATCTACCGCGAGATCTTGCCCTTACCGCAGCATATCGTCCGCTATGAAAGCCTCGTCGAAGATTTCGAGGGCAGCGCCGGCGCCGCTGTCAATTTCCTGGGACTTGAATGGGATAAGGGCATGTTCGATTTCGCGCAAAAGGCGCGCGATCGTGGAATTGCCACGCCCAGCGCGGCCCAGGTTACCCGCGGCCTCAACCGCGAGGGCCAAGGAATTTGGCGCCGTTACCGGGAACAGATGGCACCCGTGCTGCCGCTGCTAGATCCGTGGGTCCGGCGCTTCGGCTACGACTCCTGAGTACTTCGCCGGAGAAGCCAGCGCCATGCCGAACCCCGGCGATGACTCAGAGCAGTTCAAGCGCGACGGTAACCTCGTCACCGGCGACGATCCCCGTCTTGCGCCTTATCTCGGCTTTCACAGGCAGGAGGTAGCCGCCACTATTCAGCGGAAAGACGGATGTTCGCCACGTGACGTCCCGAACCGTTGCTTCGACTCGAACGGACCCGAAACCGCGTGGATCGCCGAAAGCATGAGCTCGAATCTCCGCTGACAGCTCCTCAGGAACGGTGATGAAATACCAGCGCGCTGCTGCCTCACCCTTCCAGATCCACAACAATGATGTGACGGTAATCACGGCTTCTTCTCCCAATAAGGAATTCATCCCGCAATATGTTGACGCAAGCTCAGCCCGAGGAGAGAGCGCGCTCAGGATGAAGCAAGTCTCCGCACGTGCCCGCTCCGCGCATCGCGAATCTTGGCTGCAGCAGGTCGACGCCGCCCAGCGAACCTACGGCCTCGCGGCGGCGGCCCAACTTGCATTGCAAGCGCTGGCCGATGGCGTCGAGCACCCTGCCCTCCTGAATTTGGCCGCCTCAGCCCGATACCATGAGGGCCGAATCGAGGACGCGCTCAAGCTGCTCCTGCGAGCGCGCACGATGGCGCCAAAGGATCCGCATATCCTGAACAGCCTCGGACTTTGTTTGAGGGCCCTTGGGCGGGCCGAAGAGGCGCTCGAAGCCCATGACGCTGCGGTTCGCGCGGACCCCGCAATGGCCACGGCCCATTTCAATCGCGGCGTGGTCTTGGAAGATCTCAACGATGTGAACAGCGCGAGGTTTGCATATAAGCGTGTGGCCGAGCTCGATCCGAACAACGACGAGGCGCTCGCTAGCATTGCCTGGTTGGACGCCGAGAGCGGCGACTCCGAATCAGCGCGGGAACATGCCGAGCGAGCGCTCGCGCTTTCGCCTGGCAATGTGCTAGCCCGCATGGCGTTGGTCTCGGCCGAGATTGCCGGAAGGGACTTGAATGGCGCCGCGACACGGCTGTCCGAATTGATCAGCGGGCCGCGCCTTGCGCCCGTGAACCAGTCGATCGTGCTCGGGTTACTCGGCGATTTCAAGGATGCTGAAGACGATCCTGGCGAAGCCTTTGCCGCCTATACGGCGTCGAATAATGTGCTGAAGGCCCTCAACGTCGGCCGATACGAAGGTCGAGGCCAAGAGACCGCGATGACGCGCGTCAAATCACTCGCGTCCTGGTTCGAGACAGCGGACCCGGAACCGTGGAGTCATGCGCCGCCGGCACGGCCGAGGGCAGCCGACCCCAAAGCGCACATCTTCTTGGTCGGATTTCCCCGTTCCGGCACCACGTTGCTTGAGAATGTGCTTGCTGCCCATCCGGAAGTCGCCAGCCTCGAGGAAAAGGACAGCCTCGCAGCTGCGGACTCCACCTATCTGTCCTCAAGCGAGGGTCTGGAGCGCCTTGCTCAGATCGGCTCCGGCGAAGCGATGCATCAACGCGAAGTCTATTGGTCTGCAGTCCGAAAGTCCGGCGTCGAACCTCGTGGGCGGGTGTTTATCGACAAGATGCCACTCGCTAGCGTGCAGCTCCCCATTGTCGCTAAGCTGTTCCCCAATGCGCGCGTGTTGTTCGCTAGGCGCGACCCGCGCGACGTCGTGCTCAGCTGTTTCCGTCGCCGCTTCGGGCTTAATCCATCGATGTACGAACTCCTGACCCTCGAAGGGGCAGCAGCTTATTATGATGCCGTGATGCGCCTCGCGGAAACCTACCGGAATGTCTTTTCATTGCCGCAGCACATCGTCCGCTACGAATGCATGGTCGACGATTTCGAGGGGACCGCACGCGCCGCTTGCAACTTTGTCGGTCTGGAGTGGGATCAGGCAATGACCGACTTCGCCGCGAAGGCGCGCTCTCGTGGAATCTCGACTCCCAGCGCTGCCCAAATCGTACGCGGCCTCAACCGCGAGGGGCAAGGCGCCTGGCGCCGCTACCGCGATCAGATAGCGCCGGTGCTTCCTCTACTTGAGCCTTGGGTCCGGCGCTTCGGCTACGAGCCGTAACCGATTATCGAGTCAGTTTCCGATAGCTCGTGCGGTGTGGCCGAGTGGCCTCCTCGCCAAGGCGACGGATCTTGTCTTCCTCATAGGCCTGGAAATTGCCTTCGAACCATTCGACTTGGCTGTCGCCTTCGAAGGCGAGGATGTGGGTCGCGAGACGATCGAGGAAGAAGCGGTCGTGGCTGATGATCACCGCGCAGCCGGCAAAATTCTCGATCGCTTCCTCGAGCGCGCCCAGGGTCTCAACGTCGAGGTCGTTGGTGGGCTCGTCGAGCAGAAGCACGTTGCCGCCGCGCTTCAACATCTTGGCGATGTTGACTCGGTTGCGCTCTCCGCCTGAGAGCTTGCCGACGTTCTTCTGCTGGTCTTGGCCTTTGAAGTTGAATGCGCCGACATAGGCCCGCGTCGACTGGTCGTGGCCATTGACCTTCATATAGTCGAGCCCGTCCGAGATCTCCTCCCAGACGTTCTTCGAATTATCGAGGTGGTCGCGGCTCTGGTCGACGTATCCGAGGTGCACGGTCGGCCCGATGTCGACCTCGCCGGTATCCGGTTTCTCCTGGCCGGTGATGATCTTGAACAGGGTCGACTTGCCGGCGCCGTTCGGACCAATCACGCCGACGATTCCGCCGGGCGGAAGCGTGAAGCTCAGATCGTCAAACAACAACTTGTCGCCATAGGCCTTGCTTAGATTCTTCGCTTCGATGACCTTGCCGCCGAGCCGCTCGGGGACTTGGATAAGGATCTCCGCCTTGCCGGGAACGTGCTTTTCCTGCGCTGCAACAAGCTGGTCGAACTTGGCGATACGGGCCTTCGACTTCGTTTGACGGGCTTTGGCACCCTGGCGGATCCACTCGAGCTCGTCCTTAATCGCCTTCTGGCGTCCGGACTCCTCGCGCTCCTCCTGCTCAAGCCGCTTGGCCTTCTTCTCGAGGTAGGTGGAATAATTCCCTTCGTACGGAAAATATTTTCCGCGATCGAGTTCGAGGATCCAGCTGACGACATTGTCGAGGAAATAGCGGTCGTGGGTGATCATCAACACCGCGCCCGGATATTCTTTGAGATGGTTTTCCAGCCACTGGACGCTTTCGGCGTCGAGGTGGTTCGTCGGCTCGTCGAGCAGCAGGATTGAAGGTTTCTGGATCAGCAGCCGTGTCAGCGCGATTCGGCGCTTCTCGCCGCCCGACAGGTTCTCGACCGGCCAATCCGACGGCGGACAGCGGAGCGCCTCCATCGCCAGCTCGAGCTGGCTGTCGAGGGTCCAGCCGTCGACCGCGTCGATCTTGGCCTGGAGCTCGCCCATCTCCTCCATCAGCGCATCGAAATTCGTGTCCTCCCTGGGATCGCCCATCTCGGCCGAGATGGCGTTGAAGCGATCGACCATGTCGGCGACGTCGCGCGCGCCGTCCTTGACGTTTTCGAGAACGTTCTTGCTCGGGTCGAGCTGCGGCTCCTGCGGCAAATAACCGACGGTGACGTTCTCGCCCGGCCACGCCTCGCCCTGATAATCCTTGTCGATGCCGGCCATGATCTTCATCAAAGTCGACTTGCCGGCACCGTTCGGGCCAACGATGCCGATCTTGGCGCCGTGATAGAATTGCAGGTTGATGTGGTTCAGCACCGGCTTTTGAGCGCCGGGGAAGGACTTGGTCATGTCCTTCATGACAAAAGCATATTGGGCGGCCATGGGGTCGCGGAGTTCCTTCAGGAGAATGCGGGAATTGCGGGCCAGTTAAGCGCCCGCGCGCGATTTTTCTAGTCGCGGCCGATCATCGCAACGGCATCGGCGAACCGATAATCGCGATATTGATCGCGCAGGTCCTTCTTGCTGAGCTTTCCGGTGGCGGTGTGGGGTAGCTCCTCGACGAACTCGATCGCATCGGGCAGCCACCAGCGCGAGACATGCGCCGCAATATGATCGCGGATTGTCTGCTCGGACACATTCGATCCGCTGGCGCGTATGACGAGCAGTAGCGGCCGCTCGTCCCATTTCGGATGCGGGATGCCGATCGCGGCTGCCTCCGCAACACCGGGGCAGCCGACAGCGGCATTTTCGAGCTCGATCGAGCTGATCCATTCACCGCCTGACTTGATCACGTCTTTGGCTCGGTCGGTGATCTGGATCGACCCATCCGGATGGATCGCGGCAACGTCCCCCGTGTCGAGCCATTGTTCCTCATCGCAGGCGTCATGATCCTGCTTGAAATAGCGGCGCAGCACTCCGGGCCCGCGGGTCTGGAGCCGACCGGCACTTACTCCATCGCGAGGCAACACATTGTCGTGGTCGTCAATGGTGCGAAGCTCGACTCCAAACATCGATCGTCCGGCGCGGGTCATATATTCGACCTGCTCGTCGTCGCTCATCTGCTCCCAATTCTGTGGTGGCGCGCCAACGGTTCCAACCGGCGACATTTCGGTCATGCCCCACAGATGATTGACGTGGACGCCGCGCTTGCGGAACCAGCGGATCGTTGCCTCGGGAGCGGCCGAACCGCCGATGATGACCATCTCAAGCTTGCCAAGAGAAGCGCCAGTCTGCTCGACATGCTGAATCAATCCGAGCCAGACGGTCGGAACCCCTGCGGTGTGGGTAACGCCCTCGTCGTTCATCAGCTGGCACAGATGCTCAGGGTGGTTATCGCCGCAGATTACGAGCTTCAGCCCGGTGATCGCAGCCGCGTAGGGAATGCACCAGCTGTTGGCGTGAAACATCGGCACGACCGGGAGCATGACCGAGCGTGCCGAAAAATCGAACAAGTCGGGGACGATGATCGACATCGCATGGAGCACGGTCGAGCGATGCTCATAAAGCACGCCCTTAGGGTTTCCGGTCGTGCCGCTGGTGTAGCATAGGCCGCACGGATCGCGCTCATCGCCTTCATGCCAGGAATAATCACCGTCCTCGGCCGCCAGCCAGCCGTCGAACTGGTCGTCGAAGCGGATGTAATGTTCGATCGTAGGCCAGCGCGGCTTCATGCGCTCGACGAGAGTCTCGAACGCTGCGTCATAAAGCAGCACGCGGTCCTCTGCGTGTGTTGCGATATAAGCTAATTGATCATCGAAGAGCCGCGGGTTCATCGTATGAAGAACGCCGCCCATGCCAACGACACCGAACCAGCTGGCGAGATGACGGTCGTGATTCATGCCTAGCGTTGCGACCCGGTCGATGGGTTGGATGCCAAGTCGTTCAAGCGCCTGGCCCATCTTTCGCGCGTCGTGAGCGAGGTTCTTCCAGTTGGTGCGGATGGTGGTGCCGTCGGCTCGTGCGGCGACGATCTCGCGCGTGCCATGCTCCCGCTCGGCATGATCCATCAGCCGCATGATGCGGAGCGGAAAATCCTGCATCGCGCCGAGCGAATTCATCAGCGCCTCCCCCAAAGAAGGCGCATCATGACGCAAAAACGTCGGCTGGCAAATGCTTAGAAGGGCAGCTTGAATCCCGGCGGCAGCGGCAGGGTGCTCTGCATCTTCTGCATTTCGCCCGCGGCCGCCACATCGGCCTTGGCCCGAGCGTCGTTGATCGCTGCCGCGACGAGATCCTCGAGCATCGTCTTCTCCGAAGGCGCGAGCAGGCTTTCGTCGATGTCCACCCCTAATATCCGTCCCTTCGCGGTTGCACGGACTTTGACCATTCCGCCGCCAGCAGCACCCTCGACTTCGATACGGTCGAGATTATCCTGCGCCTTCTGAAGCTCGGCCTGGGCATTCTGCGCCATTTTCATGATTTCGTCGAAATCGGGCATTTCGGGCATATCAGCTGCCTCTCGTTGAAAAGGATTCGAGCTCGGCCTCGGGAAAGGCGTCCATGACTGCGCGTACGTTGGGATCGGCAAGCACATCAGCGCGAACGCGCTCCTCTGCCATTTTCTCCTGCTCGAGCAGTGATGGTTCGCCCGACTCATCGGAGAGCGAGACCTGCCAGGATGCGCCGGTCGCCGATTTGAGCGCAACCGCGAGGTCGCGCGGCCAGTCAGGTCCGAGGGGGCGAAGTGGCTTTATCGCGAGCGCCGGGGGGGCATAGCTGATTAGGCCGACCTGGTCGTGCAGCTGGACCGCGAGCTGGTGCTTGCCTGCCTGTTCAAGCCTGGCAATGAGTGCCCGAAAATCGACTGGCACCTGGGCCGTTGCTCCACCGCTTTTGCTCACTGGCGCCGCCGCCGGCCCTGCAACTGCGCCCTCCCCGGTCAAACGTTGAAGAAGGCTTGCGGGATCGGGCATTTCCGAAGCGTGGATCAACCTCAGCAGCACCATTTCGGCTGCTTCGCGCGGGTCAGGGGCGATGTCGACATCCTGAAGGCCCTTGAGCAGCATCTGCCAAAGCCGGTGGATCGTCGCCCACGAGAGGTTCTGCGCCATTTCTGCCGCGGACTCCCGCTCCTCGGCGCTCTGGAGCGCATCAAAGCTTGCCCCCGCCTTGATCCGGGTTGCGAGATGCAAGCTTTGCATCAGCCCGCGAAGAAGCTGCGTCGGATCGATTCCGAACTCATGTGCCTGGTCCAGCTCGGCAAGAGCGGCCGCAACATCACCTGAAAGTACCAATTGGAGCAACCGGCGGATCCGCCCGCGATCGGCGAGGCCCAGCATCTCGCGGACCTGGTCGGCGGTTACGGTTCCTGCGCCATGGGCGATCGCCTGGTCGAGGATCGACAAGCCGTCGCGCGCGGAACCTTCGGCGGCCCGAGCGATCATCCCGAGCGCTTCAGAGTCAACCTCGACTCCCTCGGCTGTCGATATTTCCGCGAAATGGGCGGCGAGCTTTTCGGCGGGAATGCGCCTCAGGTCGAAGCGCTGACACCGCGACAGAACCGTCACCGGTACCTTTTCGACTTCGGTGGTCGCGAAAAGGAACTTCACATGCTCAGGCGGTTCCTCAAGAGTTTTGAGCAATGCATTGAATGCATTCTTCGAAAGCATGTGGACTTCATCGATGATGTAGATCTTGTAACGTGCGCTGACCGAAGAATAGCGGACCGCATCGATGATCTCGCGGACGTCGTCGACGCCGGTGTGCGACGCGGCATCCATCTCGATCACGTCGATATGACGGCCTTCTGAAATCGCACGGCACGGCTCACAGACGTCGCAGGGGGTGATCGTCGGCCCTCCCTGCCCGTCCGGACCGACGCAGTTGAGCGCCTTGGCGATCAGGCGGGCTGTCGAGGTCTTTCCGACCCCGCGGACTCCGGTGAGAAGGAACGCATGAGCAATTCGCCCCCGTTCGATCGCATTGGCGAGAGTCTTCACCATCGCATCCTGGCCGATCAATTCGGCGAAGGTCTGCGGCCGGTATTTGCGCGCAAGCACGCGATAAGGAGACGCGATCATCGCGGGAGGCGGTGGTACTTCAGGGAGATCGAGCCCGAGGCCCGGCGATTCGGCGTCTTCCATCAGCAGTGATTTAGGAGGTGGCATCGCCAATGGCGAGCGGTGGAAGCCGACGACCCGGCACGAAATCGTTTTGGCTGCTTCCTTCCGGACCTGACCAGGTTGGCGACAGCGCCGTCCGCCGACTTCCGGCGGCGCATATGGTGGAACCACGCCCGCCGCGCAAGTTCATGAAAGCGCGAGCGTCTTTTTCATTGACCGTTCACATGGGGAGGACGACGCCAGTACGTATCCGATGTCCCTGCCTGTGATCCTCTTTCCATTGCTCGCGGCTCTCGCCCAACAGCCCGCTTCAAAAGCGGCGCCGATCGTCGTGACTGGCCACCCCTGGGCGCCGTTCGTCAGTCCGATGGGCGAACCCTTCCGGCCCAAAAACCGCAACGACGACACGCTTGCCGACTGGTTCTACCAGGCTGATCGCAACCATGACGGTGTCCTGACAAGCGACGAAATGATTGCGGATGCGGAGCGCTTCTTCGCCACGCTCGACACAAATCACGACGGCCAGATCGATCCCGACGAACTCGCGGAATACGAGTATCAGATCGCTCCGGAAATCCAAGTCAACTCGAGGGCGAAACGGCTTCCCGGTCAGCCGGCGGAAGCCGTACGACAGAGCGATTCTGATGACTGGGACGCCGAAGACGACCATTCAAGGCCGCGCCGCCATGGTCGAAGCGACGAGGTCGATTCGAGTCTTGGCATCGGCGGTGCTCTGCAGGGAGCCGCGCGATATGCGCTTCTCAACATCCCTGAGCCCGTCGCCGCGGCCGACGCCGATTTTAACAGGGCGATCACGCTCGACGAATTCAGGAAGGCTGCAATCGAACGCTTCGCCCTACTAGATCGCGCGCACCAAGGCAGGCTCATGCTCGCAGAGCTCGAGGCCATGCCGCACGCCCCGAAAGTGGACGCAAAGCACCCAAAGCGTGATGACAAGGCCCCGGACACTCGCATCGGCAATTCATTGCCGGCCGGTCCCTAGGGCTGGGCGCACACCTGAAGTCACACTTCAATTCACTTGGCAGCAAGGTCGAGAGGTGCTTCAGTTGACCGGTGCTCCTGGCTCCGCTCTTCCTTTCGCTTGCCGCCGCAATCGGCCAGGCGCCGGCCGCCACGCCAGCTCCGCAGCCGCCTGTCACGTCGCACCGCCTGAACCGCATTTTCATCAGCCCTATGGGAGAACCGTTCCGGCCAAATGGACGCAATGACGATACCCTCGCCGACTGGTTCCATCAGGCCGATCTCGATCACGACGGGCAACTGACCCTCGAAGAAATGCAGAAAGACGCCGAGCGCTTCTTCGCTTTGCTCGACGTCAATCACGACGGCGAAATCGATCCCGACGAGATCACCCGCTATGAGACCGTTGTAGCGCCCGAAATCTCGACCGCGCACCTTGGCTTTGCTTCAGTGGGCGAAGGGGGCGGTGACGGTGGTCATCAGCGACGGCATGGCCGCGGCTGGAGCGACGAGGGCTATGACGATGGCCACCAGGGTGGCGCGCGCTATGGCCTTCTCGATTTGCCGGAGCCGGTGGTATCGGCCGACACGGACTTTAATCGCGGAGTGTCGCTCGCTGAGTTCCGCCAGGCTGCAACCCAACGATTCGTCGCACTCGACGTCGATCACCAGGGGCGCCTCTCGCTTGTCGTGCTCGAGACATTGAAGCCGCCGCCCCCCGCACAGGGCAACAAGCCGGAGCGGCCAAGGGAAGACCCGGACGAGAGCGCGCTTCCGGACGAGAACGGCCCCGGTCTCTAGCGGCCCATCCAATTTCTCGCTCCGGGCGGCACCCGGACGTTGATGCTCTCCAAGTCGGCACTAAGCAGGATCTGACACGCAAGGCGCGATGTGCGGCACGCATGCGCCGCCAGGTCGAGCAGGTCTTCTTCTTCCTCGCTGGCAGGCGGCAGCTTCGCGAAATCCTGCGGATCGACGATCACATGACAGGTCGAGCAAGCCATGACCCCCTCGCAAGCGCCTTCAAGAGGCTCGCGGGCGGCCCACGCGACATCGAGCAACCGCTGCCCGGGCACTGCTTCCACTTCCTTGTCGAGAGTCCCGTCTGGATTGAAAAAACGCACAAGAGTCACGCGTCGAGCTTCTCCTGCGCGACAGCGTGTGCAGCAATGCGTTTGCAGGCATCCATTATCTCATGTTGGGTCGTGTAACGGCCAAAGCCGAGACGGATCGACGAGCGCGCCTCGCGATAGTCGAGACCAAGCGCGCGAAGCACGTGGCTCGGCCGACCCGAACCGCTCGCGCAGGCGCTACCCAGCGAAAAGGCGATATCGCGCAAGTCGGCAATAAGCCGCGCCGCATCAACGCCTTCCCGGCGGATGTTGAGATTTCCATGGTAGCGGCAGTCCGTGCAGCCATTGATTATCCAGCCAGGTCCCAGTGCGTGGATTGCGGCCTTCCACAACTTTTCGACATGGTCGTGATCGCGCGTGCAGCGCTCTTCGGCGAGTGTCGCTGCAGCGCCAAAGCCAACACATAGCGCGGGCGACAAAGTTCCCGACCGTAGGCCCTGCTCCTGCCCGCCTCCGTGGATCAGCGGCGCCGGCTCCTTGCCCTTGCGCATCCACAGGGCGCCGATGCCCTTGGGGCCGTGAATCTTGTGTGCCGAGACAGCGACGAGATCGGGTCCGTCCCAGAGCTCGAACCGCCCGAACGCCTGAACGGCGTCGCAAAGCATCAGGCCGCCGGCCTTATGGACCATCTCGGAAATCTCAGAGATCGGCTGGGTGACGCCGATCTCGTTGTTCACCATCATAACGGCAACGAGCAACACGCGCTCATCGAGCTCACGCTCCAGCAACGAAAGATCGAGGCGCCCATTGGCTTTAACTGGGAGCACCGTCAGATCAGCGCCCTGGCCCGCGAGCCATTCGCACGTGTCGAGCACGGCCGCATGCTCCGTCGCCACCGTGATGATCCGGTTGCGGCCTTTCGGCGCTTTCTCGACTGTGCCCTTCAGCGCCCAGTTGATTGCCTCGGTTGCGCTACCCGTAAAGGCGACACTGCCGCCTTTGAGCCCGATTGTCTTCTCGACCTGCTTGCGCGCGTTTTCGATCGCCGCAGCGGCCTCATGACCCCAGCGTGATGGCGAATGCGGGTTGGCGAACTTCTCCTCGATCCACGGCTGCATCGCCTTGCTCACGTCGGGCGCAACGGGCGTCGTCGCCTGGTAGTCGAGATAGATCATGCTGCCCGGGCCTTCGCACGAATGGCAATTTTTCGCCACTCCGAGAGGAAGCGGTCCACGTCATGCTCGCTTGTCGTTGGACCGAAACTCACGCGGATCACCGATCCAGCCAGATCCGCGGGAACGCCCATCGCGGCAAGCACCCGGCTCGGCTTCATGCTTCCCGAGGAACAGGCGCTGCCGGCGGAAACGGAAATGCCTGCGAGGTCCAGCTGGACGAGCTGGGTCGCGCTTGCGACACCATTCATCGCGTAGGCCCCGATCGTGGCAATCCGCGGCGCGCCATCGGCAATTACCAGGCCACCGGCCCTGACAAGCTCCCGCTCGAGTTGCTGGCGCAGCAGCTTGAGCCGCGGCATCGTGTCGGCAAAAACCCGGCCCTTCAGCGCAGCGGCCATTCCGATGATGCCCGGAAGGTTTTCGGTGCCACGGCGATAACCCCGCTCCTGCCCTCCAGTGGGTTGCAGCGTAGCGAGATCTCTGACCAGCAATGCGCCGGAGCCGGGCGCGCCTCCGAACTTCTGGCTGGTGATGGCGATGAAGTCGGCATCGGGAAGCGCCATCTTCCCCGCGCCTTGCGCACAGTCCGAAAGCAGCAATGAACCCGCCGCTCGAACCATATCCTGGATGCGCTCTATCGGCTGGATGACGCCCGTCTCATTGTTGACAAGCTGGATAGCGACGAGCGCCGGGGCGCCTGCAAGCGCCCCCTCCAATGCCGGTAAATCGATGAGCCCGTTCGAGTCCACTGGAAGCACGAATGCTTCAGGACCCATCGCGGCCACCACGGCCTCATGCTCGGTCGGTCCGATGATGCGTCGTTGGGCCTTCACGCCCTTAGCGCAGATGTGGATCGCTTCGGTCGCTCCCGATGTCAGGATGACGTCATGACGCCAATCGAGGGCATTGGCGATGTTCCGCCGCGCATTTTCCAGCGCGGCGCGGGCGTTGCGGCCGTCAGCATGAGGCGAGCTCGGATTTCCGGGACGCTCCAGGGCTTGATGGATTGCTTCGCGCGCCTCCGCCAGAACCGGAGTGATGGCAGCATGGTCGAGATAAAGGCGTTCCGCGCTACTCAAAACCGGCATTTTCCTGCCAATTGCCACATTAACGCTCGCCCCTATATAGGACCCGACGCCGCTGCGCACCCGCGTAGCGCTACCTAGTTTGCGAGCACCACCACTTTCATGCCCGAAGTCATTTTTCCAGGACCGGAGGGACGCCTCGAAGGGCGCTTTCACCCCGGCACCCGACCCCGCGCTCCCGTTGCGCTGATCCTGCACTCGCACCCGCAGGCCGGCGGGACGATGAACAACAAGATCGTCCAGCTACTCTACCAGACATTCGTCAAACGGGGCTTCGCAACGCTCCGCTTCAATTTTCGCGGAGTGGGCAAGAGCCAGGGCGTATTCGACAATGGCATCGGCGAGCTGTCCGATGCTGCTTCCGCGCTCGACTGGGTCCAGCAGATTCACCCCGAGGCGGAGACAACTTGGGTCGCCGGTGTCAGTTTCGGTGCATGGATCGGCATGCAGCTGCTGATGCGACGCCCGGAGATCCGGGGATTCATCTCGATCGCGCCGCCTGCCAACATGTACGATTTCAGCTTCCTTGCCCCCTGCCCCTCGTCGGGAATCATCATCCAGGGCGAAGCCGACGAGGTGGTCACTCCGGGCGCGGTCCAGAAGCTCGTCGACAAGCTTCGAACGCAGCGGCACATCACCATTCACCACGATCTGATCCCAGGGGCGAACCACTTCTTCGCGAACGAGCTCGACCTGCTGATGAAGTCGGTCGACGATTATCTCGACATGCGGCTCGCAACCGACCCGGTGAAACCGGCTATACCGTCCAGATCATCACGTTCATAACGATCACGATCGCCGCGACGATCATGAGAGCGCCTTTCGCTCGTGTCTGACGGCTGAACGCGAGCTTCACGCCGCCGCCCAGCAGCAGGAACGCCGCGAGCATCGCAATCGTCATTGCGACCGATGAAAAATTCCCTGAATTCACCGGCCGGATTTCACCAAGACTTAACCAAGATCGCCGACAGTGGCCAAATGCCCAGGGCTGACCAGCAGGCGCGCCTCGACGAGGCGTTCGAGCGGATTGAGGAAACGATCCTGCCGTGCATCGCAATGATGCTCGACACATTGATCGATGCTTCGGAGTCCGTCGCCGCAGAGGAACGTCGATTCCTTGCGGCGGAGCTCAAGACTCTCGCCGCCGAACTGGAAGAACTGACCAAGGCTGTCGAGCGCTCGAGCCCTGCGCATGTCGATCCCGGTGAGTACAAGGCCCGCAACGTAGCCTAGGCCGGGTCGCTGATGATCCGGGCATGAAGCGCCGGATCGATGTTCCCGCCTGACAGCACCACTATCGTATCGTCCATCGGCTCGAGCTTTCTTGCGAGCAAGGCTGCAAGACCGACAGAAGCGCCGGGTTCGACGACCAACTTGTGCTTGTCCCAAGCATAGCGGATCGCTTGAGCCACCTGGGCGTCGCTGACTGCCAACGCTTTGGCATTGCGGTCGCGAAGAATTCCGTAGGTTATGGGCGAGACGCGCGGAGTCATGATCGCATCGCAGAAGGTATCAGGCGCGTCTGGAGCAACCGGAACGATCTCGCCGCGCTCGAGCGAGCGGCCCATGTCGTCCCATCCTTCGGGCTCGACGATGACAATTTCGGCAGTGGGCACTGCGAGTGCGATCCCGGACGCCAGCCCGCCGCCGCCGCACGGAATGACAATCCTTGTCGGGCAACGGCCCAGTTGCTCCACGATTTCGAGCCCCGCAGTGCCCTGCCCGGCGACTATTGCCGGATCATCGAAGCTCGGCACCACCGTCGCACCGCTTTCGGAAGCGATTCGGGCGGCAATCTCCTCCCGGCTTTCGGTCCGGCGGTCGTAGAAGACGATCTCGGCGCCTTCCGCTCGCGTGCCGTCGACCTTCACCTGCGGCGCATCGGCGGGCATGACGATCACTGCCCGGATACCGAGCCGCTTGGCAGCGATCGCAACGCCGCGAGCGTGATTGCCCGACGAGAAAGCGACGACGCCCCTCTCGCGCTCTTTAGGGGAGAGCTGGAGCAGCCGGTTGGTCGCACCCCGCAACTTGAACGCGCCGCCGGTCTGGAGGCATTCGCATTTCAGCCAGACTCGCTGCCCCAGGACATTGCTTTCGATCAGCGGAGTTCGTTGAACGAATCCATCGATTCGAGCCGCTGCTTCGACCACGTCGTTCAGCGATACTTTAGGCCATTTTGGTAAGTCGTTGATATTTCACCTTTTCGATTAGCCGTTGCAGATCAGCGACATACGGTCACCGAATCTTTAGCTCTCGGGCAAAGAATCTTTACAGCAGGAATCGCCACACATATATCGCGCAACCGCTGCCCCATGGGACTTCCAACCGCAAGGCAGCTCTTTGTTGAAACGTACCTGTTGGAGGTCCCTTGAGTTGCACAAGCATCATCGCGCGCTGGGGCTAGCGTCCGCCCCGTCCGGCAGCCGGGGGGCTGCCGCTATCGCCAAGATGCGTCCGGTCCAACCGGTCACACTGCTGCGCCCGCATGCCGCGCGCCGCGCCGCCCGCTTCTTCGTTGAGAAGTTCCCGGGACGTTCGCTCTATGCGGTCAAGGCGAACCCCTCGGCCGACCTGCTGCGGATCCTGTGGGAGGAAGGCGTTACCCATTATGATGTTGCCTCCATCGGCGAAGTGCGCCTCGTTCACGAGGTGCTTCCGGAAGCCATCCTCTGCTTGATGCACCCGGTGAAGGCCGAGGAAGCCATTGCCGAGGCCTATTTCGACCATGGCGTGAAGACCTTCAGCCTGGACACTATCCAGGAGCTCGAGAAGATCGTCCGCGCAACCTCCAAGGACGGCGTCGCTGCAAGCGACCTCAACCTGCTCGTGCGGATCCGGGTGAGCTCCGACCATGCAAAGCTCAGCCTCGCGTCGAAGTTCGGCGCTGAACCAAGTGACGTGAGCAGCCTGTTGATGGCGGCTCGCCAGGCGGCGGATGCCCTGGGCATCTGTTTCCACGTCGGTAGTCAGGCCATGACGCCGGCTGCGTTCGCCGAGGCCATGACTCTCGTTCGCGACGCCATCATCGGCGCGGCCGTGACGGTCGATATCGTTGATGTGGGAGGGGGTTTTCCCTCTTCCTATCCCGGCATGGAGCCGCCGCCGCTCGAAACCTATTTCGCGGTCATTCACCAGGCCTTCGAGGCGCTACCGATTAGTTATTCCGCTGAACTTTGGTGCGAGCCTGGCCGCGCACTCTGTGCCGAATATGCGAGCGTCCTCGTTCGCGTCGAGAAGCGCCGCGGCGATGAGCTTTACATCAACGATGGTGCCTACGGTGCGCTGTTCGACGCCGCTCATATCGGTTGGCGCTATCCGGTGCGGCTAATTCGCGACACGCAATCGCACGTACGGCCGATGAAGTTCAGCTTTTATGGGCCTACCTGCGACGACCTCGACCGAATGGCCGGCCCGTTCGAGCTTCCGAGTGACGTCGCATGGGGCGACTATATCGAGATTGGAATGCTCGGCGCCTACGGCTGCGCAATGCGCACCCAGTTCAACGGTTTCGGGGTGGTCGATTCGGTCGTCGTCGAGGACGAGCCGATGGCTAGCCTTTACGGCGCCAAGACCCCGCGACGCTCGAACATCGTGAAATTCTAGCGATTTTTCCCTTCCGCTGCGAGGGATGGGAGGCTAACCGCGTCGCGGTTTTCGGGGTGAGGCTGTCCCCCGCGAGAAACGACATGCCCTATACCGCTACTGCCTTCCGGCTTCACCAACGGAGCATGACATGACGACTGAAGAGCTGATCGACCGGTCCGCGGTCAACGACACGCGCAAGTCCGAGCTGCTGTCGACACCGGTCGAGCATATCGACATCACAAAGTTCGACGCCCGGCCGATTCTCGACGCGATGGGGAAGATGAGCTTCACGAGCCGCGACCTTAGTCGAGCGACCAAGATCTACAACACGATGATCGAGGACCAGAGCTGTTCGATCATCCTCGTCATCGCCGGCTCGACGTCAGCCGGCGGCTGCATGGATGTCTATGCGGAACTGGTACGGTCGAACATGGTCGACGCGATCGTTGCCACTGGCGCCACGGTCGTCGACATGGATTTCTTCGAAGCGCTTGGCCACAAACACTACCAAGCCAATGAAATCCCTGACGATGATACACTGCGGTCGCTCTACATCGATCGCATCTACGACACCTATATCGACGAGGAGCAGCTGCAGGACTGCGACCATATGATCGGCCTGATCGCCGACAGTCTCGAGCCGCGCCCCTACTCCAGCCGCGCCTTCATCCGCGAAATGGGCAAGTGGCTGAGCGAGAGCAATGCGAAGAAGCAGGGCAGCCTCGTGCAGCTCGCATACGAGAATGACGTTCCGATCTTCTGCCCGGCCTTCACTGACAGCTCGGCGGGGTTCGGGCTCGTCAAGCACCAAGTCGACGCGATGAAGCGCGGTGGCCATTACATGACGCTCGACAGCATCGCCGATTTCCGCGAGCTGACCGACATCAAGATCAAGGCGGGCACCACCGGCCTGCTGATGATCGGCGGCGGAGTCCCGAAGAACTTCACTCAGGACACTGTGGTTTGCGCCGAAATCCTCGGCCACGACGACGTCGAGGTGCACAAATATGCCGTGCAGATCACCGTCGCAGATGTACGCGATGGCGCCTGCTCTTCCTCGACGCTCCAGGAGGCGGCGAGCTGGGGCAAGGTTTCGACCGCGATGGAGCAGATGGTGTTCGCCGAAGCGACTAGCGTGCTGCCGCTGCTGGCCAGCGATGCCTGGCATCGCGGCGCGTGGCGCAACCGCGAGAAGCGGCGCTTCGCGAAGCTGTTCGACTGAGTCCTTAGGTTGAAGCCGAGCTGCTGCGGCCTTTCCGCGACTGCTCCGGAATGAACAGCGCGCCGATTAGCGCCACTGCTACGGCAGCCATCATGTACCAGGCGGGCGCGATGGGATTGCCCGTCCAGCGGATCAGCAGCGTCTCGAAGAGCTGGGTGGTCCCGCCGAACATGGCGATCGCGAGCGCGTAGACGATCCCGATCCCTCCAGCCCGAACGCGTGGGGGCAGTGCCTCCGCGAAATGGATCGTCGCCGGCGACGAGCCGAGGATGTGAAACACCGTCAGGATAGCCGTCGATCCAAGCAAGGCCGTTGGAGTTCGCGTGTCGTTGAGGATCGCGAAGACTGGCACGATCGAGACGATCAGCAGCACCCATGGAAGGATGAGCACGCGCCTTGGCCCGAACCGATCCGACAAAAGTCCTCCTGTCAGATCTCCAACTACGCCGATGAATCCAAGAATGACTGTCGCGGCAAAGGCCGTCGGCACCGCCATATGCAGCGTCGACTGGGCATAGGTCGTCAGATAATCGAGCGTGTAGTTGCTGATCGTCGCGCCCGCGATGATGAGCAGTCCTGCACTCGCCAGAAGCACGACCGGTCGGAGCGATGAGTCATCGCCTACCTGTTCCTGGGGTAGCGTTTCGACAAGCGTCCGGCGCAAACGCAGGCCAAAAGGAACGATTGTCGCCCCGAGCAGGAAAGCGACGCGCCAGCCCCAGGATTCCAGCTGCGGACCGCTGAGCGCCGACGAGAGCCCAAAGCCCACCAAACCCGCTACGAGCACTGCAAAATCTGCCGAAGCAAAGTTCAGCGAAATGAATAAAGCCCGACGGCCCCGAGGAGCGGCTTCCATCAGATAGGCAATGTTCGGACCCACCTCTCCTCCGAGCGAAAAGCCTTGGAGCAGGCGGAAGGCGACCGCCAAAATAGGGGCAAGTATTCCCACCGCGGAGTATGATGGGGTGAGCGCAAGCCCCGTCATCGCAACGCCCATCATTGTGAAGGTGAGGATCATCGCCGGCTTGCGGCCCCTACGGTCCGCCATTCGGCCGATGATCAATCCGCCCAGGGGTCTTGTCAGGAAGCCCACCCCGAAGGTCGCGAGCGAAAACAGGAGTGAGTGCAATTCGTCGCCGGGGAAAAGCGCCCTGCCAATCTGCGCCGCGAAGAAGGTGTAGGTGACGAAATCGTAGAATTCTAACGCATTGCCGGCAGCCACCGAGGCGATCTGAGCCCCTGTCAGCCGCAATTGGTCGCTGCGCTCATCCGCCACCCGCCCTCTAAAGCCGATGCGGATTCGATTGCCAAGCGTAACGAAGTGCCGCACGTTTCACATCCAAACGGGGGGAGCTTTCACATGCACAGCCCATTGCTCGCGCCGATCGTGGCGCTGGTCGCCTGGACCTTGATTATCCAGATCTGGATGTACGTGGTCCGCCTCAGGGAAATGCGTCGAGCCGGGATCAGCTTCAAGGGGCGGGTCGGCACACGAGGCGGCGCACTCGAAGGCGTCATTCCCGACCAGGCGAACTGGAAAGCCCACAATTACAATCACCTCTTAGAACAGCCTACGATCTTTTATGCGATTACCATCGCGCTGATCCTGATGGGCTTCGATGCCCCCATCAATGTCTATCTCGCCTGGGCCTATGTTGGTTTTCGTATTCTTCACAGTCTGGTGCAGGTGACGGTCAACCTCGTCTTTTACCGCTTTCTGCTGTTCATTGCCGGAAGCCTGTGCCTGCTCGGCCTGACCACTCATGCGGCGATCTTCCTCATCCACCGCGGATGAAGCAGGCAGCAAGCTCCACGTGGGTCGACCAGCGGAACTGACCAACGGGCTCAACCCACGCGATCGAGTATCCGCCATCGACCAAGACCTTCGCGTCGCGCGCGAACGTCGCGGGATTGCAGCTAACATAAGCAACGCGCGGCACCTTTGACTTGGCGAGCACCGCCACCTGCTCTTCGGCGCCTGCGCGTGGCGGATCGAGGATTATTGCGTCGAAACGGTTGAGATCCTTGGCATCGAGCGGGCTCCGGTAAAGATCCCTGTGCTCGACGTTCATCGCGTGCGAAGTGCGCTTGAGTGCGGCAGCCGCGTCGCGCGAGGCTTCAGCGGCGTAAGTGGCGCGAGTGGCAAGTGCGAACGTGCCGAGCCCGGCAAAGAGATCGCCAATGGATTGCGCATCTCCCACGGCTTCCTGAACCGCCGTGACGAGCGCTGACTCGCCCTCTGCGGTCGCCTGGAGGAATGAGCCCGGCGGAAAGCCCACCCGCACTCCTGACAGCGTCACTGTCGCCGGCTGCGGCTCGTATATCGCCTCCGGCCCGAGTCCGCGGTCGACGCTGAGCCGCGCCAGTCCATAGGCGTCGGCGAAGGACGTCAGCATCTCGATATCGGCGAGCCTGCCCGCCGGAACGCCGTTCAGAAGCAGGTCCGCGCCCCAGTCGATCAGGGTCAGCTTGGCCTCGACGGCGCGATTGGGTCGAAGCAGGCCCGCCAGCACGTTTCTTAAGGGATCAACCAAGGCGAACAGCTCGGGCCTGAGGATATGGCACTCGAGCATGTCGACGATCCGGTGCGACAGTTGAGCGTTGAATCCGACGAGCACGTTTTGCCCCAGCTGCAACGCCTTGAGCGTTGCCCGGCGGCGGCTGTTCGGCGGAGACAGGTGCAACGGGCGAATCTGGGTGGCCAGCCCATGCTGGGCGAGCGCGGTTTGGACACGCGAAATGAGATAGCCGCGATAGGCCTCATCGTCGGCATGCTGGAGCTGGCAGCCCCCGCATTCCGGGAAATGGCGGCATGGCGGTTGCTGGTGATGCGGGCCGAATGCGAGCGCGCCGTCGTCGAGCACCGCGTCTCCCGGCACTCCGAACGGAACATGGCGGCCACTTGGAGTTACGCCGTCTCCCCGTGCCGCAATGCGGACAATCGGCTCGTTCATTCGAAGGACGCGAAGGCTTGGGGAATCGCTTCGACGAGATCGTCGGCAATCATCTGCGGACCGGCAATTTTGGCGGCGAACCCGTGCAGCCATACTGCAGCTGAGGCTGCTTCGAACGCCTGCAGTCCTCGTGCACGCAACGCCGCTGTCATCCCCGCAAGCACGTCACCTGTCCCTGCGCTCGCAAGCCAGGCTGGCGCCGGCGGACGAAAGCCGAGGCGGCCATCGGGTGATGCGACCAGCGTATCGGGACCTTTGTAGATTATCACCGCGCCGGACCGCCGGGCCGCCTCGAGCGCCCGCTCAGCTTTTGAGCCCGCGATTTCGCCGAACAGCTTCAGAAATTCCCCTTCATGTGGAGTGAGGATCGCATCCTGGCCCTTGAACCGCTCCGCGTCATTTGCATGTGCAATCGCGTCCGCATCGATGACCTTCGGCGCCTTTGACGTCAGCGCTAGGGTAAGCAGTTGCGGAAGGTCGCCCATCCCGGGCCCGACGAGCAGGCAGCCGATGCGCGGATCGTTGACCTCCGCCGTGTCCGTCTGGACGATTGAGGAAAAAAGCCCGTCGATGCTGCGTGAGGTGCTGACCTTGACATACCCCGCCCCTGCCCGTGCCGCTGCCTTCGCCGACAGGGCGATTGCGCCGGGCATCTTGCCCGCGAGCGCATGGACCAGCCCGCGATCATATTTATGCCAGCCCGGATCAAGCGCCGGCAGCCGCGGCTGGCCGATTTCGTGCCAGGCCGTATTTGCCTTGATGCCGATGTTGCAGAGCACCAGCCTGCCGCATTTGTGAATCGCCGGATGCAGCAGATGCGCCGGTTTGAGCGCGCCGAACGTCACCGTCATGTCGAACGCCGGGACAATGCTCAGCTCAGCGCCGCTGTCGGTCTCGACGCCGCTCGGCACGTCACAAGCGATTCGCACGAGCGCTGAACCGCACAGCCGAGAAAGTTGCTGGGCTGCAGACGATTCCAAACCACGCTTGAGGCCGGTTCCGAAGAGCGAATCGATGACGAGCGGCCCGGCATTTGTCGTGTCGGTCAGCTTCTCGATGGCGCCTCGCCATTGCGACCGCGCCCATTTCGCCGCTTCGCTTGTAGGATCGCTCAGCGCTGCGACCCGCACCTCCGACCCGCGTTCCGCCAAATGCCGTGCAGCGACATAGCCGTCGCCGCCATTATTCCCGGGACCGCAAAGCACAAGCGTGGGCATCGGTCCTGCGAATCGATGGGCTGCTTCTGCAAGCGCTGCCCCTGCCCGCTCCATCAGCTGCTGGACATTGGAGCCGGCAGTGATTGCGCCCTGCTCGGCTTCGCGCATCGCCTCTGCGGTAAGGATCGGGCGCAGGTTCATTTGGCGGACCTAGCGCAGGAAGGTTGTCAGGCGCCACCATTCGCGCGGGACAAGTTCGGCCGCATCGTCCCTCTGCTGCTCGCTTTCGAAGAAGGCGAAGCAGGTCGCTCCCGAACCGGACATGCGCGTAATCCAACAGCCGCGCTGAGCCGATAGCCAGGCGAGCACGGTCTCGATCTGTGGCACAAGCGATCTCGCGGCCATCTCAAGTCCGTTGAAGCCGTGCTCCCATTCTTCGAGCGGCCCCTGGTCGCTGCCGTCCCACCGCCCGAACACCTCGGCAGTAGACAAGGGTACGCGTGGGTTCACGAGCAGGACGGGAGTGCCGGAGATTTGGGAAAGGTCGATTGGCGACAGCTTGTCTCCCGCTCCTTCGCCTCGCATCGGCAAGCTCAGGAGGCAAGCAGGCACATCGCTTCCGAGCTCCGGCGCTACTTCTTCAGCGTGCTTTGGATCGATCTGCCACAATGACGTCAACAGCCGTAACGCAGCGGCGGCATCCGCTGAACCACCGCCGATTCCGGCTGCGACCGGCATCCGCTTGTCCAGTGTAATTGCGGCGCCTTCCTGAACTTCACCGGAAAGTGCGAGTGCGTTAGCCGCCTTGGTGACGAGATTTTCCACGGAATCACCGAGCTCTCCTGCGAAGTCTCCGGTGACAGTCAGCGAAATGCGGCCAGCCTTCTCGCAGATGAGCAGGTCGCCATCGGTGCAGAAAGCGAAGATGGTCTCGATCCTGTGCCGTCCATCCGGCATCCGTCCGCGCACATGCAGCGCCAGGTTCAGCTTTGCCGGCGCGATCTCTCGCGCTTGCGTGCTCAAGGCGCTGCGTTCGACGGCGTAAGCCCGTTCGCCAGCTTCGCCTTCACACGAACAGCGATCTCGTCTTCGGCCGTGATGAGCGCGGCATTCCAGGCAAAGCGCGCCTCATAGCGCCGCCCCGATTTGTACAGGGCATCGCCGAGGTGCTCCTGGATTTCGGCCTGGTCGGGATCGCTTTCGGCGGCTTTCTCAAGGGTCACGATCGCCTGGTCGACCTTGCCCCGCTTGAACTCCGTCCAGCCGAGGGAATCCGTGATCGATGCATTGTCGGGCGCAAGCTCGCTGGCCTTGGCGATCATTGCCTCCGCCGAGCCAACATTTTCGCCGCGCTCAAGCTCGGCATAGCCAAGGAAATTGAGCAACAATGGCTGATCGGGCTGAAGCGTAAGTGCCTGCTGAAGCGCCGCCTTTGCCTCCGGCCAGCGCTTCGCTTCCTCGAGCGCTCCCGCGCGGAGCAGGAGCAAAGTCCACAGGTCGCTCTTAACGCCATGCTCCTGGCTGAGGGCGATCGCGCGACCATAGGCATCGGCCGCCGGGCCGTGTCGCTTCATCGCCTCCAGCACGTCGGCAAGCCTCGAAAAATCGGTGGCGTCGGCATCGCGCGAAATCGTCGCGGCGGCGGCGAGCTGATAGGCCTCGTCATAGCGCTTGGCGTTCGCCAATACCCGCGCCTGAACGTCCCGAACGTCGCTGATTAGGGCATCGTTCTGGGGAACGGTCTTGAGCAGCGCAAGCGCGTCGTCTGTCTGCTTTTGATCGGCGAGCAGGAGCGCGAGAAGCACTGTGGTGCTGCTGTCCTGCGGATCGATATACCGTGCGACCTGCACCAGTCCGACCGGCGGAGCGGAGCGTTGCATCCGCGTAAGATCCGCCGAGAAAGCAGTCAGCACCTCGCCGAGCGCCTTGGGTAAGCTGTCGATCGCCTGGCCGCTCATCTTCCCGGCCATGATCCGCTGCCGCGCGGCGAACTCTCCCTCGCCCATGCCATCGATGATCATGAGCGCGCGGGCACGGTCGCCGGCGGCGAGGAAACCATCGGCGAAGGCGAGGCGAAGACGCTTTTCGCGCGACCGCGAAGCGCCGACGGCGCGCCGGACGAACGGCTCCGCATCCGCGGTGCGCCGGAACTTGAGCAGGATGAGGCCCTTTTCCTCGTCCGTAAGCGGCCCGAGCAGGCTTCCGGCTGGAACCTGGTCGAGCGCGGCGAGCGCGTCGCTTTGATTACTGCGGTCGGCTGCCGCCCAGGCGGCAACTAGCGGCGCAAGAAAGCTGAGGTCTCCAGTGGCGCCGCTCACATTGAGCCATGGCAGCGCGCGCTCGGGGTGTCCGTGCTTAATCTCTTCGCCGACGAGCAGCATCCGGGCTTCGGTCGGGAGCTTCGCCGGCGGGATGGTGCGCGAAAGGTTCAGCGCAAGATCCATCTCGCCCGCGCCGATCGCTTCGCCGAGCGCCTTTCTCGCGATATCGGTTTGGCCAGGCTCGGATTGGGCAAGCGATGCGAGGAGCTGCGCCGCCTCGGCGTGCTCGCCGTTCATCGCCGCCGCGCGAGCCTGGATATAGGCCTGCGCCGGATCGGTGATGCTGATCGCCGACGCAGGAGCCGCCATAAGAACGACCGCGGCGAGCGCCGGGCCCGCCAGCCATTTACATGTTCGGGTAATTGGGACCTCCACCGCCCTCGGGAGTGACCCAGTTGATGTTCTGGGTCGGATCCTTGATGTCGCACGTCTTGCAGTGGACGCAGTTCTGGGCGTTGATTTGGAGTCTGGGTTCACCGCTCTCGCCGTCGACGAATTCATATACTCCTGCCGGGCAATAAAGCCGCTCGGGGCCGGCATAGACCGGCAGGTTTATCGCAGTGGGTATGTCGGCATCCTTGAGCGCCAGATGAACCGGCTGGTCCTCCTCGTGGTTCGTGTTGGACACGAAAACCGATGAGAGGCGATCGAAGGTCAGTACGCCATCGGGCTTTGGATAATCGATGGGCGCTACGAACTCCTTGCGTTTGAGGCGCGTGTGGTCGGGCTTGTGACTGAGCGTCCACGGCACTCCGATCCTCAGGTAATTCAGCCACATGTCGAGCCCGGCGTAGAGCGTGCCCGCCACGCCGCCCCAGTGAGCGACCGCCGGCTGCGCATTCCGCACCATCTTAAGGTCGCGTTCGATGCGACTCTTGTGGACCGCCGTCGCATAGGAGTCGAGGACGTCACCCGAGCGATCGATCGAAATCGCTTCGAACGCCGCCTCGGCCGCCAGCATGCCGGACTTCATCGCATTGTGCGTGCCCTTGATCCGCGGCACGTTCACGAAGCCCGCGGCACAGCCGATCAACGCGCCGCCAGGGAATGCGAGCTTCGGGATCGCCTGATAGCCGCCCTCGTTGATCGCCCGAGCGCCGTAGGAGACGCGGCGGCCGCCTTCGATCTCGGAGCGGATTGCCGGATGAGTCTTCCAGCGCTGCAGCTCGTCGAACGGCGAAAGGTACGGGTTTGAATAGTCCAGCGAGACGATGAAGCCCAAGGCGACCTGGTTGTTGTCCTGGTGGTAGAGGAACCCGCCGCCCCATGCGTCCTTGAGCGGCCAGCCCTGGGTGTGGATCACTCGACCGGGCTTATGTTTCTCGGCAGGAATATCCCATAATTCCTTGATCCCGATACCGAAAACTTGCGGACCGCTTTCATTTCTAAGCCCGAACAGCTCGGTCAGGCGCTTTGTAAGATGCCCCCGCGCACCTTCCGCGAAGAAGGTATATTTGGCGTGAAGCTCCATCCCCTGCTGGTAGTCCGGGCGGTGACTGCCGTCCCGTGCAATTCCCATGTCGCCAGTAGCGACCCCCTTCACCGACCCATCGTCGTTCAACAGAATCTCGGCGGCGGGGAAGCCGGGGAAGATCTCGACCCCCAGTTCTTCGGCCTGACTTGCGAGCCAGCGGCAGAAATTGCCGAGGCTCAGTGTGTACATGCCCTTGTTGTGCATGAAGGGCGGCATGACGAACTCGGGGAATTCCCACTTGCCGCTGCTCGTCAGGACCCAGTGATGGTTTTCGCTGACCGGCACGCCCATCGGCGCGCCGCGCCCCTTCCAGTCGGGAATGAGCTCGTCCAGCGACACAGGATCGACCACAGCCCCAGACAGGATGTGCGCGCCGATCTCGCTGCCCTTCTCGAGGATGCAGACGCTAAGTTGACGCCCGGCCTGGCTGGCGAGCTGTTTCAGGCGAATTGCCGCGCTCAGGCCCGCCGGCCCTCCGCCGACGATGACCACGTCATATCCCATGGATTCGCGTTCGCTCATCCGCTGCCCTCATTTCCACTGAACAGGCCGCTCCAGTCGCGTCTCGTCGCGGCAGCTACACAATTCGACTCGATTGCCCTGCCAATTCCTTGACGCGTCCGTCAATGGCAGAGAGGAAAGAGCTGTGGGCGGGGAAGTGGAATCTATCGGCATTGCCGAGGCGCGCAGCGCATTGGCCTGGTGGCTCGAAGCCGGGGTTGATTCAGCGATCCAGGAGGAGCCGCGCAATTGGCTGCAGCCCACAGCACCCCGCCCCGGCCCGATCGAGGCGCCGACAACTCCGAACGTCGTCGAACCCACGCATGAAACGCTGGGCGAGCTTCAGGACTGGCTGGCGAGCAGCATGCAGCTTCCGCTTGCCTCACCAGCCGCAAAGCGGGTCATGCCGCAAGGGTTGGAAAATGCAGCGATAATGCTTCTGACCGACGCTCCAACGTTCGAGGATTATTCCGCCGGACGGCCTATCGGTGGTAATGCCTGGGAGCTCACGAAGCGCATGCTGGCGGCGATCAAGCTTTCGCCCCAGCATGCCTATATTGCACCGCTCAACTCGGTGCATGTCACCGGCGCTAAGATGTCGGCCGCGGAGCGTGAGTCTTGTGCCGAGATCGCGCGGCGCCACATCAAGCTGGTCAGGCCGAAACGGCTGCTGCTGATCGGCGAAGGGCCCGCGCAGGCGATTCTGGGCAAGCCGGTCACCCAGGCGCGCGGTCATGTCCACAAGATCGAAGGTGTGCGTACCGTCGCGACCTACCATCCTCGCGCCCTCATTAATCAACCTTCAAACAAGTCCTTGGCATGGAAGGACTTATTGCTTCTCATGGAGGACGATTCTTGAGGACTGGCCTGCTCGCTCTCGGAACGTCGATCTGGGCCGCGCCGCTCTTCGCGCAAACTGCTCCGGATCCGCTCGCGGCGCTTCCGCCAAGTTCCTCACCGTCGGTTCAAACATCCATCGGCCAGGCGGCAACTGCACCACAGACCCAGCAGCCGATCATCGTCAGTCATTCCGCTTCGGTGCCCGTTCCCAAGAATTGGCGCGGCGTGTTCGACGCAATTGATGCCGGCAATTGGGCCTCGGCGCGCGCAGGAATTGCCGCATTGCCGCCGAGCGTGCTCACGCCGATCGCCAAGGCCGAGCTCTATACGGCCAAAGGCTCTCCCATCGTCGATCTGCAGTCGCTTCAGGCGCTGCTCGCCGAGGCTCCCGAAATACCCGAAGCCGAGCAGCTGGCCGCGCTGGCGATAAAGCGCGGCACAACGACGGAGCCGCAATTCCTCGTTGAAAAGCCTGTCTACAGCATTGGCTCTGCGCCCCTCCGCTACCGTGCCCGCCCCGTCCAGGGCGAAGCCTATGCCGACCAGCTCCGAGCCCTGCTCGATCCGCTGATCAAGACCGACAATGCATCGGGCGCCGAAGCGCAGCTGCTCACCTATGCGTCCCAGCTTTCCTACGAAGCACGCGCCGAAGCCGGCCAGAGAGTCGCCTTCTCCTATTACGTCACGGGGGACGATGCGAATGCCCGGCGCGTCGCTGACACCTGGCGGCAAGGCGCTTCGGGTGAATGGGCGGCGCAGTCGGCGTGGGTCTCCGCACTCGCCTCCTGGCGGCTTGGAGATTTCAATGCCGCCTCCGCAGCATTCCAGCAGGTGGCGCAGATTGCGGACCAGCGCGAGCTTCGCGAAGCCGGAAATTACTGGGCAGCGCGCGCCGAACAGGCGGCCGGTCGTCCCGGGAATGTCGAACGGTTCCTGAAGGCTGCGGCGACGACTCCCGAAGCGACCGAAAGCTTCTATGGACTTCTCGCGCGCGAGACCCTCGGGATGCCGACCAAGCTCGCTGCGGATCCGTTCATCGGTTTCGACCCACCTGTCGACGACCTACCCAATGTCCAGCGAGCGATCGAGCTGGCGAAAATCGGCGAGCCGGCGCTTGCAGAGGAAATGCTCCGGCACCAGGCAATGATCGGGCTGCCCACCCAACATCACGCGCTCATCACGGTCGCTGAAAAGCTCGATCTGCCCGCCGCACAGTTGTGGCTCGCAGATCATGGCCAGTGGGGCGCGCGGTCCGATTCCGACGATCGCTATCCTAACCCGCGCTGGATCCCGGTTGGTGGATGGCGCGTCGATCCGGCCCTCGCCTTCGGCCACATCAAGCAGGAATCGGCTTTCCGCCCGACAGCGGTCAGCACTGCCGGCGCCGTCGGGCTGATGCAGGTGCTTCCGATCACCGCACAAAAGGAGGCCAGCAGTCGAGGCCTGAACTACACGCGCGCCAGTCTTACCGATCCGAGATACAATCTTGAGTTCGGCCAGAGCTTCATTGAGCGGATGCGGAGCGATTCCTCGACCGCGGGACAGCTTCCGCGAATTATCGCTTCCTACAATGCCGGTCCCCTGCCGGTCGCAAGATGGGCATCGATCAATGACAAGGGCGATCCGCTTCTGTGGATTGAATCGCTCCCTTATTGGGAGACCCGCTATTACGTCCCGTCGGTCATGAGGAACATGTGGGTCTACCAGGGCCTCGACGGCGAGCCGACGGTGAGCCTGGCGACGATGGCCGAGCACCACTGGCCGTCCCTACCGACGACGACCGCGAGCGCGGATCATTAAGAAAAGGCCCCCCGGGCTGGGACCCGGGAGGCCGTGCAGCGCTGAAAGGGGGAATGCGCTGCTGTCGTTCTGATCTTAGCGGCCGCGCTCTGGCGCCGGCGCAGGAGGCGGCGGAGGAGGAGGCGGTGCAGGGCAAGTTGCCGTCGCATCGATCACCGACCCGTCAGGACAGGTTTGTGTCGCCGGAGCCGCTGGGGGCGGCGGCGGAGGCGGGGGTGGCGGAGGCGCCGCTGCAACGACGGCCGGTGCGCCGAAGTTGTAAACCAGGCTTAAGAGCAGGCTGTGGGACTTGTAACGGCCGCTTTCATCGAACGTGGCCGTCCCTGGCGAGCACGCAAAGGTGTTGGGCGCGACGCCGCATGTCGTCGTGCCCGCCGCGAATCCGAAGTCCCGAGTGCGACTGCGACGTCCGGCGTTGAAGTAGCGATATTTGAGGCCGATATCGACATTGCTGCTGATGGGCATGTAGACGCCGGCGAGCAGCTGCCAGGCGAATCCGCCATTGCTGCCGCCGAACTGATGTACATTGGCATAGCCCGCTCCAGCACCGACGTAGCCGCCGATACTGTCATTGCCGCCGAAATCGGCCAGCGCATTGACCATCGCCGACCAGACGCTCGTGTGATTATTCAGCCCGAAGGTCGTTAACGTGCTCGTCGTGGTCGAATATGTCGTTCCCGCCCCGGTGTTGATTGCATTGACGAAGCTCGAGCTCACCGTCCGATTCTTCATCTTCGCGCGCTTGTACCCAAGCTCGCCTTCAAGCCGGAACATGCCGAAGTCGTATCCGCCGATGAAGTCGACGTCGTAGCCCATCTTGTAGCTGGTGCTCGCGATATCGGTGCGCGACACGTTGACCGGACCCGGAGTTCCCGGATTGGTGAAGTTGATGGTACCGAAGACTGTCTGGTGGCGTGGCCAGGTCACCCCGCCTTCGATTCCAACGTAGGGTGAATTGTCGGTGGCGAAGGCCGGCGTGGCGATGGTCACCGTCGCGGCGGCCGCTAACAGATATTTGTGCATGGATGTACCTTTTCTTCCGCTTCTCGAATTTGGATGAGACGCGGCGCAAACCGATGCGCTCGGGCGAAGTTTCGAAAATGTAATCTGGTTTAGCGACCGCGCTACCGACCTGTGGCTTCGATGCAACGGAATGGATCGCAGCGAACGTTCATATCAAGTTGAATTTTGGCGATTATTCTTAGCAGCAGAAAGCCAGCGAAGGTCGCAGGTCCTTCGGAAACTCTCGCGGGCGGAACTGAATTCACTTGTTAATGTAGATCAGGTCCATTGATGTTCTTGCTTTGTTCTTTTCATGGTCTAGAATCCGGTCATGGCTGTCGAGTCGAGTCATGGACGTGGGGCAACCCGCAATCCAACCCCCACTCGCTTCAACCTCAAGGAGCGCGTGATCGAGGGCGAATGGCTCGACCAGGTCGAAGCGCTCGACGGCGTGTCGCGGCGGCGAACCACCGTCACGATCGAGCGCCCCAGGTCGATCCTGACCCGCAACAATTCTCCCGACGTGGGTTTCGACCGCTCGATCAATGCCTATCGCGGCTGCGAGCATGGATGCATTTATTGTTTCGCCCGTCCGACCCATGCCTTCCATGATCTCTCGCCGGGCGTCGATTTTGAATCGCGCCTCTTCGTGAAGCCCAACGCCGCTCAGCTCCTCCACGCCGCTTTGTCGCGGCCCGGCTATGAGTGCCGACCGATCGCCATGGGCACGAACACCGATCCCTACCAGCCGATCGAAGAGCGCTGGCGGGTCACGCGTTCGCTCGTCGAGCTGCTTCTCGAGACCCGCCACCCGTTCACCATCACGACCAAGTCGGACCGCGTTCTTCGCGACATACACCTGCTAAGGCAGGCGGCGGACCTCAGGATCGCATCCGTGGCGCTTTCGGTGACGTCACTCGACCCGAAGGTCGCCCGGACCCTCGAGCCGCGGGCGCCGCAGCCGAAGAAGCGGCTCGCCGCCATGAAGGCGCTCAACGAGGTCGGAATCCCCTGCTATGTCGCGATCGCTCCAATAGTCCCGCAGGTCACCGATCATGAGCTCGAGCATATCGTCCAGGCCGCGGTTGAGGCCGGGGCTCCCGGCGGCTTCTATCTTCCGGTGCGCCTTCCGCACGAGGTGGCTCCCTTGTTCCGCGCCTGGCTCGACGAGCACTTCCCGGATCGTGCCGCCAAGGTCATGGCCACAATTCGCTCGCTGCGTGGCGGAAAGGACAACGATTCGAACTTCTTCAGCCGAATGCGAGGGCAAGGCCCATGGGCCGAGCTGCTTCGTACGCGTTTCGACGTCGCTTCGAAGAAATATGGGTTGAAACAGACGAAGTTCCCGCTCCGCACGGACCTGTTTCGACCACCCGAGGGCAACCAGATGCGGCTCCTCTAATCGATGTAGAATTTTATCGATCCGAGGCGGTGACTTGGCGCCGCGCCCTGCTACGCCTTCTGCCATGAACCGCACATTCCTCGCTGCACTCTTCTTCCTCGCTTCGGCTTCCCCAGCGATCGCGCAGCAATCGGTCGCCTCCCTGCCCCCGCCAGAAGTCGTCGACCCTAAGGTCGCGGCGCTCCGCGACGATGCGCTGGAGAACGACCACTATGCCTGGGACATCACGGAAGGGCTGACGACCGAAGTCGGACAGAGGCTTGCGGCGACCGAAGCCGAGGAGCGGGCCCGCCAATGGGCAGTTCGCCGCCTGACCGCGATGGGCTTCGCAAACGTCCACGTCGAGCCGTTCACGATGCCAATCTGGACTCGTGGGATGGAGAGCGCCGAGATCGTCACTCCATTTCCGCAGAAGCTAGCCGTCACCGCGCTTGGGTACAGCGGATCGACAGATTCCATGGGGATCACCGGCGAGATCGCCTATTTCGACAGCGTCGATGCGCTCCGCGCGGCGCCAGATAGTGCAGTTCGTGGCAAGATCGTCTTCATCGATCATCACATGATGCCGACGCAGGATGGCTCCGGTTATGGCCAATTCGGCGCACCGCGCCGCCAGGGGCCGACGATCGCCTCCCTCAAGGGGGCGGCCGGAATTATTGTGCGCTCGATCGGCACCGATCACCACCGCAATCCCCACACCGGGATCCAATATTTCACCGATGGGGCGAAGCCGATCCCCGCCGGCGCGCTCAGCATCCCCGACGCGGAGCAGCTGGTCCGAATCCTCAAGCGAGGCAAGCCGGTGGTGATGCGTCTGACTCTCGTCAGCCAGCGAATCGAAGGCGGCCGGTCCGGCAATGTGGTCGCTGAAATCCCGGGTCGCGATCCCCGGGCGCCGATCCTGCTCGTCGGCGGTCATCTCGACAGCTGGGATCTCGGCACCGGCGCGATTGACGATGCGTCTGGAGTGGCGATTGTTACCGCTGCCGCGAAGCGCATCATGGATGCCGGGCGGCCGCTGCGAACGATCCGAATCGTGTGGTTCGGTGCCGAGGAGCCAGGTGGCCTCGGCGGCGCCGCGCTCGCCAAGGCTCACGCCGCGGACCGTTACGCCATAGCCGGGGAAAGCGATTTCGGGGCCGATCGCGTGTGGCGCTTCAGCTCGGAGCTGTCGAAATCGGACCCTGCGGCTTATGCGCAGCTCACCGCGACCCTTGCGCCGCTTGGTATCGTCAAGAACGACAAAGGCGAAGCGGACGGCACCGATATCGAGGCGACGATCGCTTCGGGCGCGCCCTGGATTTCACTGAACCAGGATGGAACGCGCTATTTCGACTGGCACCACACACCCGACGACACGCTCGACAAGATCGATCCCGCGCAGCTGCGCCAGAATGTCGCTGCATGGACTGCGGTGCTTGCAACTCTCTCGGGTGGAATTGAATCGGGACCGAAACAGCAAAAGCGGCGTTGAACATCCCAAAACATGGGAGGACCGACATGCGCATCCTAATCGCCATTCCAGCATTGCTGATGCTCGGCGCTTGCAACGTCAGCAAGGAAGGCAATGCCGTCACTGTCCAATATGACCAGAACACTGCCGAAAACACCGCCGCCGACGTCGGCAATACGGCTCAGAACATCGCCAACGACATCGGCAACGATGTGAAGAAGACCGGCGAGAAGATCCAGAATACCGACGTAAACGTGAAGGTCGGCTCCGACGTGCACACGAACACGACCGCCAACACGACAACGACGACTGAGAAGAAGTCGAAGTAGCGCTGGACAATCTTCGCAACCAGGCGGCTTGGACTACCGATGGCGATCGACGACTTGGCGGTGTCCCGCACTGCCAAGGGGCGTCGATGGTCGGGGAGACAGGATTCGAACCTGCGACCCTCTGCTCCCAAAGCAGATGCGCTACCAGGCTGCGCTACTCCCCGACGATCGGCTCGGCCCCCTATAGCGAACAGTCTCATGCTCGCCAGTCCCAGGGCTGGCTGCGCGTGAGGCTGGTGGGCCCGGCAGGATTCGAACCTACAACCTAGCCGTTATGAGCGGCCGGCTCTACCGTTGAGCTACAGGCCCTCCCCGGCTCTCCGCAGATAGACGGTGCGCATGTGTGCGCCAAGTCTTACGGACGAGGAAATACGAGCGAAAAACTATCGCGGCTGCTCGTCAGTTCGCCGCCGGCAATTCGTGCCAGGCCTCGCGCGAGCCGCAAGGTGAAGCCGCCTTCCACACCCGTCCGACCGATCGTCGGATCGAATAAAGCCGAGTCAGACAGGCCGCGCAGTGCATTGGGGCGGCTGATCGATACGCGTGCGCCGTCCATGGCTTGCTCTACCGAGAGTTGAAGGCGCTCGCCAGGCTCACTCCGGTCAACAAGCGCGCAGAACAAACGGAAGAGCAATCGATCGGCGAGTTCCGGTTGAACTGCGGCGGCGATTTCGCCGCGAGGGCGCGAGACCTCGGCAGACGCGCCGTGCCTCTCGGCGATGTCGCGCAGCTCCGCTGCGGCGCGTTCGATCAGCGCACCGAGATCGACCCGCTCGCGCTTTGCTTCCCCCGCTGCGGAATGAAGCTTGGCGGCAAAGTCGAGATCGTCGATCGCGGTAAGGAGAAGCCGCGCCTGACGAACGATCTCGGCCGCACGTTCGCGATAGCCACGATCCGCCGGCCCAAGGAACTGGCCTTCGATGATTTCGGCGAATCCGATAATCGCGTTCAGGGGAGTCTTGATCTCGTGCACAAGTTCCCGAAGCGAATCCGGGTCGGCAAGGACGTCGGGAACGCTCTCGGCAGAACTCGGCACGGCGATGGGCGGTGGCACTTCGCGCAGCGCGACCCCGCGATAGCCCGCAAATCGGCCATCGGAAGGCTCGAACGCCGGAACGCCGCTGATCTTCCATTCTCCCGCGACGGGGGTCTCTCCCGCGATCGTGAACAATGCATCGCGGAAAGGCGCCCGCATGGCGAATGCGCGAACCACCTCCTGGTCAATCTGGTCGCCGTCACCATTCAGCGACCGTGCGATCGTCCTCCCGACTATTGCACCTCGGGGTGCGCCATCGACCCAGGCAATTTCCCCCCCAGGCCCGCATTCCCATCGGAACAATGCGGCCGATGCGGCGGTGGCCGGACCGCTCGCACCTTGCCCCCCCGCGCCAGAGCGCAATCGCCTGCGCCGTTCGATGCGTTCCACGACGTCATGGAGCGACGGCGAGCTCGAGAGTGCCTCGGGCAACACTGGCGCTGGTACCGCCGGTTCGGGCGCAGCCGATTGCAGAACGACCAGCGGCTGCTCCGTTTGCGGCTTCAAATCGGGGTGGAGAGTTTCGATGAAGGCCCGTGTTTCCTGATCGGCTGCGGCAAGCAGCGCTGCCCACTGCCTTTGATCGAGCGTGGTTGCAGCAAGCACCGGGGCGGAGACCGACAATTTGTCAGTCGCGAAATATTCGAGCAGGCCGAGCGGCAATGGAAGCGCGGCGACCGCCCTGGCTGCTGCTGCCCGAAGCGATTCATCGACCTCGCTGGCTTCGCTCCGGATCGCCTCGAGCGCTTCGGCAACGACCGGGCTCGCGCTGTTCGGCCCCGCGCGCGCGACCAAGTCCACCAGCTGGCGCCATCGCACCGCCGCATCGTGACGGTCTTCGGCCGGTTGGTTGAGAACGGTCAGCAGACGATCGTCGAAGCGCACTTGCCTGTTGTTTCCTTCGGACGCACCCTCCTGCTGCTCTAGTCTTCCATTTACAATGCGCTAAGGAGTAAGGACTTAACCATCCCGTAACGGGACAGGTCCGCTTGGCCGTATAGAAAAAGAGGCGCCGGCATTTGCCGACGCCTCCGCTTTCGTCTCGAAGAGATTCTAAAGGGCGCTATGCCCGCTGATTGACGTAAGCCAGCCAGAATTTTGCAACGTCCGACCGAGGGCCGGTCACGGCGTTGAAAGCCGCCGTTGCACCTGCCTTGTCGCCCTGGCGCGCAAGGGCCATTCCCATGTGGAGCTTGGCGACGTTCGGGTCGACGTCCGACTTCGCCTGGGCCGAGCGGTAGAGCTCGATCGCCTTCGCATAGTCGCCCATCGCATAATAGCGGTCTCCGATGTGAAGAAGCGCCATGCCGGTCTGGGCGCTCTTCGTCGCCGCCGCGAGGTCGGCAGCGGTCGCCTTCGGCCGCGCCTTCATCCCAGAAACGAGACTGCGGAAATCGGCACCCGCAGGATCGATCACCTTGGCGGCAATCCCCGCGTCGAGAACCGCCTGCGCCTCGTTGTAATTGCTCTGCTCCGCCGCGTCGGAAATGTAGATCGCATAATCGCTGGGCTCCTTCAGGGCGCCCGCAGCCTGAAGCAGCCGCATCAGGTCGAGCGTGCTCTCGACGTCAGGCTGGTTGAGGCCGCGATAGACCGCGATCGAATTGCGCCAACTGTCGGCGCTCGGATAAGCGACCAGCCACTGCCGCGCCAATTCGTTGGCCGCGGGAGAGCGGGAATCAAATGCTGCCTGGACGGCAATCTTGTAGAGATCCTCGCTCGGTTTCTGGCCCGCTGCCGTGTTCGCCGCGATTGCCTTCTGCAACGCACCGACGGCGGCCGCCTTCTGACCTGCTTCGAACAGGGAAATGCCGAGCAGCCGTTGCGCTTCCGAGTTGTTCGGATTCAGCGCCACTGCCTTCTGATAGGCAGCCGCGGCCTGCGGAAATTGCTGCGCGTTGAGGAATGTCCCGCCCAGCCCCGAATAAAGCTCGGCCGTCTTCGCCGCGTCGACGACACCGGATGCCGCGATGGCATCGAGCGCCGCGGTCATGCCGGCAGTGTCCTTATTCGCGAGTGCCGCCGACAGTTGCAGCCGCGCGATGAGATAATGGTCTTCCTTGGTCGTCGCGACGACCTGCGCCGCTGCGATCTTGGCCGGAACGTTCGCGAAATCCTTGTTGTTGACCGCGGTCTGAAGGTCGATGATCGCTTTCGCCGCCTTGCTGGACGGTTTGATCTGAGGCGCCGCCGGCTGCGCTGCCTGCTGCCCGGCAGTGGGCTGCTGCTGTTGCGACGGGCTGGGATTGTTGTACTGCGCAGCGGCCGGTGCTGCTGAGACTGCGGCAACAAGCGCAAGAGCGGTACTGGTGATCAGCTTCATGGGGTCGGCTTCTCCTGTTACGGCCGAGGGCGCGGCCGCGAAAAATGACGGCGGCGCCTTAGACCCGGAATGATGGAAGGCCAAGATATTTGGCCGATATGCTCTGAACCTCCTTTGAACCACTTGATTCGGCGGTGAAATCGCTGACGGTACGAATATTTCCCTCGCGCGCGCGTGCGCGCAGGGTGGCAATCGGCGCCAAATGCACTAGGTAGGAAAAGGGGGTGGCGTTTGGCGCGCAACCCTCGCGTGCACCTTTAAGCGACAGGATTTTTCTTGGCTACCGAACCGCCGGTCGACGACCTTAGCGACAACAACATTCCGCCATCCGGCGGCGACAGTGACATTGCGCCCATCTCTATCGTCGAGGAGATGAAGACCTCCTATCTCGATTACGCGATGAGCGTCATCGTTAGCCGCGCGCTGCCCGACGTGCGCGACGGCCTGAAGCCGGTCCATCGTCGAATACTTTTTGCCTGCCAGGAAGCCGGCTATGTCGCCGGGAGGCCGTACCGCAAGTCGAGCCGCATCGTCGGCGACGTCATGGGTAAGTATCACCCGCATGGCGACGCCGCGATCTACGATGCGCTCGCGCGCATGACGCAGCCCTGGTCGATGCGCGTTCCGCTCATCGACGGTCAGGGCAATTTCGGCTCGATGGACCCCGATCCGCCCGCCGCCATGCGATACACCGAGGCGCGCTTGGCCAAGGTCGCCAATTTTCTTTTGGGCGACATCGACAAGGATACGGTCGACTTCCAGCCCAATTACGACGCGTCCGAGCGGGAGCCGCAGGTTCTCCCCGCCCGCTTCCCGAATCTGCTCGTCAACGGCGCAGGTGGAATTGCGGTCGGGATGGCGACCAACATCCCGCCGCACAATCTTGGCGAAGTTCTGGCCGCTTGCCGCGCCTATATCGACGATCCAGCGATCACGTCCGAAGGGCTGATGGAGCATGTGAAGGCTCCGGATTTCCCGACCGGCGCGCTGATCCTTGGCCAGAGCGGCATCCGCAGCGCCTATACGACAGGCCGAGGCTCGATCCTGATGCGGTCCCGCGCCCACGTCGAGGAGGGTCGCGGCGAGAGGCGCTCGATCGTGCTTACCGAAATCCCCTACCAGGTCGGCAAGTCCGGCCTGGTTGAGAAGATCGCCGAAGCGGCCAAGGACAAGCGCATTGAAGGCGTTTCAGACATCCGCGATGAATCCAATCGCCGGGGCGTTCGGATCGTCATCGACCTGAAGCGCGATGCGACTCCGGACGTAGTACTGAACCAGTTGTGGCGGCACACGCCGGCACAGACGAGCTTCCCAGCCAACATGCTCGCGATCCGTGGCGGACGACCGGAAACGCTGACTTTGCGAGACATCATCGAAACCTTCGTCCACTTCCGCGAGGAAGTGATCACGAGGCGTTCGAAGTTCGAGTTGTTCAAGGCGCGCGAGCGCGCCCACATCCTGCTCGGCCTCGTCGTCGCAGTGACCAACCTCGACGAGGTGGTGAAGCTGATCCGCGGATCAGCGTCACCCGCCGTCGCGCGCGAAAAGCTGCTCGAGCGTGAATGGCCGATGGAGGAGATCCGTCCATACATCGCGCTAGTCGAGGCGGTCGAACCCTTAAAGCAGGACAAGAGCTATCGCCTGTCCGACGCGCAAGTGAAGGCGATCCTCGAGCTGCGCCTCCATAGGCTTACGGCGCTCGGCCGCGACGAGATCGGCAACGAGCTCCAAGGTCTTGCAAATAACATTGGAGAGCTGCTCGAGATTCTCGCCAATCGCGCTCGCCTCTATGAGGTCATGCGCGAGGAGTTCGGCGAGGTCGAAGCCGAATTCGCGACCCCTCGCGTGTCCGAGCTCGCACCCGCTGCCGACGGCATCGAGGACGAGGACCTGATCGAGCGCGAGGACATGGTCGTCACCGTGACCATGGAAGGATACATCAAGCGGACGCCGCTTGCCGTCTTCCGCGAACAGAAGCGCGGCGGCAAGGGCCGATCGGGCATGGCAACCAAGGAAGAAGATGCGGTCACCACCCTCTTCGTCACCTCTACCCACAACCCGGTGCTGTTCTTCTCCAACCTCGGGCGCGTTTACCGGATGAAGGTATGGAGGCTCCCCGAAGGAGGGCCGAATACCAAGGGCCGCCCGATGGTGAACCTTTTGCCGCTGGCAGATGGCGAGGCGATCTCGACGGTTCTGCCGCTTCCCGAGGATGAGACGGAGTGGGGCCGCCTCCACATCATGTTCGCGACCGCGCATGGAACGGTGCGGCGCAACAGCATGGCCGCCTTCACCAATATTCCGAGCGCCGGCAAGATAGCGATGCGCTTCGGCACCGGCGCGGCCGAAGAAATCGAGGGCGATGACGATAGCGATGAGCAGGCCGATCCGACCGATCGGCTGATCGGGGTTGAGCTGCTGACCGAAGGCGATGACGTCCTTCTTGCTACGCGCAACGGCAAGGCAATCCGCTTCAAGGCGACCGACGTCCGCGAGTTCCGCTCGCGTACCTCCACCGGCGTACGCGGGGTGCGGCTGCTTGGCGACGATCAGGTGATCTCGATGTCAATCCTGCACCGCGTGGGCACGTCGCAGGAGGAGCGCGAGGCCTATCTCCGCTTTGCACCGTGGAAAGGCGAAAAAGAAGGCGAGTGCCCGCTTTCGCCGCAGCGTCTGGCAGAGCTCGCGGAAAGGGAGCAGTTCATCCTCACAATCACCGAGAATGGCTACGGCAAGCGCTCTTCCGCTTATGAATATCGCCGAACCAATCGTGGCGGCCAGGGAATCACGAACATCGACACCAGCGCTCGCAACGGTAGCGTGGTGGCAAGCTTCCCGGCGCGTCAGGGCGAGCAGCTGATGCTGGTCACCGACCAGGGCAAGATGATCCGCACGACGGTCTGTGATATCCGCATAGCCGGGCGCAACACGATGGGCGTCACGATCTTCCGTGTCGCGGAAAACGAGCACGTCGTCAGCGTCGCCAAGATCGAAGAAGCCGAGGAAGAGGAGATTGAAATCGAAGGCGGCGACGAGCTGGCGCCCGAGGAAGGTGCGACTGTCGGTGAGAGCGAACTCGACAAGCCGGCCGATCCCGAGCCTGGCAAATAGGATGGCTTGAGCCGCTCGAGGGCTGCGACGGGCCGCAGAAACTGCTAGGATGCGAACGCGTTCTCCTTGCGATCCAACAGGAGGATATGTCCATGCCGCTTCCCCACAAGGCGCTCGTGCTCGTAGCCGACGGCCGAAAGATGTTGTTCTTTCGGAATCATGGGGATGAGAACCAGATCGACCTCAGGACTGAGGCGCACGACGCGCGGCCCTATCAGCGCAAGGATCGGGAGATAAAGACCGACGCACCGGGGACGGTAAAGCAAAGCTTTGGCTACGGGCGATCGACCTACGAGGAGCCCGACTTCCAACAGCAGGAAGAAGACCGCTGGATCAAGGATGCCGCCGATGAGCTGAGGGCGCGTGTCATGCGCAACGATTTCGATGCACTTGCGGTCGTTGCGCCGCCGAAGGCGCTCGGTGTCCTTAAGAAATGCCTGCACAAGGAAGTCGAGAGGCGCATCGTCTGCACTTCGAACAAGGAAATGAGCGGGCGGCCGGTGCCCGAAATCGAGGCGCTGCTGGAATCATGCACGGGAGCGCAGGAGCTTCCCGCAGTGTAGCGCGCCGAGTTGGTTGGCGTGTATTACTGAGCTATAGCACCAATCACCAATTCAGGTTCCTGGCTGCACGATCATACCGCTGATATTTCACTATTTTATCGTTTGGCACGCATCTTGAAAGAATCTCCCATGCGGCACCCCCGCTGCGCATAAAAGGGAGAAGATGAATGTTGATGAGCACTGTCGTCGCCGTTGCACTGGGCATGGCGCCAATCAAGCAGGACGGTACCGTTACCGGAGACTATTCGAAAATCGTTGGCCGCTATTCGACGATCGTCGATAGCCGCGGCACGACGCACTTTCGGGGTTTCCACCCAGTCACGGGCGCGCCCTATGAAATTGCCATCGACAAGACGGGTAAGGTAGAGGGCACCGTCGGAGATATGATGGTCACCTTCCAAGCCCGCGAAGCAGCCTGACCCGAGCCCGGCCCCCGGCCGGGCTCACCCACCTTCTTCAGGCGAATAGGTCGATCAGCTCGGCGCCTGCCGCGACGGAGTGAAGCAGCAACGTCCGGTGGCAATGGGCTGGCTCCCGCTCCAGGCACATAAGTGCACTCGGCTTCTCTCTGGCTAGTTCAAGCATTTGCGCAGATTGGGCGATCGCTTCTGGTAACTCGAGCTGCCCGGCGTAGATGCGGGCCATTTCGACGTGGCGTCCGACGCGTGCAGCCGCCCGGCCGTCCGCGGGCGTGCCGAGTGCTTTCAGATGAAAATACTCGATGCCCATTTCCTCGAGTGCAGCCCGGAGCGCCGATTTGGAGAATCCAGGACGCCGTGACAGCGGCAGCGCGCGAACGTCGATGACGCGTTTAACTCCAGCGCTGATCAGTGCGGTGATGAACTGCGGCACGGTCGTGCCTTCATAACCGATGGTGAAGATCTTCATGAACGTAGTTGTCGTAGACTGCTTCGACGAACCTGTCTTCCTCGCCGTCGATGCCGGTGCGGTAGGCCGCAGCCGGATGCGAGGCGACCAGTTGCGCGAGCGTCTGACCGTGCCGAATGCCCGCTCTTACTTTGCCCGATGACTTCTTTGATCATCTGCCCGTACGTCCGAAGCTCGGCAGTCGTCGCAAAAGCCGTGCGCCGGCACTAAACGGGTGTGATCGTCTGCCATCCGCAAAGCCAGGTCGACACCCTTGATCATCGCAAAGCGGACGCTTTGGCATCAGTGTCGATGCAGGTGGCAGCGGTTTAGCGAGGCCGTATTTTGAGTTCCTCGGCGAAGCGCTTACTTCTGCTCCGGAAGCATTTCCCACACCCGGACGTAGTCGACTTCCATCCGCTGCGGCAGCGCGGCATCGTCTACCCCCTTCGCGCCCGCCCAATCGCCGCCCATCGCGAGGTTCAGGATCAGATAGAATGGCGCGTCGAACGGCCAAGCGGCGAGCCCGCCGGGCTGGTCGTTCCTGACGCGCATGTAGGCTCGGTCGTCGACGCCCGTCGTGATCATGTTGTTGGTCCAGGCGAGCTGATAGCGATGAAAAGCGCTGCAGGCCGTCGGAACCGGCGTTTCGGCGCCCCGCCCGGTGCCCCGGGTGTGGTTAAACAAAGCCGTGTGCAGCGTCGCATGGGCCACGTTGGGCTGAGAGCCTACTTGCTCCAACATGTCGATCTCGCCGCCATCGGGCCACGCGCTATTGCCCTGTGGGAGCATCCAGATCGCCGGCCATGTTCCCCGAGAGCAAGGCAGTTTCGCCGAAACCTCGACGAATCCATATTTGAACGCGGCCTTGTCCTTCGTGACGATCTTCGCCGAACTATATTTCTGCTTTCCCCAGTCGGCGAACTTGCTGATGCGCTTGGGATCCTTGCGGAGCTCGATGATTAGATGACCATTCTCCAGCCTGAGGTTTTCCGGCCGGTCAGCGGAATAATATTGCAACTCCTTGTTGAACCAGCCGAGCTTGTTGCGGGAGGTGTCGAAGCTCCATTTGGTCAAGTCGAGTCCCGGCCCGTTGAACTCGTCCGACCACAATAAGACGGGGGTATGGGAGGGCATCGGCTCGTCGATGCTGTAATTGTTTGCAGAGAGGCTTTGCGCCGCCGCCAGAACGAGAGCTGCAGTAAACATGACCGCTGGATAGCGCCTCGATGCAGGACTAACAGCCCAGCATGTTCTTCGACATCCATGTCATCGGAGGAGGCCTTGCCGGGAGTGAAGCCGCCTGGCAGCTCGCCGATGCCGGAATCCGGGTTCGGCTTAGCGAGATGCGGGGCGGCGGCGACAATACGCCCGCCCACCAATCGGACCGGCTCGCCGAAATGGTTTGCTCGAACAGCTTGCGCTCCGACGATGCCGAACACAATGCCGTCGGGCTTCTGCACCAGGAGATGCGCGCGCTTGGCTCCCTAATCATGTGCGCCGCAGACAAGCACCGAGTGCCCGCTGGCTCCGCCCTGGCGGTGGACCGGGAAGAATTCGCTGCGGAAGTCACCCGCGCGGTCGAAAACCATCCGAACATCAGCATTGTTCGCGAGCGGATTGACGCCCTCCCGGATCATCCAACGATCATCGCAACAGGGCCATTGACCGGTTACGGACTCGCTAAGGCCATCGCGGCCGAGACTGGCCAGGGCGCCCTCGCCTTCTTCGATGCGATCGCGCCCATCGTCCATCGCGACAGCATCGACATGGACGTCGCTTGGATGGCAGCGCGCTGGGACAAAGGTGGAAAAGATTACATCAACTGCCCGCTCGACAAGCCGCAATATGAGGATTTCGTTGCCGCCTTGGTCGGCGGCGAGAAGATGCCGTTTCACGATTGGGAGCGGGATACGCCCTATTTCGAGGGTTGCATGCCGATCGAGGTCATGGCCGAGCGTGGTCCCGAGACCTTACGATTCGGACCGATGAAACCGGCGGGTCTCGACAATCCCCGCACCGGCCGCTGGCCCTACGCCGTCGTCCAGCTGCGGCAGGACAATGCACTCGGCACCTTGTGGAACATGGTCGGATTCCAGACCAAGCTGAAACATGGCGAGCAGGTGCGGATCTTCCGGACCATTCCAGGTCTCGAAAATGCCGAGTTTGCGCGGCTCGGCGGCATCCACCGCAACAGCTTTATCAACTCGCCGCGCCTGCTCGATCACCAGCTGAGGCTGATATCGAAGCCGAACATCCGCTTCGCCGGGCAGATCACCGGCTGCGAGGGTTATGTCGAAAGCGCGGCTGTCGGCATTCTCGCAGCGCGTTTCGCAGCCGCGGAGCTTCGCGGTGACAAGTTGAACCTACCTCCGGCGGAAACAGCCATTGGCGCCTTGCTTTGGCACATCACGGGCGGCGCCGATGCCGAGACGTTCCAGCCGATGAACGTCAATTTCGGCCTGATGCCGCCGGTCGCCGGTCGCTGGAAGCGCATTGAACGCAAGAAGGCTTATACCGACCGGGCACGGGCGGCCTTCGCCAGCTGGCTGGAGCCCGTCCACGAGTTTCAGCGGGCCTAGGTCGAACCCGTCAGGCTCAATGTCGGATAGTAGATCGCCAGGAGGGCGAAACTCTCGACCAGCAGGATCAGTCGGGCATACGAACTGAACGATCCGGTTCAGCGAAAGCAGAGGCAGGATCGTCAACTTCAGCATGACCAGGACGATCGCGTTATGGGCGCCCCAGAGGCAACGCCGGCCAAGAAACGCAACAAGGAAAATCCTCTTCGCAAAGGAGATTTGGCACGGGGATACTCCTCCGCAGTGAAGGAGATTCCGTCAACTATCGCGGAAATGTGCCCCAGAGTCGGTGCTTCAGGGCGGAAGAAAGCCGCTTGAGACCGCCGGCTTCGTGGACTGTGTCAGCGGCGGCCAATGCCGCGAGCACGGTCAGCACGCGCAGCTGGCGCGGCAGTGGCTTATCGATGCTGGCGAGTACAGTTGCGGCGTGCTCTCTCAGACAGTCGCGTGAATAACTATCGCTACAATGCTGTGCGCCATCGACGAGAGACCATAGCGCGCCCGCTCGTTCGGCCTCGTCAGCTTCTCTCCCGAGCAGGCGCGCTCCGATGCCGAATAGAATCGTGCCCCTCAGTTGCAGTCCATTCGACTGCTTCTTGCCCCATGGGAACGGTTCCAGCAGCGGCAACCACGCGTCTTCGAGTTGCGACAGCTCCTTGCCGGTTATGCCGCGCGGCAGGAGCGCGGCCTCAACAGCCTCCAGTCTTGGCTCGGCAGGCGCCGCCGTGCCCTGATCAAGGGCTTCTAGTCGCTCCCGCCACCATGCAAGGCGAATCGCGGCGAGCCGCAAGTCACTGAACGTCGCCACCACATCGGCGAATGCGAGATCCAAATTCCAGAGCGCTGAAAAGGCAAAGCGGACATTCTCCGGCAGTTGCTTAAGGGCAATCTGCCGATCCGTATCGAGCCCGCGTTCAGCGATAGGTGACAGCTTTCGCTGCCTCGACGACGTCCGACGCCCTGATAAGCGCCAGCTTCTCGAGGTTCGCAGCGTAGGGCAGCGGAACATCCTTGTCGGTCACGCGCAGCACCGGCGCATCGAGGTCGTCGAACCCTTCCGTCATCGCGATCGAAATGATCTCCGATGCAATTGAGCAGACCGGCCAGCCCTCCTCGACCACGACCATGCGATTGGTGCGCCTCAGGCTGTCGAGCACGGTCGCCTTGTCCAGTGGCCGAAGAGTTCTGAGGTCGATCACCTCAGCGTTGATGCCCTGCGTCATCAGCTCCTGTGCGGCTTCGAGCGCGACTCCAACGCCGATCGAGTAGCTGACGATCGTCACGTCCTTGCCGGGCCGCACGATCCGCGCCTTGCCGATCGGCAGCACATAGTCGTCGAGCTGCGGAACGTCGAAATGCTGGCCGTAGAGCAGCTCGTTCTCGAGGAAGACGACCGGGTCGTCGGTCCGAATTGCCGCTTTGAGCAGGCCTTTGGCGTCGGCCGCACTGTAAGGTGCGATCACGACCAGTCCCGGGACATGGGCGTACCAGCTGCCGTAATTCTGGCTGTGCTGGGCGGCGACGCGCGCCGCCGATCCGTTGGGACCGCGGAACACAATCGGGCAGCGCATCTGACCGCCCGACATGTAATTCGTCTTCGCTGCGGAGTTGATGATGTGGTCGATCGCCTGCATTGCGAAGTTGAAGGTCATAAACTCGACGATGGGCCTCAGCCCACCCATCGCGGCGCCGGTGCCCACGCCCGCAAAGCCATATTCGGTGATCGGCGTGTCGACGACGCGCTTGGGCCCGAACTCGTCGAGCAAGCCCTGGGTCACCTTGTAGGCACCCTGGTACTCGGCCACCTCCTCGCCCATCACGAACACGCGCTCGTCGGAGCGCATTTCCTCGGCCATTGCGTCACGAAGCGCCTCACGCACCGTCATCGTGACAAGTGGAGTGCCCTCCGGCACCTCCGGCTCGTCGTGCGTTGCGGCGACGTCTGCAACAAGGTCGCGCGCCGCGGTCTCGAACACGTGCGGGGTCGGCGTTGCCTCATCCTGTTGCGAAGCGGGCTCCGGAACCGAGGGCGTTTCCGCCGACGCGGGCTTCGGCTGTTCTACCGACACGGATTCGGCAGCCGGCGCGCTCACCTGCTCGCCATCTCCAGCAAGGATCGCGATCGGCTGGCCGACTTTCACGCCTTCGCTTCCTTCGGGGACAAGGATCTTGGCGATCTTGCCCTCATCGACCGCCTCAAATTCCATGGTCGCCTTGTCGGTTTCGATCTCGGCCAGGATGTCGCCCGATTTGACGTCATCCCCTTCCTTGACCAGCCACTTGGCAAGCGTCCCCTCCTCCATGGTCGGGGAAAGCGCGGGCATTTTCAGCTCGACTGGCATCAATAGCTCCCCACCAGGACGTCGGTGTAGAGCTCGGACGGCGCGGGCTCAGGCGTATCTTCAGCGAACTTCGCAGCTTCGACCACGATATCTTTGATTTCCTTGTCGATCGCCTTGAGGTCTTCTTCCTTCACGCCCATGCCCAGGAGGTCGCGCTCGGCATGGCTGATCGGGTCGCGGTGCTCGCGTACGTCCTGCACTTCCTCGCGCGTCCGGTACTTGGCCGGATCCGACATCGAGTGACCCCGATAACGATAGGTCAGGAACTCGATGATAATCGGCCCCTTGCCGCTGCGCGTCCATTCGAGTGCGACGTCCGCCGCGCCGCGAACAGCGAGCACGTCCATGCCGTCGATCTGCAATCCGGGGATGCGGTGCGCTTCGCCGCGGCGATAGAGCAGCGGCTCGGCCGACGAGCGCTTGATGCTCGTCCCCATGGCATACTGGTTATTCTCGATCGCGTAGATGACCGGCAGGTCCCACAGCTTGGCCATATTGAAGGCTTCGTAGACCTGGCCCTGGTTGACGGCGCCGTCGCCGAGATAGGTGAGGCACACGCCGCCGTCCTCGGCATATCTGTGCTTAAACGCGAGGCCGGTGCCGAGCGGAACCTGCGCGCCGACAATCCCATGGCCGCCGTAGAAGCCATGGTCGACGCTGAACATGTGCATCGATCCGCCCTTGCCCTTGGAAATGCCGGCTTCGCGGCCCGTCAGCTCGGCCATGATCACCTTTGGATCGATGCCGTAGGCCAGCATGTGGCCATGATCGCGATAACCGGTGATGACACTGTCCTTGCCGACTGTCATCGCCGACTGCAGTCCGACCGCGACCGCTTCCTGCCCGATGTAGAGGTGGCAGAAGCCGCCGATCAGGCCCAGGCCGTAGAGCTGGCCCGCGCGCTCCTCGAAGCGGCGGATGAGCAGCATTTCTCGGTAGAGCTTAAGAAGCTCCTCCTTTGACGCCTTGTAGCGCTTGGGCTGCGTGGGCCGCGGAATATCCGGACCTCGCGTTTCGGGGGCAACGGCGGATTTCTTCGCGGAACGCGCCACGGGCAACTCTCTAAAGTTCTCAGAAGCGGGCCCGCCTATAAGAGGCGCTTCGCCAAGCGGCAACTAGGCCGCCCCCGGTGTCAGTTGAGCGGGACGATCACCTCGTCGGGGCGAACCAGCCCGAGGTTCTTGCGCACCAGCTCATCGGCCATGTCCGGGTCAGCCTGGTTGGGGTTGAGCAGATCGGACCGGTGCTTGAGCTCCGCCCGCTGCTTCTCGATTTGGGCGAGCTCGGCCTGCCGCTGCTGAAGCGCATGGTGGTAGCTGCCCCAGGCGAGAATCCCGTTTTCACCGGCGATTGCGTGCCCGGCGAAAGTCCCGACGATGATCACCGCCAAGGCAGGCATCGCCACCCTGCGGATCAGCGCAAAAATTCGGTTCGGCCCTCCCGCCATGACGTCATAAGAATCACGAGGGACCCACGAAAGCAAGTGAAAAGAATGATTTGGTGGATGACCCGGGGATAAAGCTGTGGATCAGCTCGGCTTATAGGACTTGATCGCGGACCGGCCGGCAAAGCGGGCTGTCTCACCGAGCTCCTCCTCGATTCGCAGCAGCTGGTTGTATTTTGCGATCCGGTCGGAGCGCGAAAGGCTGCCCGTCTTGATCTGGCCGCAGCTTAGCGCGACCGCAAGGTCGGCGATGGTCGAATCCTCCGTCTCGCCCGAACGGTGCGACATGACAGTTGTATAGGCCGAGGATTGGGCCAGCTTTACCGTGTCGATCGTCTCGGTCAGGCTGCCGATCTGGTTGACCTTGATGAGGATAGAGTTGGCGATCCCGTCCTCGATGCCCTTTTCGAGGCGTTTGACGCTGGTCACGAACAGGTCGTCGCCCACGAGCTGGATGCGATTCCCAAGCTTCTCCGTCAGCGCTTTCCACCCTGCCCAATCGTCTTCCGCAAGCCCGTCCTCGATCGAGCAAATTGGATAATTCGCGGCGAGAGCGGCGAGCCAGTCGGCCATCTCGATAGGCGAAAGGGTCTTCCCCTCGCCCTGCATCCGGTATGCGCCGTCCTTGAAAAATTCACTCGCCGCGCAGTCCAGCGCGAGCAGAACGTCATCACCAAGCTTGTAGCCAGCGGCGCTCACCGCTTTTTCGATAAAGTCCAGCGCCTCGTGTGCCGAATTGATCGCCGGCGCGAACCCGCCCTCATCGCCGACGGCCGTGGAAAATCCAGCATCGTGCAATGCGCTCTTCAGTGCGTGGAAGATCTCGACACCGCAGCGCAGTGCCTCCGCGAAATCGGGTGCTCCGACCGGCATGACCATGAATTCTTGGAAGTCGATGCCATTGTCGGCGTGCACGCCGCCGTTCAGGATGTTCATCATCGGTACCGGGAGCAGGTTCGCATCGACGCCGCCCACGTAACGGTACAGCGGCAGTCCGACCGCATCTCCCGCCGCCTTGGCCGTCGCGAGGCTCACGCCGAGAATTGCATTCGCACCGAGCCGCCCCTTGTTCTCGGTCCCGTCGAGCTCGATCATTACGCGGTCGATTTCGACCTGGTCCTCCGCCTCAAGTCCGACGACTGCCTCGGCGATTTCCCCGTTCACCGCCTGCACTGCCTTCGTGACGCCCTTTCCACCCCAGCGGCTCTTCTCGCCATCGCGCAATTCCACGGCCTCGTGCGCGCCGGTCGAGGCACCTGACGGAACAGCGGCTCGGCCCATGCTCCCGTCGTCTAGCGTGACGTCGACCTCAACCGTTGGATTGCCCCGGCTGTCGAGGATCTGGCGGGCGTGAACATCGACAATCGCGGTCATGGCTTTCCTTCTTGCGGGGGCGTAACAATATAGGTGTACGCGGAGCCTAATAGGCCGCACGGCAGGTCGTGCAACTTTCGGCCTCGCTACCCGGAACGAAGGTCGACGGCTCCGGGTTCAAGGCAGCAAAGGAGGACTGGCCCGATGACCGCACAAATGGCTGGTGACGATAGAAATGCTGCTTTGCCGGACGGAACCGATACGGTGGTAGAAGGCGCTTCCAAGACGAGCGATACTGACACCGTGACAGCAGAGGATACGGCTTTGGTGACAGAGAAACAGATTCCGGCTCCGCGGGGCGATGCCGAGCGGCCGGTGACCGGAAGCGCAAGCCCCGAGCGCGGGCTCGTCGATCGATTCCGCGATGGCCGCGAACAACTATCGAGCCAGGCGGGCGAGAAGGCTCGCGGGCTGGTCAGCCAGGGTTTGGAAAGGACTGCCGAAGCGCTCGCCAACGTCTCCAAGATGGTCGGCGACACGGCGCCGGGAATCGAGGAGCGGCTCGGCTCGGACTACGGCGATTATGCGCGGCGCGCAGCTGGCGCGATTGAGAGCGCCGCCAACACGATCGCATCCAAGGACCCCGATGAGCTAATCGAGGACACGCGCAACTTCGTGCGCAACAGTCCCGGAATTGCTCTTGCCGGCGCGGCCGTCGTCGGGTTCGTCGTTGCCCGCCTGCTCAAGACCGGCCTCGCGCGCGACGAGGACGATGAGGATTGATGCTGAAACCAGCGGATCCCGGCACACCACCGCCTGAGCGCCCCGTTGGTGAGATCGTCCACGAGCTCATCGAGAACGGCAAGGCCTACGCGCGCGCCGAGATCGACCTCGCGAAGGCGATTGCCGCCGCGAAGGGCAAGGCACTCGCGATTCCGGCGGCGCTGTTCGCCATTGCGTTCACCTGCGCACTCGCGGCGATTGTAGCGTTGGCAGTGGGCGTGGTGATTGCGCTCGAGACCTTTATTGGACCGCTCGCCGGCGGTTTTGTCGGGATGCTGATCTTCGCCGCGATTGCCGGCCTGCTCGGCTGGGCCGGCTATAACAAGCTGAGGCGTGATCTCTGATGCCCGACACGCCCGAGATCACTGCCGCACGTGCTGCGGTAGATCGCCGCCGGGGCCGGGTCATGGCGACGGCGCAGGAACTGCAGGAGCGGCTCAGCCCGAAGACTCTGGCGAAAGACGCGTGGCAGGGCGCGAAGGAAAAAGGCGCCGACCTCGCCGAAGACGCGGTCGATGCAGTCAAGGCGCGCCCTTATGCGGCCACGGGCGTTGTCGCCGCGATCACCATGTTTCTCGCTCGCGAACCTCTGATCGACCTCGCAACGAGGATCGTTGGCGAACGGAAGAAGACACGCAAGGCGCGCCGGACAAAGGCGACGCAAGATGAAATGGAGAAACCTCAATGACTGAACAGGACAACAGTCCGGCCTCTGTCGACGCCAGCGGAACATCGCCTCGCCAGCGCGCGATCGAAGCTTATACCAGCGCGCGCATTCGTACTACCGACACGCTGGCTGAAGCGCCGCTGCTCGCTCTTGCCGGCGGGATCGCCGCCGGAGCGTTGATTGCTGCACTGCTGCCGCGCACCGGGGCGGAGACACGCCTGGTGCGTCCGACTGCACGGCGCGTGAAGAACAGTGCGCGCGCCGCGATCGACGCCGCCCGCGACACGGGTTCGCAGCGGCTCGACGAGCTGGGCATCAACCGACAGAAGGGTGAAGCGACGATGCGCAACCTGCTTGATGGGCTGACAGATGCCGCGCGGGCGTCGGCCAATGCAGCCGTCGACGCCGTCCGCAAGGGCTGACGAACCACCTCGGATGAAGGAGCGGGGGGCGACATGAGCAAACTTCACCTGGTCTTCGGCGGGCGGGTCAAGGACCCCAAGGGCCTCGATTTCGATATGAATACGATCGACGTCGTGGGCATCTACGATAGCTATGCTGCGGCGGAAGAGGCGTGGCGCGGCGCGGCCCAGCGCAGCATCGACGATGCCGAAATGAAATATGTCGTCGTCCACTTGCACCGGCTGCTGGAACCGGACCTCGAGGGTGCCGTTCCCGGAATCGCGCGACCCAAAGCGTCTGCGACTTAAGCCTTTCGATAATGCCACAGCAGCAGGGGCCGCTGCAGGAGCAGCCCGGCTGCGAACCCGCCTACGTGTGCCGGCGTCGCAAGAAGGAAGCCCTGCTGATTGCCAAGCCACCCCATCATCAGCTGCAGCACAAGCCAGGAGACCATTAGCCAGGCGACATTGATCCAGCGGTTCAGCCGCAAATTGCTGGTGAAGGCCCTGGCTCGTCCGAAGCTCAGCGCATAGGCGCCGATCACCGCGCTTATTGCCCCGCTCGCGCCGATCACCGGCACGATCGCATGCGGGCTCGCGAAGAACTGGGCGGCGGCCGCAGCATATGCTCCGACCACGTACATCACAACCAGGCCGACGGCGCCCAGCACCCGCTCTACCATGGCGCCACACCAGACGAAGATCAGCAAGTTGAAGCCGAGGTGGATCAGGCCGCCGTGAACCAAAGTCGCGGTCAGCGGCGTCAGGAATGCCGGAACCGCCGGGAATGGGGTCGACGGCAGGCTGAATCGCGCCGGGATAAACCCAAGCGCATAAGCAGCCCGGTCCGATTGGCCCAGCGCGAGCGCAATCAGCCATGCCGCCGCGGTAAGGGCGGCGATGATGTTGGTCGCTGTGCGCGGGAACCGCTGCATCGAGCTTAGATAAACTCGATCTTCTTGATCTCGTAATATCGGTCGCCCGACGGGGTCGAGACCTCGACGTTATCACCCTTCTGGCGGCCGATCAGCGCACGGCCGAGCGGCGAATTATAGCTGATTCGTCCGACCCGCGCGTCGGCCTCGGTCTGGCCCACAAGCTGGTATTTCACTTTCTTCTCGTCCTCGTCGAGCAGGGTGACGGTCGCTCCGAAGACGACCTTGTCTCCCGACAGCGTGGTGGGATCGATCACCATTGCGCGGGCGAGACGATCCTCGAGATCGGCGATCGACGCCTCGATCTGGCCCTGCCGCTCCTTGGCGGCATGATATTCGGCATTCTCGCTGAGGTCACCGTGAGCGCGCGCTTCCTCGATCGCCTCGACGATCGCCGGGCGCTCCTCGCTGCGCAGGCGCTTGAGCTCGTCCGTCAAGTGACGGTGGCCCTCGGCCAGCATCGGTACCTTTTCGGCACTCGCCATTGTCAAAAACCCTTCTTCAAAACGCTCCCCTGCGTGCTCGGCGGCCCGCCTCGGCAGAGCAGATTGTGAGTGGAAGCCTAGCCTTGGGAGCCGGAATAATAGGATTGGAGCGAGGCGACTTCAAGCGCGCGACCCCGCACCGCCTCGATCGACCGCGCCGCGGCAAGGCTGCCGGCAGCGGTCGTGAAATAGGGCACTTTCTTCGTGAGCGCGGTTGTCCGGATCGAATGGCTGTCCTTCAGCGACTGCCATCCTTCGGTCGTGTTGAACACCAGGTCGACGTCGCCATCCAATAGCCGGTCGACAATATGCGGGCGGCCTTGCGCGACCTTGTTCACGACCTCGACCGGCAGGCCTTTCGCGTGAAGATGAGCCGCCGTTCCTCCGGTTGCGATGATTCTGAAACCTAGCTCGACGAGCTTTTCGACCGCCGGCACGATATTGTCCTTATCGGCATCCTTGACCGAAACGAACGCCGTCCCGCTCTGCGGAAGGGACATCCCCGCGCCGATCAAAGCCTTGGCGAAAGCTGTATCGAATTCACGCGCAATTCCCATGACTTCACCGGTGCTCTTCATCTCCGGTCCGAGCACGGGATCGGTGCCCGGGAAGCGCGCGAACGGAAAGACCGATTCCTTCACGGCAACATAGTCGAGGCCGTGCGCGATCTCGCCGAGCGCGGTTAACGGCTCACCGGCCATGACCCGGGCCGCGATCTTTGCGACTGGCCGGCCGATCGCCTTGGCGACGAAAGGTACCGTGCGGCTGGCGCGCGGATTGACTTCGATCAGATAAACCTCGCCGTCCTTCACCGCGAACTGGATGTTCATCAGCCCTTTGACCTTGAGCGCCAGAGCGAGCTCCCTCGCCTGCCGCTCGATTTCGCGGACCACCTCGGCACCGAGGCTGTAGGGCGGGATGGAGCAGGCGCTGTCGCCAGAATGCACGCCCGCTTCCTCGATATGCTGGAGCACGCCGCAGACCGCGACGTCGGTGCCGTCTGAGATCGCATCGACATCGACCTCGATCGCGTCCCTCAAATAGCGGTCGATCAGCACTGGGCTCTTGCCGGATACCTGGACGGCCGTGGCGATATAATGATCGAGCTGCGCCGGGCCCTCGACGACTTCCATCCCGCGGCCGCCAAGGACGTAGGATGGCCGCAGGAGCACTGGGTACCCGATTCGCTCGGCGACACGGATCGCCTCGTCGCGGCTGCGGGCAATGCCGTTGGCTGGCTGCTTGAGGCCCAGTTGCTGTACCAGCGCCGCGAAGCGCTCCCGGTCCTCGGCCAGGTCGATGCTGTCCGGCGAGGTGCCTAGGATCGGAACGCCTGCCGCCTGTAGCTCCTCGGCGAGCTTCAGAGGCGTCTGGCCGCCCAACTGGACGATCACGCCCAGCAGCTCGCCCTTTTCCTCCTCACGGCGGACCACCTCCAGCACATCCTCGGCAGTAAGCGGCTCGAAATAAAGCCGGTCCGAGGTGTCCGGATCGGTGGAGACCGTCTCCGGGTTGCAGTTGACCATGATCACTTCGAAGCCTGCGCCTGCCTGGCCGTTGCGGTCGCGGCCCAGAGCGAAGGCGGCGTGGCAGCAGCAGTAGTCGAACTCGATCCCCTGTCCGATCCGGTTCGGACCGCCGCCGAGGATCATCACCTTCCTGCGGTCGCTTACGTCGGCCTCGTCCTCGGGCTCGCCGAACAGCGGTGCCTCGTAAGTGGAGTAAAGATAGGGCGTCGTCGCATCAAATTCGGCGGCGCAGCTGTCGATGCGCTTGAAAACCGGTCCGACGCCGAGCCTCAGACGATGCGCGCGCACCTCGGCCTCGGTGATCCCGCCAGTCATGTCGCGCATCGCGCTATGCACAACGCCGGAGCCGCCCGCGGCGATGGCTTCGCTCATCTCCCGCTCGACTCCGGCGGAGCGCAGCGACAGCTGTGCGAGCCGAGAGTCCGAGAAACCCATTGCCTTCAGCCGCCGCATTCCCGCGGCGTCGGAGGGAAGCCCGTTGATTCGAACGTGCTCTTCCGCCTCAACGATCTCAGCCAAACGCATGAGAAACCACGGATCGAAGGCCGCGATCTCGTTGATCCGCTCGACCGTAAATCCCTGGCGCAGCGCTTCCCCGGCGACCAGCAGCCGGTCTGGAGTCGGCCGCGCCAGTGCGCTCTCGATTGCCGCTGGATCGGCGTTCTCGAACTCGCGAACGCGATCGAGCCCGCAGAGCCCCGTCTCAAGTCCGCGGAGCGCCTTCTGCAGGCTCTCGGCGAAGGTCCGCCCAATCGCCATCACCTCGCCGACCGATTTCATCGAGGTCGACAGCAGCGCCTCCGCGCCGCGGAATTTCTCGAACGCGAAACGCGGGATCTTGGTCACGACATAGTCGATGGTCGGCTCGAAGCTTGCCGGAGTCGCCCCGCCGGTGATGTCGTTGGCGATTTCGTCGAGCGTGTATCCGACCGCCAGGCGCGCCGCGACCTTGGCGATCGGGAAGCCGGTCGCCTTCGATGCTAGCGCCGAGGAGCGTGACACGCGCGGGTTCATTTCGATGACGACCATCCGGCCAGTCTTTGGATCAACTGCGAACTGGACGTTGGAACCACCTGTTTCGACGCCGATTTCTCGAAGCACGGCGATGCTCGCCGAACGCATGCGCTGATATTCCTTGTCGGTCAGCGTTAGCGCCGGGGCGACGGTAATCGAGTCCCCTGTATGCACTCCCATCGGATCGACATTCTCGATCGAGCAGATGATGATGGCATTGTCGGCGCGGTCGCGCACGACCTCCATCTCGAACTCTTTCCAGCCGAGCACCGATTCCTCGATCAGCACCTCGGTCGTGGGTGAGGCCTCCAGCCCTCCGCGGACGATGACCTCGAACTCGTCGCGGTTGTAGGCAATACCCCCACCCGTTCCGCCCAGCGTGAAGCTCGGCCGGATGATCGCCGGCAAGCCGACGGTGTCCAGCGCCGCCAGCGCTTCCTCCAAGCTATGCGCGATCGCCGAGCGCGGGCTTTCGAGCCCGATCCTGTCCATCGCCTCGCGGAACTTCAGCCGGTCCTCGGCCTTCTCGATCGCCTGCGCGTTGGCGCCGATCAGCTCGATCCCGAGCCGGTCGAGCGTCCCATCCTTGAAGAGCGCCAGTGCGGTGTTGAGCGCCGTCTGCCCGCCCATGGTCGGGAGCAAAGCATCGGGCCGCTCCTTTTCCAGGATCTTGGCGACTATTCCGGGCGTGATCGGCTCGATATAAGTCGCATCGGCCAGCTCCGGATCGGTCATGATCGTCGCCGGGTTCGAGTTGACGACGATGACCCGATATCCTTCGCTTTTCAGCGCCTTCACCGCCTGGCTTCCCGAATAGTCGAACTCCGCGGCCTGGCCGATGACGATGGGCCCGGCGCCGATGATGAGGATCGAGGAAATGTCGGTACGCTTAGGCATTGATGGTCCTGCAAAAACCCTCTCCCCTCCCCAGGAGAGAGTCGGCGCAACAGCGCCGGGGTGAGGGGGCGCTCCGGGGAGAGGGAGAATGTGCGCCGAACTGCGCCATCAGCTGGGCACATCCATGTTGACGAAGACGGCCTTGAGCCCGTTCTTGCGGGCCCATTCGTAAATGCAGACGCGCTGGCGCGTGGACGGATTGTTGTGGACGAGCAGGAGCAGTTTCTTCTGCGCCTCGTCCTGGATCAGCTCGCCCAACGCCAGCCCGCAGCCGAGCGCAACGGCGTTGAGCTGGTCCTCGCTATGCATCTGCGCGGGCGTTGCGCATGCGGATAGGGCCAGTGCCGCACTCAGCGAGAGCCCAATTGCGAATGACCGCGAATCTGCCATCTACTGCATCACGTAGTCGGTGTGAGAGCCGACGTAGAGCCACCAACCGTTGTAACGGAGGTGCATCTGCTCACCGAGTTTGCAGAGTTGCCGTAGTCGATCCGATGAATGACGTCGAAAGCTATCGACCAGCTCATCGATCCGCAGGCGATCACCATATTCTTCAGGCTCAATTGATGTCGTAAATCCTCGTGATTCCACAATTCTTTTCAACGAACGGAACTTGCGTTTGTCAGCCCCGAGATCATGCACAATTGCACCCTTATCTTCGATGTTCTGAGAACGAGCGTCGTGACCGAGCATCTCACTAGAGGTCATATCGGCGACATGTCCTTGAGCTGCCGGGAGCAATTTGGTTTCGCATTCCAACGCAGATTCATGTGACTCCAGACTGCAACCCGTGAGAATTGAAGCAAGTAAGACCGACACGCCTTTCACCGCATCGCCCCCACGAACTTCTCGAACAGGTAGAAGCTGTCTTGCGGCCCCGGGCTCGCCTCGGGGTGATATTGCACGCTGAATGCCGGGCGGTCGGTCAGCTCGATTCCGCAATTCGACCCGTCGAACAGCGACACGTGCGTCTCGCGGACGTTCTCAGGAAGGCCTTCCCGCTCGACCGCGAAGCCGTGATTCATGCTGGTGATCTCCACCCGACCGTCGGCGAGCCGCTTCACCGGATGATTGGCGCCGCGATGCCCCTGGAACATCTTCGACGTCTTGCCGCCGACCGCCAGCGCCAGCATCTGATGGCCGAGGCAGATGCCGAACAGAGGCTTCTTCGTCTCCAGCATCTTGCGGATCACTGGGACTGCATATTCGCCCGTCGCCGCCGGGTCGCCAGGCCCGTTCGAGAGGAAAAATCCGTTGGGTTCGTGCGCCATGATGTCGTCGAAGCTCGCCGTCGCGGGCACAACCGTCACCCGCGCCCCGGCCTCGACAAGCAGGCGGAAGATGTTGCGCTTGTTGCCGTAATCGACCGCGACGACGTGCGGTTTTCCCTCGTCGTCGCCGCCTAGCTCATAGCCCCGCCCCCAGGCCCACTTGCCACCGGTCCAGCGCTCGACCTGGAGCCTGCTGACGTCCTTCGCCAGGTCCATGCCCTCCAGTCCAGGCCACTCAGCCGCCATGTGCTGCAGCTTGTCGAGATCGAACTGCCCGTCCTCGCGATGCGCGATGGCGATGTTCGGCGGCCCTTCGGTCCTGACCAGCTTGGTCAGCGCCCGCGTATCGACGCCGGTGATCCCGATGCGCCCCCATTTCTTCATCCAGTCCGCGAAGCCCTGGTTCGCCCGATAGTTCGATGGCTCGGTCACCACCTCCCGCACCAGGCAGCCGAGCGCGTGCGCCTCGCCCGCCTCGACGTCCTCATCGTTGGCCCCAACGTTGCCGATGTGCGGGAAGGTGAAGGCGATGACCTGCTTCGCGTAGGACGGATCGGTCATCACTTCCTGGTAGCCGGTCATCGCCGTGTTGAAGCACAGCTCCCCGACCGCCTCGCCCTCGGCGCCGAAGCCCTGCCCCCACACGACGCGCCCGTCGGCGAACACCACGACTCCCGTCGCACCCTCCGGTCGGGGTGCGTGCAAGGGTCGTACGTCGGCCATGGGCGAAAGAGCCTTCCGTCAGGGGTTTGCAGCGATGTCGCTAAGACGCCGCCGCTATGCGCTTTGAACGCATGGGTCAACGCTGGTCAGCGTGAAAAGTCGACGCTAGTGCGGCGTGATGATCCGCGACGACATCAAGGCTTCGACGATCGCTGCAATGAAGGGCGGCGACAGGGAGACGACGACGACACTCCGAATGGTTTCGGCCGCCATCAAGAACCGCGACATCGAGGCGCGGACCGGCGGCGCCCCCAAGGATGACAACGCGCTCGTCACCGAGGTGCTTCAGAAGATGATCAAGCAGCGCCGGGAGAGCGCCGAGCTCTACCGCAAGGGCGGGCGCGAGGACCGCGCGGCCGCCGAAGAAGGCGAGATTGAAGTGATTGAGCGCTTCCTTCCCAAGCAGCTGAGCGACGAAGAAGCATCCGCCCAGATCCGCGCGATCATCGCCGAGACAGGGGCTTCGTCGATGAAGGACATGGGCCGGGTGATGGCGCTGGTGAAGGAACGGCTCGGCTCCTCGATCGAGCCGGCGCGCGCTTCAGGCCTGGTGAAGGCTGCGCTTTTTTGAGCAGGAAAATGGCTCCGCCGCGGGTGCGGCGGAGCCTGAATGGGACTTCTCTCGAAGAACTATCTTGCTGCAGCGGCAGGAGTACCAGTCGCGCCACCGGCAATTCCCGTCACACCATCCATGGTCATGTGATAGAGGCGAACGGCGATCGTCGTTGCAAGCGCGCCGGCAATGGCCAACTGGAGATTTAGCATTACGGCGTTGAGTTGGGCGCCGATCGTCGGGATATGCGTCATGGCCGTGCCGATGATCGGCAAAGCGATTACTGTTGCCGTCGACAGGAGTATGCGGTCTTCGGTCATTGCCAGCCCGGCGATGATCCCAAGCACGATCAACACCAATGGCACATCCATCATGTTCAGCACCATGAACCCGCCAACGATCGCGAGTATGATTGCGAGAGCGCGGGCAAGCCCGCCGATCTTCATCAACATAGGAAACCCCTCCCTTGTGATTCCGGCCCGAGCGATCTTGCGCCGCTCTGTGTCGGAACCGTAACAGTCTACCCGCAATCGACCTCCGTGACTGCGTTAATTATTCACGAAGTCGCGCCGGCAGTTGACCTGTGGATAACTCGCTTCCCTGCGCTTGCCGCTGGGCGAGTCGAATGCAACACATTTCCATCCCGATATGACGCTAAGTACCGCCTGGCTCGATGAACTGCGCGCCCGCACGACGCTGTCGGCGGTCATCGCGCCGTCGGTGAAGCTGATCCGCGCCGGACGCGAGTGGAAGGCATGCTGCCCGTTCCACAATGAGAAGACGCCGAGCTTCACCGTCAACGACGACAAGCATTTCTACCATTGCTTCGGTTGCGGAGCGCACGGCGATGCGATCCGCTTCCTGACCGATCATCGCGGAATGCAGTTCATGGACGCGGTGAAGGAGCTTGCGTCGAAAGCAGGGATGGATGTCCCCGCCTCCGACCCGCGCGCGAAAGAACAAGCCGAGCGCGCTGCGACACTGACCGATGTCATGGCCGACGTCGCGAAATATTATGTTGAGCAGCTGAACGGCATCCAAGGCGCGGAAGCTCGCGACTATTTGAAACGCCGAGGAATCGACCCAGCTGCGGCACAGCGCTTCGGCATCGGCTTTGCGCCCGACAGCCGCTCGGCACTGAAACGCGCTCTTGAGAAGCTCGGTGAGGATCGGCTTGTCGAAACAGGCATGTTGCTCAAGCCGGAGGAAGGCGGCGAAAGCTACGATCGCTTCCGTGGCCGGTTAATGATTCCGATCCGCGATGCGCGCGGACGGGTGATCGCCTTTGGCGGCCGCATCATGAGCCAGGGCGAGCCCAAATATCTGAACTCGCCCGAGACGCCGCTCTTCGACAAAGGGCGCACGCTCTACAACATCGACCGCGCTTCGCCCGCGAGCCGCGCCGCCAAGAGACTGATCGTCGTCGAAGGCGATATGGACGTGATCGCGCTCGACCGGGCAGGCATCGGCGAGGTCGTCGCCCCCAACGGCACTGCGGTCACCGAAGGCCAGCTCGAGCGCATGTGGCGGCTCGATCCGTCGCCGATCCTCTGCTTCGACGGCGATGCTGCGGGCCGCACGGCCGCAATCCGTGCCGCAACACGCGCCCTTCCGTTGCTCCGCCCCGACCGGACCTTGCGGTTCGTGGAGCTGCCCGCGGGACAGGATCCGGACGATGTGGTTCGCCAGGGGGGAAGAGATGCTTTCGAGGCTCTCCTCGCCAGCCCCGAACCGCTCGACGCGCACCTTTGGCGTCACGAGATCGGGTCCGGGCCGCTGGCCACGCCCGAGGCCTGGGCGAGCCTGAAGGAGCGGCTCATCGGCCATGCTTCGGCGATCGGTCATGCCGACCTTTCGCGCATGTATCGGGAGGATTGGCTCAGCCGCTTCTACGAATTGCGGCGCCCCGCGAGCGCGGCTCCGCGACCCTTTGCAAAGACCTTCAAAAACGGGCGCTTCGTTCCCCCTCCGCCTCCGGTCCGGCAGGAAGCGCGGACCATCGCCAGCACCGGCATCGATGTCCCGACCGCTCGCGCCCTGATCCTCGGCTTTGCTTATTATCCGGAGGAATTGCCCGCTCATTGCGAGCAGCTTGCGACCTTGCCGATCGCGGATAAATCGACCGCGAAAGTCCGTGACGATCTCGTCAATGCGGCCTTCTCCGGCGCAACGCTTGATCGGGACAGCGTCGACACCATATTGGGCGGCGATGGAACAACGGGCGGGCAAGCCCGGCGAGCCATGGGTTTTTCCTTCACCCGCCGTGATAGCGACCCGGACCGCGCCCGAAGCGATCTGGCCGCTGCGGTCGAGATCATCGCTGCGGCGGAGGAAGTTGAAAAGGCCCTGGAACATGCAACGGAACGGCTGAAGCGGGATTTCACCGACGAGGCCCTGGAGGAACAGCAGCGGCTCATCGAGGCGCAGCGCGGATTGAGAGACAGGCTGGCGCAGCTTGCCGGCACCGACTAAGCGACGGAAACCTATGGCGAAAAACGACACACAGGAAATCGACACGACAGAGGCGGGCGACGCCCCCCTCATCGACCTCAATGACGCGTCGATCAAGAAGCTCCTATCCCGCGCCAAGAAGCGCGGATACATCACCGTGGACGAGCTCAATGAGGCGCTCCCGAGCGACCAGATGAGCCCAGACCAGATCGAGGACATCATGTCCGCGATCAACGACATGGGCGTTCAGGTCGTCGAGAACGAGGAACGCGGCGAAGACGACGAAGAGCAGGAAGCTGAGGCCGAGCCGCAGATCGAGGACGAGGTCGATCCGCTCGACGACGGCGGCCCCCGCCCCGCAGCAGCGGTCAAGAAAGAGCCGACCGACCGCACCGACGATCCCGTGCGCATGTACCTGCGCGAGATGGGCGCGGTTGAGCTCCTCTCCCGCGAGGGCGAGATCGCGATTGCCAAGCGCATCGAGGCCGGTCGCGACACAATGATCTGGGGCCTGTGCGAGAGCCCGATCACCTTCAACGCGATCATCGGCTGGTCCAACGCGCTCAACGAAGGGCGTATGCAGCTCCGCGAGATCATGGACCTCGAGGCGATGCTCTCGAAGGGCCCCACCGCCGAGCAGCTGACCGCGACCGAGGAAGGCGAGCAAGGCGCCGAGGGCGAGATCAGCGAGAAGGTCGCCGGCCCGACCATCAAGGAAGAGGAAGAGGTCGAAGACCAGCCCGAGGCCGATGCCAACGAAGACGACGAGGACATGGTCGAGCGGCGCACCCAGCCGCAGGCCGAGGCCGACGACGACGACGACGACAACACCCTTTCGCTCGCCCAGATGGAAGAGACGCTGAAGCCCAGCGCCCTCGAAAAATTCGCCGAGATCACCTCGGTCTACAAGAAATTCTCCAAGATCCAGGCGGCGCGCATGGACGCGCTCCAGGGTGGCGAGGAATTCCCCGCGTCGGACGAGAAGAAGTACCAGAAGCTCCGCGAGCAGCTGACCGCGGAGGTCGAGAGCGTCCAGTTCCACAATTCGAAGATCGAGACGCTTGTCGATGCGCTCTATGCCTACAACCGCCGCCTGATGGCGCTTGGCGGCCAGATGCTCCGCCTTGCCGAGCGGCACCGCGTCCCGCGCCGCGCCTTCCTCGAAACCTATACCGGCCGCGAGCTCGACGAGAACTGGCTGAAGGACGTTTCCGGCCTGGACAAGAAATGGGCCGCCTTCGCGTCGGCCGAGCGGGATACGGTCGAGCGCATCCGCGGCGAGATCGCCGACATCGCCCAGTCGACCGGCACCTCGCTGGGCGAGTTCCGGCGCATCGTCAACATGGTCCAGAAGGGCGAGCGCGAGGCCCGCATCGCGAAGAAGGAAATGGTCGAGGCTAACCTCCGCCTTGTCATCTCCATCGCCAAAAAATACACCAACCGCGGCCTGCAGTTCCTCGACCTCATCCAGGAGGGGAACATCGGCCTGATGAAGGCGGTCGATAAGTTCGAGTACCGCCGCGGCTACAAATTCTCGACCTACGCCACCTGGTGGATCCGGCAGGCGATCACCCGCTCGATCGCCGATCAGGCGCGCACCATCCGTATCCCGGTGCACATGATCGAAACGATCAACAAGCTGGTCCGCACCGGCCGCCAGTTCCTCCACGAGACCGGCCGCGAAGCGACCCCGGAAGAGCTTGCCGAGCGCCTCTCCATGCCGCTCGAAAAGGTCCGTAAGGTCCTCAAGATCGCCAAGGAGCCGATTAGCCTCGAAACCCCGATCGGCGACGAGGAGGACAGTCACCTCGGCGACTTCATCGAGGACAAGAACGCCGTCATCCCGGTCGACGCGGCGATCCAGTCCAACCTCAAGGAGACGGTCACGCGGGTCCTGGCGTCACTGACCCCGCGCGAGGAACGCGTGCTGCGCATGCGCTTCGGCATCGGCATGAACACCGATCACACGCTGGAGGAAGTCGGGCAGCAGTTCAGCGTCACCCGTGAGCGTATCCGGCAGATAGAGGCGAAGGCTCTTCGCAAGCTCAAGCATCCGAGCCGAAGCCGGAAGATGCGGAGCTTCCTCGACCAATAATTCTAGCGGAGCGGTTTTGACCACGATTGAAAAAACCGCCGCCCCGGAGCGCACTGAAACCTTGCTCGAAACGCCGCATCTCGCCGGCGCGCTAAGGAGCGAGCAGTTCAAGTCTTTCCTCGATCACGTCCCGGTCGCCATCGCCGTGTCGGAGCTTAGCCCGTCGGAGCGGATCGTCTATGTGAACGAGGAGTTCGAGCGCCTCTCCGGTCAGCTGGAAGCCGACCTGATCGGCAAGCTCTGGGCCACTCTCACCGGAAGCGCGAGCGCTGCCGGCGACGACCGCCATCTTAGTGACGCGATCGCGGACGACCAGGATTATATCGGCACCTTCACCATCGACGAAGCATCACCGGCGAAGCTCGACGCCTGGTCCAACATCATCCGCGACGATTCGCGCAAGCCGGTCTTCCGCCTGGTCGCCTTGGCCGAGGTCCGCGAGCGCCGCGACGACGGCCGGCAGCTCGAGCAGCTGGTCCGCGAGAAGGACACACTTCTGCGCGAGCTTCAGCATCGCGTGAAGAACAACCTGCAGATGATTACCGCACTCATTCGCCTTGAAGGGCGCGCGCTCCCGGACCAGGCGGTCGCAACCAGCTTCGACCGCCTTGCCGGCAGGATCGAGGCGCTCGCCCTGCTCTATCGTTCGTTATCCGAAGCCACGGGCGAGGAGAGCGTCGACCTCGGCACCTACCTCAGCGAAGTCGCCTCGGCGGTCATGCGCGCCCACGCCGTCGAAGGCATCCGCCTCGACCTCAAGGTCGACAGCTGGCCGGTCCTGCTCGACGTCGCCATGCCGGCGGGCTTGGTCGTCAACGAGCTTCTGACCAATTCGCTGAAACACGCCTTCAAGGGCCGCGGCGGCGGCACGATCACCGTCCACTGCATCGTCGGCGCCTCGGGCTGCGAGGTTACAGTCGCCGACGACGGGGTCGGGCTGTCCAAAGGCCAGCGCTGGCCGACAAGCGGCAAGATGTCGGCTCTGATCGTCAAGTCGCTGGAGGAGAATGCGAAGGCGAGAATCGTCTCGTCTTCCGCCCCGGGGAAGGGCATGCGCGTAGTGATCCACTTCGACCGCGCCGATGCGGAAGTCTCAGCTTAACCCCGCGAAAAGCGCGTTCTGCGCATAGGCATCGTGCTATGGACCGCTTCGCCTTCTTCTTCGCCTTCGGGCTTATTTCCCTTCGCGCGTGCGCGTAGCGGCGCGACCTTTGTGACCTTTCACCCCGCCCCGCACCCGATTTGTAACTGGCGCGTCCGGCGCCGCCGCCACAGGCTAAGGGGCGACGCACCGGCAGAAGGGAAGCTGCAATGACAAACCAGGACCGCAGGAGTGCACTCGTCTCGCTCGCGGGGGTCGCGCTTGCCGGCTCCGCCCTTGCGCTCGGCGGATGCAAGGACCGCGACGAGGACAAGGAGCAAGGCGGCGAGGTCACGTGCAACGAGGACCTGATGCGCGAGCATGGCGTGCTCCGCCGAGTCCTCATCGTCTATCGCGAGGTCGCTCCGAAGCTCGCCGCCAACCCCGCCGCGATCGACGCAGCCGCGCTGGCCAATGCAGCGAAGCTCTTCCAGGCGTTTGGCGAGCACTATCACGAGCAGCTCCTGGAGGAGGCGCATATCTTTCCGATCGTCCGCAACGCCGGCGGCGAAGCTGCGAGGCTGGTCGATACGCTCCTCGCTCAGCATGCACGCGGGCGGGAGATTACTGCTTACATCATCGACCGAACGAAAGCGGGCCGCGTCGCAACCGCCGACGCCGCACCAATGGCGAAGGTGCTCACCGCTTTTTCGCGGATGTACGAGCCACACACCGCTCGCGAGGACACGATCATATTTCCCGCCTTCAAGAAAGCGGTCGGGCCGAAGGGCTATGACGAACTCGGCGACCAGTTCGAGGATATCGAGCGCAAGGAATTCGGCGGCGACGGATTCGACATGGCGGTGGCCAAGGTCGCCGACATCGAGCGAACGCTCGGGATGGCTGACTTGGCTGCGTTCACCGCTCCGCCTCCTCCGGTGGGCCGGGCAGGCAAGTAAGCAGGCCGCTCAGCCGAGCCATTTCCCAACGCCGCCATGGTGCGAGCAGGCGCCGGTGTGGGTCTTGGCGTGGCTGTAAGTGCCGTCCTTGCACTGGGCGATCGCCCCGGCCGGGTTGTTGTTCTCGGTCGCCTTAGAAGTCGTTGCGGGCCTCACCGGTACTGCAGGGGTGGCCTTTGGGGCGGTTGCGGGCTGGGGCGTCGAAGTCGACGAGCCGCTCATGGCGTTCTTCATCCGTTGCAGCATGCCCGGCTTTGCCGGCGCGGGAATGGTTTTGGTCGTGCTGGTGGCGACCGTGGTCGAACCCTTGCACTGCGCCTTATTGGCGTTGCCGGGTTTGGAGCAGTCGTAGTTGCGGGTGACCGATTTGGTGGTGGTCGTCGTCGCAACCTTGGCCGCCGGCTTCGCGGCCGGAGCTGCCTTGGCTTCCCTGGCGGGCTTCGCCGGCGCGACAATTTTGGCCGCCGGAGCAGGCTTGGTCGTGCCCTTGGGCGCGTTCTTGGCGCCGGTCTTGCACGCCGCCTTGTTGGCATTTCCAGGCTTGGAGCAATCGTAATTCCTTGGCGCTGCGAGTGCAGGTGTGCTGGACGCGAGCGTGCAGCCGGCGGCTAGCGCAGCCGCGAGGATTAGACGGTTCATGAAAGCCTCCCTCTTCCTACTTGCACTTGATGAATTTGCCCTTGGCGTCGCGGCAGGTCGCGGGCTTCGCCGGAGCGGTCGGGCATTTGATGAATTTGCCCTTAGCATCGCGGCACTTTTGGGCCGCGACAGGCTTGGCGGCTGCGGGCTTGGTTGGGCACTTTACGAACTTGCCCTTGGAGTCCTTGCACGGGGCCGCTGCGAACGACGGCGCGGAGCTCGCGACCAGGCTGACCGCAGCGAGTGCGAACATGAGTTTTTTCATAGCTCTTTCCTCCCTCGGCACTGGGAGGCCGCACAATCGACGCAACCCCACAGGCTACTGACAGACCGGAAAAACGCATACACAACAGGGACTTGTTACGCTGTTACAGGATGTTCCTAATGCCTCCGAGGACTCCGCCGTCCTGCTGCAAAAGCGCGGCGAAGCGCCCGAGCGCACCCTCGCCGCCGATATGGCCAATGATTTCCTGGAGCTTGTCCTGCGGAAGTCCCGTCTGCTGCGCGGCGGTCGTTACCGTGTCTCCGGGTGCGGCATGGGCTTGGCCGAGCGCAGCGACCGCTTGCTCGACCTGTTCAGGGCTCAAGCCCACCTTTGCGGCGAGGTTCTCGACCGTCGAGTTCCCCGACACCTGGTTGAGGATGCCATCAAGAAGGCTCATCGCAGGTCTCCTTTTCAAGAAAGGAACGCAAACTCGGCGCCTTGGCGTCAGCAACGGCAGTAACGCCGATTGCCAACGGGAGGCAAGCTAACTGTGGTTAGGACCGCATGAAGTGCGGACATTCAGCTGGTGAGGCCGGCTTCAGCCTTTCGCTTCGCCTCCGACACACGTAGCCGTTCGCTCCGCTCGGCCCGGTCGGCGAGCGCCTGCCACGCCGCTTCGGAGCGGCGGCAACGCTCGCGCACATGGTCGAGCGTCGCCTCCTCCGCGTCGGCGTGCGCCTGTTCGGCGCGCGCCCGGAAGAACTCGAGATTGGAGCTGCGGATGATCATCCGCTGGGTCACTCTTACTCGCTTTCGTTTGCCGCTTCGTCCGTGGCCGGTGCCGCACCATCGGCGGCCTTGAGGTTCACCGCAGCCATCTTGCCGCGGCGGTCAGGCTGAAGCTCGTAGGTGACGCGCTGGTCCTGGCGCAGCGTGCGCATGCCGCTGTTCTCAACCGCGCTGATGTGGACAAACGCGTCCTGCCCGCCCTCGTCCGGCTGGATGAAGCCGTAGCCCTTGCTCTCGTTGAAGAATTTTACCGTTCCCGTAGTCATATTTTCTTCTCTCTCGTGCGGCCCCGATCGCCGGGGCGCTTCTTGCTAGGAGCGGCAGGAGAAGGAAAAAGGACGCCCGCTTAAGCGCCTCAAGACCGTCAATGCGCAACTGATAGCGCCGCCGCATATGCGCCTTCCCGCTGAAAATAGATAGGGCGGGCGCCCGATTAGCGCCGACAATCCCGCCAGTGCAGCCTAGCTGGCGACGGTCTCGCGGGTGGGCACCGCCGCCGGTTTGGAGCGGTCTGCCGAGCGGCCCTTGCCGCGACGCCGGCAATCCTCGATCTGCCGCCAAAGATTGATGGTCTTGTCGTCCATGGTTTGGTGGCGGGCTGAACGTCGTCGAGCCGACTGGGGTTCCAACCTGCATCGTCGCCGAAACGATCGGGAGATTGGCCGGCATTAACCAATAATGGTCACATGCGGGTAATCGGAGGGGCGTAAACCTGTCTTCAGCGGCGCCGCCTCGTCTTCAGCGAGCTCGGGCGGCGCCGCAGACCAGAGTATGAAGCCCTGCCCCGGGCGCCATCCCCTCGCCCGAGCAGGGCTTCGAGTTTTGCCCAGTCGTTGCCGGACAGACGCAAATTTCTTGAATGGATACGAGACAGCAGGAACTTTGTTCTTGTCAGTCTAAATCGTTGGTGTTTAACTCTTTTCTGGCAGCCGCAGAGCTGACCGGTTGATTTGGTAACGCCGGGGTGGGGCAATGACCAGGAAATCTGACCGGGACTATTATCTCGCGCGGATCGCCGCTGAGCGCGCGGCCGCCGAGACTGCGAAATCGGACTGGGTGCGCTCGGTGCACCTGGATCTTGTGGCAAAATATGAGCAGCTGATCGAGAGCGACCCGCATCCGGGCGCCCCGGCGAACGATTAGGTTTCGTTGGCCTCCCGCAGATCGATCTGCATGTAGACGTTGTCGAGCCATCGACCGAATTTGAAGCCGGCGCGCCTCAGCTGTCCAACCTCGTCGAAGCCGCAGGCCTTGTGAAGAGCGATCGAGGCGGGCTCGGCACCTCCAACGACCGCGATCACCGTTCGAAAGCCATAATTGGCGGCACTGGGCAGCAACGCCTCGAGCAGCGCCTTGCCGACTCCGCGGCGCATGTAATCCGGGTCGACGTAGATGCTGTCCTCGGCGGTGTAGCGATACGCGGGCCGGTCGCGGAACTGTGTGACATAGGCATAACCAGCCACCTGCCCGTTGATCTCGGCGACGAGAAACGGCCAGCCGGCTTTGGTAATGCGCCAGATCTTATCGCGAGTGGCGACGACGGAAGGCGGCTCTACATCGTAGGAGGCGGTGCCGGTGAGGACATGGTGAGCATAGATGGCAGCGATGCTTTCCGCGTCGCTCTCCTGGGCGTCTCTGATGACGATCTGCGCCACGCGGCGTTCGTCGGCCCGCTCGGGAACGCGGGCAAGGTGAACTCTCAACGCTTTCATTTTCAGTTCACTTCGGCCTCGGCTAGGTCAATCGCGAACGGGACGCAGAAATCCTGAGCTTTGTCAGTCTATCGCCTCTCCCTGCCATATGAGAGAACGCCGTTGCAGCGGCGTGCGTCGGGATTCGCGCTGGCACTCGGCGTCAACCTCCTGCTTTTGCTTGTCTTGTGGGGCCTCGGCGTGGTCGCTTCAGACAAGCGGCCGCGATCGACCGCGATCACGATCGACCTGGTTCCGGAATCGCACAGCGCCGCCTCGACCGAGACGACCAAGGCTGTTGTCCGTCAGACCCGAACCGCCATCAATCAGCCGACGCCTAAGCCGCCGCCGATCATCCTGCCGGTGAAACCGACGATCACTCCGCCCGCTCCAGCCGAGAAGAGCCAGCCGTGGATCGAGATGAGCCACGACCAACTCGCCTCGGCCGATCTGCGCAACATTGCCTCGTCCGGCGAAGGCAGCGCCGGCGACAGCGAGTTAGTCGGTCGCGGTCCGCATGGAGAACTGCTCTTCAACGCCGAATGGGCGCGCGAGCCGACCGATGCGGAGCTCTCGGGCTATCTCCCGTCCAATCCGCCTGACGGCTGGGGCCTTGTCGAATGCAAGACGATCGCTGGAGATCGGGTCGACGATTGCATCGAGCTCGACCAATATCCTCACGGATCCCATCTCGCCGCAGCGGTCCGGCAGGCCGCTTGGCAGTTCCGCGTGCGACCCCCACGCAAGGGAGGAAGAGAACTGGTCGGCTCCTGGGTCCGGATCCGCATTGACTACAGCTTTTCAAGAAGCGGCAGCGGCGCTGACGATTGAACTATTGCGCCAGCTTCGCTCGCTCAGCTTCGGCAACCACCTGCTTCACAACCTTGCTCGGAATGGCAAAGCCGATGCCGACATTGCCGGCGCTGCTCTCGCTTTGAGTCGGACTGAACAGGGCAGAGTTGATTCCGACGAGCTCACCATGAAGGTTGATGAGTGCCCCTCCCGAGTTGCCCGGATTTATCGGCGCATCGGTCTGGATGAATCGACGCGAATCGCCCTGCCCTAGCGGCCGATCGGTCGCGCTGATGATTCCGCTGGTCACCGTCTGGCCAAGCCCGAATGGATTGCCGATGGCGACGACATAATCCCCCACCTGCAGCTTGCTGCTGTCGCCGAGCGGCAAAGTCGGCAGGTTTTTGGCTCCGATCCTCAAGACCGCAAGGTCGAGGTTAGGATCTAGCCCGACAGGATCCGCAGCGAATTTACGGCCATCCTTGAGTGTGACCTGGACCGCTTCGGCGTTCCGGACGACATGGAAATTGGTAATGACCAGACCCTTGGCGCCGTCGATGATCACCCCGGAGCCAGCGGCCATCGTCGGCTGCAGCGCGGCGTCGGGAATCCCAGCATAGCGGCGAAAGAATGGATCTTGGTACAAAGGATTCTGTTCGAGTGGAGAGGGAACCAGCGTTGCGATGCTGACCACCGCCGGCGCCGTCTTCTTGACCAGCGGCGCCAGGCTGTCGTCGCCCGGCCCGGCAAGGATTCGGGGCTGCGCGGATTCGTCGGCGCCGACCGGAAGCATCCGCGCGACAACGCCGCCGACCACGGCTGCAATCAGCAGGAACACGAACAGCACGAGTATCGGAATTCTTGGGGCGCCGGGACGCGGGTCGGCCATGCTTCTTGTTATCCTTCGACGATTTCACCCTCAGGAGCGCCACGCCCGAGATTGTCAGGTAGTCGCTCGCCTGCAGGGGTGAACGCCAGGCTGACAGAATTGATGCAATAGCGCTCGCCGGTCGGCGGCGGCCCGTCGGGAAACACATGTCCCTGGTGCGACCCGCAGCGGCCGCAGACGATCTCCGTGCGGATCATTCCATAGCTACTGTCTTTGACATATTTGAGATGATCGGTTGAGTACGGTTGCGTAAAACTAGGCCAACCGGTTCCGCTCTCGAACTTGGTGCCGCCGTGGAACAGCGGAAGTCCGCACAGCCGGCAGGTGAATACGCCCGGCCGCTTCTCGTTCAGGAATAAGCCGCAAAATGGTGCTTCCGTGCCATGCTCGAGAAGGACATGCTTTTCTTCGTCGGTCAGGTCGGCGACAAGCGCCTGGAACTGATCTTCGGTCGGAGGAGTAAGGTCGAAGGTGGTGTCGGCAGCAAGATCCTGGTTCATTTTGTGGTCCTTTGCGGCGGCGCTCGCCCTTACCACGGGAAGTGCAGGCGCACAGCCGGTTCAGACACAGCAAGAAGCGTTGGCGGACGATGCAATCCAATATGCGGCCCAGTTCGGAGTGCCCGTTGAAGAGGCCCAGCGACGGCTGAAAGCCCAGCAGGACAGCGTCGCAGCAACCGACGCGATTGCCCGGGAATTCGCGGACCGGCTTGCCGGGATCTCGATCGAGCATTCGCCCGAGTACCGGATCGTCGTATTGCTGACAGGCGACCAGCCTGTCCCCGACCGCAGCGCCGCAGGCGTGCCCATCAGCTTTAAGACAGGCGCGAGGGCCACCCACGCCCAGGCAGTCGTCGCCATGCGAAGGCACCTGATCGACTTGCGTGCCGACCTTCCGAGCGCGCGCGGAGCCGGCTACGATCAACGGACCGGCGAAATCGTCCTGCTCGTTACGAGTACCGATGCTCAGAAGCTCGGCACTGCATCGATCCGCGCCCGTGCGGAGCAAGTCAGCGGCGTGCCGTTGCGGGTCGTGCTCAACGATCTCAACGAATCCAACATGACGGTGGATGGCGGCGGCCGAGTGGAAGGCCTCAGCAGCCTGACGGACCGCCCGAATCTCTGCACGACGGCCTACGTGGTCACCAACGGTGAGACCACTGCGGTTACCACTGCGGCTCACTGTCCCGACGATTTGACCTATGTCGATCGCGACGGCACGACCGAAAACCTGCCGATGATCGGCTCCTGGGGGGCCGGCTATCAGGACGTGCAGATCAATGGCAGTCCGGATTCGCCCCTGCCCCTCTTCTATTCAAACAGAGGCGCCGGAACGCTCCGGCGGCTCGCAACCTGGCGCAATGTCGCAAGCACCCGCGCCGGCGACTTCGTCTGCCATTATGGCGAAAGCTCCGGCTACAGTTGCGCGACGGTCGAGCTAACCGACTACGCTCCGCCCGGCGATTTGTGCGGCGGCCCCTGTTCGCCGACCTGGGTGACGGTGAAGGGTCCGAACTGCGTTCCGGGAGACAGCGGCGGACCCGTGTTCAGCGGAGAGATTGCCTTCGGGATTGCCAAAGGCATCAACCGCGCGAGTTCGGGCCAGTGCCTGTTCTATTATTATATGTCGACGGATTACCTTCCCGAGCCGTGGAGGCTGCTCGTGAGTTCGGACGTCAGACCGCCGCCAGATCGCCCCTGAGCTGGCTGGAACCAGGAACCGGCTCGGCTGCGTCATTGCCGATTTTCACCACGCGATTTTGACCGTTGACGTGGACAATTGTCGGGCTCAGCGACCGCGCCTCGGCGTCGTCGAGGACAGCGTAGCTCATGATGATGATCAGATCGCCCGGGTGCACGAGGTGCGCCGCAGCGCCGTTGATGCCGATGAGGCCGCTTTCGTGCGGTCCCGGGATGACATAGGTCTCGATCCGGGCGCCATTGGTGATATCAACGATTGCTACCTGCTCGCCTTCCAACAGGTCGGCAGCCTCCATCAGAGCAGAATCGAGCGTGACCGAGCCCACATAATTAAGATCGGCTTGAGTCACCGTCGCCCGGTGGATCTTCGACTTCATCATGATCCGCATCACTGCAGTTCGGCCCCTTTGGACAGCGTCCGCACTTAGGTTTGCATCCGTTCGTCGAATATCAATGCTGCACCGCAATATCGCACTTGCAGCATATGGTGAAAACCCCCAACTGTCTGGTTGCAGACGTGGCGTAGATTGCCAAGTCGAGTTTGCGTATCGCCTCCAACCAGCTGAAATAGAACTGTTTTTTAATTTGGCACAACTCTTGCTCAGTAATCAGCAACGATTTTGCCAGGGAGTTCAAAACAATGTCTGCGCAGGAAAATCAGGTCGCTCTTCCGCTCCGTTCCCACAATATTTTGGGCGTATGCGAAGCGATCGGCGAGGATTTCGGCTTCAATCCGATCTTTCTGCGCATCCCGTTCGCAGCGAGCGTGCTCTACAGCCCGACCCTTTCGATCGCTGTTTATCTGGCGCTGGGTGCGTTGGTCCTGGCTTCGCGCTTCTTCTTCCCGAAGCCGAAGACGGTCGAAGCCCTCAGCGAGCGGCGTGAAGCCGAAAACGAGCAGACCGAGCTGGCCCGGGCGGCCTGACGTCCGCTTGTCTAGAGGTCTCCGCGAGCCTCTGCGCGGGCCTCTAGCAGATCGAAGAGTGCGCGATGCTGGAGCAGCAGCTGCTCGCTGCCAAAAGCAAGGGCGCGCTGGCTTGCAGGCGCATCCGCTCCGCGGTCGATAATCGCCACAACCGATGTTTCGTCGGGAAGAGAAGGCGCAGGCGCTTCTGTTCCAACGCGCGCCGCCGCGCGATCGAGTAGGCGGCGGATCGGCCACCAGTCACCGATGAGCGCGGTCGTCGCTCCAAGCGCGCAGCCATTACGCTCCGACATGGCCAGCGTCTCGAGCGCGTGGCGAGCGGCAACGAGGCTCGCTTCGGTCTCCGCCGCCCCCGGCGTACTTGGCAGCGGGCCCACGGCGGACGTCAACCGAACCACATAGAGGCGTTCACGTTCGAACCCTTCGGACGCGCGGTTGAGCCAATCCTGCACCGGGCCTTTCGGGCAGCGCTGAAGTGCGAGCTCGATCAGGCCAGGGTAGCGGCCATGCAGGCTGCACAGCAGGTGCACGGCGTCTGCAAGATCGCGCCCCGAATGACGGCCCGAGGTTTCCAGCAAAGCATTGAGGTACGGATGGCGAGCGCATCCTTCGCCCGCGACACGTGCGAGCTGCGCTTCGGCAACGCTGACCGGATTGTGGCCGACGGACCGGTTAACTGCCATTCCACCCCTTTCGTCCTGTCGTCAGGCGAAGTCTTGTTCGAATCGTCGTATCGCAAGGGCGTAAAGACGAGGTTTATTTGCAGGTAAGCTTTCGGGAACCCTGTTCAGGCCGGCGTTGACGTGCTCGCACCTGCCCGCGACATGTGCTGCGCTCGTCAATCATCGCGGTAAGCGAGCTCGAAATTGCCCCAACGACGACCCTTGATCCAAAGCGGAACGAAGACGTTCTTCACCGGAATATATTTGTCGCCAAGCTCCATCCGGTAGGTCGCAAGCGTCGCCGGCCTTTCGCTAGCGAGGGCCATCCGCGTCGTATCGTCGATCAGGATGCGCTTGTTGCGGCAATGCTCGTCGTTCCAGACCGGATCGGGGCCTTGCGGGTGGCTGCGCTCGGTCAGGTGGGTTGGAAGATAGCCATTCATGTCGCCGATCGCCGAACCGATTATCCGGTTATCGCCACCCTTGGTCCGATCGAGCAGCGGTCGGACAAAATGGTCGGCCGCTTCGTTGAAGCGCACGTCATACTGCACAGGGTTGGTGCCCTCGACGATCTTGTAATCGCGGTCGAACACATCATCGAGGCTGACCTCGCCAGCGTCGATCGCATGCTCGATCGCGGCCTGGATCTGGCGGCAAGTTTCCTGGGCCTTTAGGATGAACGGCGTATCGTCAATCTCGGCCCCCGAGTTGGCTAGCGTATCGAGCATCGTGTTCGAGAGCATCTCGAGATGCGCGAGCCGCTTCTCTGCGGTGAGCAGCTCTTTGCCATTCTCGCGCGCATCCGCGGCAAATTCGGTAAGCCCTGCCTTCACCCGATCGACGCTCGTCTGGATCATGCTCGTCGAGTGGGCGATGCCTTCCGTCTGGCGATCAACCATGCCGACGATCTCGCTGACTTCCCGGACTGTGTCGCCGATCGTTCCAAAGCCGGACTGGGCAGCGCGGCTGCGCTCCACGCCGGTCTTGATTTCGGTCGTTACTGCACTCGCCTCTCGGGTCAGCTCGCCGATCGTCGAGGCGATCTGACTGGTTGCGGCGCGTGTATCGTGAGCAAGCTTCTTCACTTCGGCGGCCACCACCGCGAAGCTGCGGCCGGCATCGCCGGCGCGCGCGGCTTCAATAGTCGCGTTGAGCGCGAGCATATTGGTCTTGCGCGCGATCGTCTCGATGGTCGAAGAAACCGTCTGGACCTGGTTCATCGCCGAGGCAAAGCCAGCCATGCGCTCACCAAGCTGCACGACGAGCTCGGTCAGGCCCTTGAAGCCATCGATGGTGCCTTCGATTGCCTCGCGCCCTGCTTCGAGCTTGGCCTTCGCCTGCTCGGACAGCAACCGCGCTTCGTCAGTTGAGTCGCTCACTCGCCCCTGATCACCGAGCAGCCTGGTCGTGACCTCCTCGAGCTGATCGAGCATCTTCATATGCTCGGCGATGCGGCTTGAAACCCCTTTGACGTAGCCGGCGACGTCGCTGCACTCCATCGACAGGGATCCGCAATCGCGCGCGACTGCGCGGATGGCGTTTTCCGTGACTTGCTCAATTCCCTGCGTGGCCATCGAAGGCGCGCTCCCGGTCAATGACGAGAAGATGGATAGTCAGCAACCTCCTACTTCTTCGTTAACCACGCTCTTTGGGAGCCGGTCGGTCAATTGCCCTTCGTCGTTCCTTTGCGCCCCTGCATTTCGTCCCAGGTTTCCTTGGCGTCATCGGACTGCCGGGCCCATTCGCGCACCGTCAGGCATGTGCGCTCAACCGCGGCCAGCGTGCCCGTGCGGATGCTCTTCTTGCAGACGACCTTGTCCAAGTCGGACGTCTTGACCGGCTTCGGCGTCGCGAGCGTCGTCGTGCTGGCGGGGAGCTTCCAGACAATGATCCCATCGCTGGTGCGCACCTGCGAAGGAGAGAGGCCGGCGTCCGGTTTGAACTGCGCGTGCAAGGTGATGACGTTGCACGTTTCCTGATCGAGCAACGCGAAGCCGCTGCTGTGGGTCACCTTGCAGTCGGTGACCAGTCCCTTGCTGTCGAGCGTCACAGTAAAGCCGACCGCACCTTCTTCATGCGCGGCAGCGGCTCGTGTCGGATAGAATTGTTCGAATACTGCCCAGTTCGCTGCATTTTGGGCCGCTTTCTGATCGCCAGCTTGTGCGAAAACCGGGTCCGCCGAAAGAATGCTAACCGCGAAGATGAAGAGGCGAACACGCATCGGCCTAATCCCCTGTGAAAGCTGACCTGCCCTTCTACGCCGCTCCGCCTCATTGCTGAACTGGATTCAACGCACTTGCCAAGGGGCGATTGAACCGAAGAAAACCGCCGCATGGACGAAACGGCGCACATTGCGAGAGATGGCTATGTCGTGCTCGAGCACATCTTCGACGCCGCTTTCGCCGATGAACTGAGGGCAGAATATCTTCGTCAGTTCCCCGACGTCACGAGTTCCTCCGACCGCTATAAGGTCGGCAATCGCAGGATCCAGGTGCCCATCACAATGAAAGGGCCATATTTGTCGCCGGACCTGTACGCCAATCCGGAACTCCTTCGATTGGCGAGGGGACTGCTCGGCGAGATCTTTTTGATCGACAGCCTTGCAATCGTAACTGCCCTGCCGCGCGCAAAGGTCCAGCATCTGCACAAGGATCACGAGGACCTATCCCCTGGAAATGAAGTCGTACGAGCGTTGATGGGAGCCTACGCCGTCACGATCGCTATTCCGCTGGTGGACCTCACACCCGAGACAGGCACAACCAGGCTGTTCACGCAAAGCCACCTAAGACCGCTACGAGAAGAGTAGTTCGCCGCTTCCCTTTATCGAGCGCGGCCGAGCCGATGCGATGGATTACCGGTTGTGGCACCAGGGAACGCAGAATCGCAGCGGGACTGAGCGGCCGATCATCTACCTCGTCTATGCAAAGCCGTGGTTCACGGACATTTCCAATTATGGAGCTGCCAACCGCATCAGGATCGCGTCCGAGGCTTTGACAGCGGTATCGGTAGAGAATCAGCCACTCTTCCGCAGGCTGTCACCCGAAAGGTGGACGAAGACATCAAAATTTCCAAGCCGACAAGCACATTCTCAATAGAGCAGGTAAGGCTCGCGCTGCTCGTGCCAGTCGCGCTCATCGGGCAAGGTAACAGCGTCAAAATCTGCCGGCATCGCATTGGCGTCGTCCACCCACTCGCGCAGCAGCGGCGACCCGTTGATCACGTCGATCGCCAACCTGTCGAACACATATTCGTAGGGGAAATCGCGCCATAGAGCATAGTCTGGATAAAGACGGCGGAGCGCTTTGAACGCGAGACTCTGTAGGCGCCACGGTCTGAACGCCTCATGGTCGTAGAAGGGCCCTTCGGCATGAATGAAGACGCCATGGCACATCTCACCGACGTGCTTATGGAAGGTCGGCTGGAATGTGATGTCGCGAAGCTTGCAACCAGCAAGCCATTGCGGCGCGAGCGTCTCCATCTCAGCCATGAGTCGTACCGGCTTGATATCCGGCGCGCCGAACAGCTCAAGCGGCCGGGTGGTGCCCCTGCCCTCGCTCAAGCTGGTCCCTTCGAGCATCACCGTGCCGGCATAGGCACGCGCCATGTTGACGTTCGCCGCATTCGGGCTCGGATTGATCCACACGCGCTCCGGAGGCCAACCAAAGCCGGGCCCAGCGTCCGGCTTCCAGCCCTCCAGCTCGACAACCTGGTAATCGACATCAAGGTTGAAGTGATCGACGAACCATCGCCCGAGCTCACCGAGCGTCAGCCCGTGCCGCATCGGGATCGGACCGGCGCCGACAAAACTCTCCCAGCCGGGCCGGAGTGCCAGTCCTTCGATCGGGCGTCCGACCGGATTTGGCCGATCGAGCACCCAAACGCTCTTGCCATGCTCAGCAGCGGCCTCAAGCACATACAGCAGCGTCGTGATGAACGTGTAAATCCTGCAGCCGAGGTCCTGCAGGTCGATGAGAACCGTATCGAAGGTGCCCATCGACTGGCCGCTCGGTCGCCGAACCTCGCCGTACAAGCTGAATACCGGAATATGGTGGACAGGGTCGGTGAAGTCGTCCGACTCCACCATATTGTCCTGCTTGTCGCCGCGCAGTCCATGCTGGGGGCCGAACGCAGCTGTGAGGTTCACCCCAGCGGAAGCGAGCGCATCGAGGCTGTGGGTCAGATCACGGGTGACCGATGCCGGATGGGCAAGAAGTGCGACGCGTTTACCTTCGAGCGGACGACGAAGCTCCGCATCGGCGAGAAGCCGATCGATACCGAACAGGGTCATGCGCGCTGCTTAGGGCAGGTGCGCGATGAAGCAAGCCGGGTCGTGGAAGTCGGGCTTCTCGGCGTCGGGATGCGCCAGCGCCCAGAATGACTTGGTGCCGTCCTTTTCTTCGAGGACTGCAGAGAGGCCAATCTCCCACGCAGCCTTGGCGTCGACAGCGATGGTCGCGCCAAGGGCCAGCCAGGTCAGATTGTCCTCGATCCGGACATAGGGCGGCATCACTTCCGCGTCCGTCCGCCCTTCCCGGTGATTGGTAAAATCATAGGCTGCCCAGTCGCCCGAAGGCGCGAAATTCCATTCGCGATAGGCTTCGGCGCCGTGCACCCTGAGAAACGCTTCGAAGCAGGTGGTCTTCCACAGTTCCTCCGCGCGGGCAGGCTCTTCCGTCTCGGGAATTGCGAAGCGGCTCGCCGGCGCGCCGACGCCGAACCAGATGTTGGTCGAGGCGATCACGCCAAGAGCGCCGGCATGCTCGACGTTGGCCCAGACCTTGAAGGCTGGGTCGGATGGCGGAGTCGCCGGATGCGGGACCAGGTTCAGTTGCATCGCGCCCTAATCTAGCAGCTAATGTAGCAGGCGAAGGTTAACGACGCTAAGCGGCGTTTTATGACGGCGTACAAATCTTCATTGCTGAAACTGCTCTTCGAGCGTGGTTACATCCATCAGGTGACCGACGCGGTGGCGCTCGACGCAATAGCCGAGCGCCAGGTCGTGCCTGGTTACATTGGGTTCGACGCGACCGCGCCGAGCCTTCACGTCGGCAGCCTCGTGCAGATCATGATGCTCCGGCGGCTGCAGCAGACCGGACATCGGCCGATCGTTCTGATGGGTGGAGGGACGACGAAGGTCGGCGACCCCTCTGGCAAGGACGAGAGCCGGCAGCTCCTCAGCGAAGAGAAGATTGGCCAAAATATCGCAGCAATCCGGCGCGTCTTCGAACAATTCCTGACCTTTGGCGACGGACCCACAGACGCGATCATGGTGAATAATGCCGACTGGCTGGACTCGCTGCAGTACATTCCCTTCCTCCGCGAGGTCGGGCGGCACTTCACCATCAACCGGATGCTGACATTTGACAGCGTGAAGCTTCGGCTGGACCGCGAGCAGCCGATGACGTTCCTCGAGTTCAACTACATGATACTCCAGGCCTACGACTTCCTTGAGCTTTCGCGGCGGGCCGGCTGCCGGGTGCAATTCGGCGGATCGGATCAGTGGGGGAATATCGTCAACGGGATCGAGCTTGGGCGGCGTATCGACGGGACCGAGCTGTTCGGGGTGACCACACCTCTGATCACCACGGCCGACGGCGCGAAGATGGGCAAGACCGCGCAAGGCGCCGTCTGGCTCGATGAGAAGCTGCTCAGTCCATACGATTACTGGCAGTTCTGGCGGAACTCCGCTGACGCCGACGTCGGGCGATTCCTGAAGCTGTTTACGGACCTGTCGCTCGAGGACGTCGGGAAGCTGGAGAGCCTCCAGGGTGCGGACATCAATCAAGCCAAGATCGTCCTTGCGACCGAAGCGACGGCGATGCTCCATGGCCGGGAGGCAGCGCTCGCCGCCGAACAGACGGCCCGCGAAACGTTTGAAGGCGGGGGCGCCGGTCAGGATCTGCCAACCCTCTCGATCGGCGAGGGCATGAACATCGTCCATGCACTGACGGCGCTCGGTTTCACGCCATCCAACAAGGAAGCCAGGCGCAAGATCGTCGAAGGTGCGGTGCGGCTGGACGATGTTACGGTGAATGATCCGGGGCTGAAGCTTGTGGCCGCGAACGAGCCGCTGAAACTCAGCCTGGGCAAGAAGAGGCACGGGTTGCTGGTGAGATGATTCTCGCGTTGGGGGGCGCCGATGAAAGTTCGCGGGCCAAGATTGTTCGGCGACTGGCGTGACTTCTTGCGGGAGTTCGTCATCATCGTGCTCGGCGTCCTGACGGCGTTGGTTGCGCAGTCCGCCGCTGAGGATTTCGCGTGGCGCGAAAAGGTCCATGCAGCGACTGACGACATGCGGCAGGAGCTAGGTGCGGGCGACGCGCCGCAGAATTATGTCCGCCTGATGATGAGCAAGTGCCTCAACGATCGCCTCGCGACCGTGAAGGAGGCAGTTGAAGCAGGTGATCGCACGACGTTTCGAGGGTTGGCGCAGGGTCTCTGGCTGCCACTTGGCACATATGACAATTACGCCTGGGAAAATGCTGTTTCTTCGGAAATCTCCACTCATATTCCGCAGCGAGAAAAATATGAGTTCAGGATCGTCTACGTCATGATTCCAGAACTGGAATCTGTTCGCGCCAAGATGCTCGGCGAATTGGCAACATTAAGGTCGATCCCGCGCGACGGCGGGCCACTTAGCCAGGCCGAGAAGCAGATTGCTCTGGAGGCGATCGCCAATCTGGAAATCGACAATCACCGTATGGAGCGAGCATCGTCATTCGTGCTCCGCCATATGAGGAATTTGGGCATCGGCATGGATCGAGACCAACTCCGGCGGCGGATTGGCGAAACAAAGATGCACTATGCCGGATGCCTTGCGACCGACGGTGACGTCCTTCGTTCGATGATCTCGGGCGAAGTCTTCGACCCGCGCTAAATCACCCGCTCCTGATCAGCCCTACGGCCTGGTCCCGCTCGAACAGGTAAAGGCAGGTTCGCGCCGCTTGGCCGCGAGGACCGGACAGTCCGCCGTCCCGGTCGAGCAGCAGCTGCGCATCACTCTGGGCGATCGGCGCAAGCGTCTCGACATCTTCGGCTGTTGCGCAGCGAAAGGCCTCCTCGCCCGACTGCCGCGTGCCGAGAATTTCGCCCGGGCCGCGCATCCGCAGATCTTCCTCGGCGATTCGGAACCCGTCATTCGTCTCGCGCATGAGCGAAAGGCGCGCTCGGCCGACCTCCGTCAAATTCTGGCTTCGAATTAGCAGGCAGGTACTCTTGCCCGCGCCGCGTCCCACGCGGCCGCGCAGCTGGTGGAGCTGGGCCAGGCCAAAGCGCTCCGCACCTTCGACGATCATGAGCGTCGCGTTAGGAACGTCGACCCCGACCTCGATCACCGTGGTGGCTACCAGCACCGCCAAATCACCCGCGGCGAATCGCGCCATCACCGAATCCTTGTCGGGTCCCTTCATCCGGCCATGGACCAGTCCGACCTTGCCGTCGCCAAAGCGCAGCTTGAGGATCCGGGCGCTCTCCTCGGCCGCGGCGGCGTCGCTCTTCTCGCTCTCCTCGACCAGCGGGCACACCCAATAGGCCTGACCGCCCCCAGCAATGTGTCGCCCAAGCCCGTCCACCACGTCAGAGAGTTTTTCCTCGCTGATCACGCGCGTTTCGACCGGAGTTCGTCCCGGCGGCATTTCGTCGATCCGGCTGACGTCCATCTCACCATATTGAGTGAGCGTCAGCGTCCGCGGGATCGGCGTTGCGGTCATGACCAAAAGATGCGGTGGATATTCGGCTTTGGACGCGAGCAGCAACCGCTGCGAGACGCCGAAGCGATGCTGCTCGTCGATGACCGCGAGACCGAGCTTTTTGTACGCGACCTTCTCCTGGAAGATCGCGTGCGTGCCAACGAGGATATTGATCGAGCCGTCGGCCAGACCCATCAGGACACTGTCGCGGGCCCTGCCCTTCTCGCGCCCGGTGAGGATCGCGACTCGAACTCCGATGCCGTCAAGCTGCCCAAGCAAGGTTGCGTGGTGTTGGCGTGCGAGGATTTCCGTCGGAGCGAGCAGTGCAGCCTGTGCGCCGGACTCGACCGCAGTCAGCATGGCCAGCACGGCGACGAGGGTTTTGCCCGAGCCGACATCGCCCTGGAGAAGGCGAAGCATCGGAGCAGATTGCGCCATATCGCCGCGGATTTCCTCGATGACGCGCCGCTGCGCTCCAGTAAGCTGATACGGCAACTTGAGCGTGGCCGTCAGTTCACCCGTGCCGGGAAGCGGTGCGGTCCGGTGCCTTCTTTGCGATTGGCGCAAGAGCAGAAGCGCCAGTTGGTTGGCGAAGATCTCGTCGTAAGCGAGGCGCTTGCGTGCGTCCGCGGTGGCAGGCTCGCGGTGGATCAGCGCCAGCGATGTGCGCCACGCGCTCCAGCATTCGCGCGCCGCAAGGCTTGGCTCGATCCACTCGGGAAGCTCGGGAGCGCGTTCGAGCGCCTCTCGCACAAGTTCCCCGACACGCCGGTTCGTGAGCCCTTCGGTGAGGGGGTAAACCGCCTCGCGAACGGCGGGCTGAACTCCCTTTCCCGGCTCGCTCACCTCCGGATGGATGATCTGCCATTCTTCGCCATATTGCTCGAGCTTGCCGGAGACGGTGCGCACCTGACCGATTGGCAAGCTGCGCTTCGCCCAGCCCGGGTTGTTGAAATAGACGAGGCTGATGGTGTTGCCGTCTCCATCCGAGGCGAATACGCGCATGGGGCCGCGGCCTGAGCGGCTTTCGCGCGTCTGGAAGGGCTTCAGGTCGAGAATCACAATATGGCCCAGAAGAGCCATGCTCGCAGAGGGCGCACGTACGCGCTCGATCGACCCGCTCGGCAGGTGGTAGAGCAGATCGACGACCCGTGTGACGTCCAGCTTCTTCAACAGCTTGGCCACCTGTGGTCCGACACCTTTCAGCGCTTCCACTTCGGTGAACAGCGGGTTGAGAATGTCAGGCCGCATAAGCGGTTGTTAGCGCCTCAGGCAGCGCTCGCAATGATGCTCGAGTTTCACTACATGGCCAGCATGCCCGCCGATCCGGACCTGAAGCGCCTCGCCTGGCGTGCGCACCACCGTGGCACCAAGGAAGCCGACCTGCTGATCGGCGGCTTTTTTGATGCGCACCATGAGAGCTGGGGCGCGGAAGAGAGGACGAGCTTCGAGGCGATGCTCGACGAGCAGGACGTCGACATCATGGCGTGGGCGCACGGCGTGTGCGAGCCGCCACCGCGCTTTTCCGGTCCCATGATCGAAGCGATGCGGAAGCTCGATTACATCCGGATTGTCCCGTGAGCGAGCCGCTGCAGCGCGTCCTTCGCGTACATGAGCCGCTGACCCTTGCCGGCGTCCCGACGGGCTTCTTGCCTTGGCTCGCCGCGGACTTCGCCCGAGCTGCGCATGGGACAGGCTCCGGCGGGCGCGCAGTGGCGGTCGTGCCGGACGAAGCGGCGATGCGTGCCCTTGCCGAGACGGTGCCTTTGTTCGCGCCTGAAGTCGAAGTGCTGACTCTCCCCGGCTGGGACTGCCTACCCTACGACCGCGCCTCCCCCGCACTTCGCGTCATGGCGGAGCGGCTCGCAACATTGAGCGCCCTCCAGGCAAAGCGCGAGAAGCCGCAGCTGCTCGTTGCTACGGTCAGCGCGGCGACGCAGCGGATGCTGACGCCATTTCGAATTCGTCAGCTCACGCGGAGAATCGCAGTAGGCGACCGCATTGAGCGCGACGCTCTAGTCGGGCAACTGAACGCGCTGGGTTACCAGCGTGCCGACACCGTTGCCGAACATGGCGAATATGCGGTGCGCGGATCACTCATCGATGTGTTCCCGGCCGGTGAAGAGATGGCGCTTCGCCTCGATTTCTTCGGCGACGAGATCGACTCGATTCGCCGCTTCGACCCCGCCGACCAGCGCTCGACCAACAAGGCGGATGCCTTCACGTTGATGCCTGCATCGGAGGCGCTGCTTGATGCGGACAGCATCAAGCGATTCCGGTCGGCCTACCGCGAGAAATTCGGAGCGACCGCAACCCGGGATCCGCTCTACCAAGCGCTGTCGGAAGGTCGGCGGATGGCGGGCATGGAGCATTGGCTCCCGCTGCTTGAAGAGCGTCTCGAGACCTTGTTCGATCATCTTGGCGAAGGCGACCGCATCATTCGTGATGTCGCGGCCGAGCAGGCGCTGCAAGCTAGGCGCGAAGCGATCGAAGATTATTTCCAGAACCGCATCCGGGCGATGGAAGGCGAGCCGGGGAGCTACCGTCCGCTTGGGCCAGGCGCGCTCTATCTTTCGAAGAAGGAATGGGAAGGCTTTGTCGCCGACCGGCCCGTGCACCTCACTTCGCCCTTCCCAGAGCCCGATTCCAGTCGAGTGATCGACTTCGGAGTCCAGCCCGCCCGTGATTTTGCGCCTGAGCGAGCCCAACAGGCCAACGTCTACGAAGCTGTCGCCAAGCACATCGGCGAGCTCCGCCGAGGCGGTCACAAGGTCGTGCTCGCAAGCTATACCAAGGGCGCGCGCGAGCGCCTGAGCGGCCTGCTCGATGACCATGGGCTCAAGGCGCAGAAGCTGGCGGATAGCTGGCAGGAGGCGCTCGGTTCCAAGACACAGCCCGCCTTGCTTATTCTCCCCCTCGACCACGGCTTCACTGCGCGCGACGTCGCCGTCCTCACCGAGCAAGATATGCTCGGCGACCGCCTCGTTCGGCGGCGCAAGAAGCGCAAGGCCGCGGACGCCTTCCTCGCCGAGCTTGCAGCGCTTTCGCCCGGCGACCTCGTAGTCCACGCCGAGCATGGCATCGGCCGTTACGAGGGGCTGACACAGATACCGGTCAGTAAGGTGCCGCACGATTGCGTCGCGCTCGAATATGCGCGCGGCAACAAACTCTACGTTCCGGTCGAGAATATCGAGCTGTTGAGCCGCTACGGCAGCGAAAGCGAAGGCGTGGCGCTCGACAGCCTCGGCGGCGAAGGCTGGCAGCGGCGCAAGTCGCGGATGAAGGAGCGAATCCGCGAGATCGCCGGCGAGCTGATCAAGCTGGCTGCACTAAGAGCGACCCGACCGGGCGTCATTGCCGAGCCGGACACAAGCTACCCGCAGTTTGTCGACCGCTTCCCCTATGAGGAAACCGACGACCAGGAGCGGGCAATCGCCGACGTCCTGGAAGATCTCGAAGCAGGCAAGCCGATGGATCGCCTGGTTTGCGGCGACGTCGGCTTTGGCAAGACCGAGGTCGCTTTGCGCGCCGCCTTTGTCATGGCGATGTCGGGCAAGCAGGTCGCCCTCGTCTGCCCGACGACGTTGCTTGCGCGTCAGCATTACTCGAATTTCGTCGAGCGGCTTCATGGCTTTCCACTCAATGTCGGGCGGCTATCGCGGCTGGTGCCGGCGGCCGAAGCGAAGAAGACCAAGGATGGCATCGCCAATGGCACAATCGACATCGTGATCGGAACGCATGCCGTTCTGGCGAAGAGCATTCGCTTCAAGCGGCTTGGCCTGGTGATCGTCGATGAGGAGCAGCATTTCGGTGTCGCGCACAAGGAGCGCCTGAAAGCGCTCAAGGCCGATGTCCACGTACTCACTCTCACCGCTACGCCGATCCCACGGACGCTGCAGATGGCAATGAGCGGGCTTCGCGAGTTGTCCGTCATCCAGACTCCGCCGGTCGATCGCCTCGCGGTAAGAACCTACGTCACGCCGTGGGATGCGGTGGTGATGCGCGAGGCGCTTTTGCGAGAGCATTATCGTGGCGGACAGAGCTTCTTCGTCGTGCCACGGATCGCGGACCTTCCGAACGTCGAGGAATGGCTCACCGAGCATGTGCCGGAGGTAAAATTTGTCACCGCTCATGGGCAAATGAGCGCCGGCCAGGTCGAGCAGCGAATGAGCGCCTTCTACGACCGCAAATATGACGTGCTTCTGTCGACAACGATCGTCGAAAGCGGGTTAGACATCCCGAGCGCGAACACGCTGATCGTTCACCGTTCCGACCGCTTCGGCCTCGCCCAGCTCTATCAGCTGCGCGGACGAGTCGGCCGATCCAAGACACGCGCTTACGCCTACCTGACTATGCCCGCGGACCGATCGATCACCGAGGCGGCCCAAAAGCGGCTGCAGGTGCTCGCCGACCTGGACAGTCTGGGCGCCGGCTTCCAACTCGCCAGTCATGATCTCGACATCCGCGGCGCTGGCAACCTGCTCGGCGATGAGCAGTCGGGTCACATCAAGGAGGTGGGGTTCGAGCTCTATCAATCGATGCTCGAGGACGCGATCGTCGAACTGAAGGCCGGCGGGATACCTGCGCGCGAGGAGTTCACGCCGCAGATCAGCGTTGATGCGCCGATCATGATTCCGGAAAATTATGTACCGGACCTCGACCTTCGAATGGGCCTCTACCGGCGCCTGGCCGAGCTTGATGACCGGCAGGCGATCGACGCATTCGCCGCCGAACTGATCGACCGATTCGGTCCGCTCCCGCAGGAAACTGCCAACCTCATGAAAATCGTCGAGGTTAAGCTGAGCTGCAGGGCAGCGAGCATCGCCAAGCTCGACATCGGTCCGAGAGGTGCCGTCGTCACCTTTGCGCCAGACGGTTTCCCAGACCTGGCCGGTCTGCTTGGGTACATCGATCGCCTCAAGGGCGCCGCCAAGCTCCGGCCCGACAGCAAGATGACCGTAGCGCGCGATTGGCCCACCCAGGACGCCCGGCTCGATGGCGCGCTTCAACTGTCGCGGGGTCTCGCGCGCGTTGCCGCCGCCGGTGAGAAGAAGGCAGCAGCCTAGACGACGAGTTCGGCGTTTGATGCCGCAACGAAGCGGCTGAGCTCTTCCTGCGTGAGCGGACCGGCCCCAAGGAACCCCTGATAAAGATCGCAGCCCCATTCGGCGAGCAGCGCAAGCTGGCCCGTTGTCTCCACCCCCTCGACCACAACTTTCAGCTCGAGTTCGCGGGCGAGGTGAATCATCGCACGCACAACGATCCGGTCGCGTTCACCGCCGACGATGTCGGCGACGAGCCCTCTGTCGATCTTGATTGCATCCAAGGGGAGCGAGGTCAGATATGCGAGACTCGCATAGCCCGTACCGAAATCGTCGACCGCGATACGGATCCCGGTCTCACGGAGGCGACTGAGGCGCTCCGCCACTTCCTCATGGTTCAAAAGGAGTGCGCTCTCCGTGATTTCTACGGTGACGCGTGCAGGATCGATGCCAGATGCGCTTATCTCATCCAGAAGCCAGCGATCGTAGTGGGGACGGGAGACGTCAGCGGGAAGGAGATTGATCGAGAGACCGAGCTCTTTCAGCGGACCTTCCCACACCGCCGCGTTTCGAAGCGCCTTGCGCTGCACGAGCCGCGACAGGCGCTCGGCCAGCCCGCCAGCGGCTGCGCGTGCAAAGAGCAGCTGCGCATCGGCAACCACTGGTGACCGCGCGAGCGCTTCGGCACCCACGATTCGGCCCGACGCCGGCTCGATCAATGGCTGGTAGAGAACGTCAACTTGCTCGTGCGCAATCGATGCTTCGAGCATTATATCGCGATGGAGTTTGGCGGGCGCCGGTGCCCCTGTATCCGACGCCCGCCGTCCCCAGTTACTGATGTCGTCCCAGGTCAACATGCACTCCTCACCCTACCCAAACTGATGTGTCCCTGGTCAACACGGTTTGGGGACTAACGGCCGAGTGCCGAGGGCGAAACGTCACGTCTCCGCCACGGCCCGAAACGGGACAGTGACGTTCGACGGCACAGCCACTATCTTGGAGCCGGTCGACGCTTGAGAAGGAGCGACGGGTTGAACGCGGACGCGCCCAGTTCTGCCAGCCATGCGCACGAGGACCTTCGCAATCTCGGGATAGGTCTATTGTCCTCGCACACGGAGGTCGCTCAGGCGGCTGAGGCTTTGCTCCGCCGCCGCTACACGTTTGCCGAAATGGACGATGCGGAAACGCTGGTCGCCCTCGGCGGAGACGGCTTCATGCTCCAGACGCTCCACAAAATGCTCGAGGTGGGCAGCACGAAGCCGGTATTCGGAATCAACCGCGGTACGGTCGGTTTTCTGATGAACGATTGGCGGATCGATCGCCTCCCGGGGCGGATCGCCGGGGCGAAGGCTATCCGCGTTGCTCCGCTCGAGATGTGCGCCACGACCGTGAAGGGCGAATCCTACACTTACGCCGCAATCAACGAAGTCTCGCTACTGAGGGAAACGCGCCAGACTGCGAAGATCCAGATTTCGGTCAATGGTCGCGTCGCGCTTCCAGAGTTGGCCTGCGACGGCGTGCTTGTCGCGACGCCTGCGGGGTCGACCGCTTACAACCTGTCGGCGCATGGTCCGATATTGCCGCTTCAGGCGAAGATGCTCGCGCTGACGCCAATCAGCCCTTTTCGACCGCGACGGTGGTCCGGCGCGATCCTACCCGACGACACCGCTGTGTGCTTCACCATTCTCGAGGCCGCGAACAGGCCAGTCTCGGCCGTCGCCGACCAGATAGAGGTTCGGGATGTCGCGAAGGTCGACGTGCGCCTCGACAAGGAGCGTTCGCTCACGCTTTTGTTCGACCCGGAACATGCGCTCGATGAGCGGATAGCGATGGAGCAATTCGCGACCTAGTCACTTGCCTTTAAGCAAGGCTTCGCTATCTAGCCGGCCTGCCCGAAAGGGCTGCTCCCCGGTAGCTCAGCGGTAGAGCGCTCGACTGTTAATCGAGTGGCCGCCTGTTCGAATCAGGCCCGGGGAGCCAACTCTTCCAAAAAAGTCCTTATATTTCAATGGTTTAGATGCCATTCTTTGGCTAACTAGGTTAGCCAGTGGAGCAACAGGCTCCTCCGGTAGCCAGCTTCGCGTCACGTTGGGAGAAATCCAAACTCGTAGACTTGCGGCTGCAGCTTCTCGGTGAGCGCTGCATACGCAGTCCTGAAAGGAGCGAAGTCAGTCAGTTCGGTGTCGCCGTAAGCTTCGAGGGAGCGACGAATTTGGTACCAGCCTGCGTCTGGGCGACCGAGCTTATATTCGTCACGAATTTTGCGAGGGAATTGCGTCGCGTGGAAACGCGTCCACAGCTTGCGCCCCTCATCGAGAACGGCCCGCGCCTCGGCTGAAAGCGTCAAACCCGCTATGTAGCGGACCATAAAATCGCTCTCGAACCGCCCCTTCGCGCCCACCTCGGCCTCGGTGAATGGAATAAAATGATTGATCAGGCTCCAGTCGCGATCATTCCAGTGAAGGCCATCCGCGCCAGCGGTTAGGTTGCTGCCATTGAACAGCATCCATACGAGGCAGTCGGACTTGAACTCGTCAGTCAGCGGCTTCGATGGTTGCAGGAACTGGTCGCGATCGTTCAGCCAGGTCGGTTTGATGAGCCGGCGGACAGAGAACATGACAGCTGCCAATGATAGGTTATTGGGCAAAACAAACAGTCCGCCTCCATTTCTGCCCGTGTATATCGACGACGTTAGTAACGTTCCCGTGGCAGCGTTTTGGAAATCATTATTGCCCGCGAATAGATGCCCCAAAGCGCCCTCGCAGGAGCGCTTCTTGCGCGGATTGGCCGAGACGGTAAGCGCATTTGCAAGCGGAACCGTGTACTCGCCGCGGGCTTTAGGCCAGGGGATCCAAGCGTTTAGGAAGTTAGAAACAGGACGAACAACGTAGGCTTTGTCGCCGATGACGGTCCCCTCGCGGTTGAGGACGGTGGTCTCAATATCACCAATCGAAATCTTCTTGGCCAGATCCCAAATCAGAAACCCGATTGGGAACTCTCCCTTGAGACTGTCAAAGGATCGGCTGGGGACAACAAACCCGCTGAGGAATTCGGCCTTCCACACTCTTCGAAATAGCTCGAAATTCGGAGCGTTTACATATTTGAGAGTACTGAACATCGCGAGCTTAGCGTTCGGTAACTCGTGACGAATGCGGATGAGGAATTGCGCGAACAACTCTTTGCTTGCGAAACCCACGTTCATCTCGCGCATCCAGCCGTTGATGCGCGTTTTTTCCACCCCAATCTTGTTCTCGTCGCCCTTCCCGGCCCCTGACCCACTCTCCGCATAAGGCGGATTAATCAGCACCAAGATAGGCTTCGCGCCTTTCTTGCCGTCGCGTGCATCCGAAATGGCTTGGCGCAGGGCCGGTGGAACCTTGTTTGAGAGATCGTAGTCGATCTCCCCGAAGTCGCTGACGTCATCGTTCAGATAGTCGTATTGAAAAATTTCCGCCCCGGCGAACGCCGGGTTCGACTTCATGATCGTGACATCCTCTGGGTCGAGGGTTGAGATGAAAACGTTACGAAGGTTGCTGTGCTTGGCTTCTAAGTTTCCAACGCCAGCACACATATCCCAGACGAGATAGCGGTCCTGCCAGTTAGGACCCAACGTGGCGACCACCTGGTCATACGCTTTGTCCACAATGTGCAGTGGTGTGTAGTAGGCTCCTTTGAATTTCTGTTCGTCGACAGGAAGTAGGCTGTCGCGACGTTCAAGCAGATAGTGACGGTGCTTCTGCTCGGGCGGGCGGTGATAGATCGCCCAGAAATTACGATAACCTCGCTCGCTCGCCAATTCATATTGTTCGGCACCGAGGATGAACACGGGCTTTTCGCCGCTGAACAACAGACGCGCGGGTAGGTTACGCATCGCCTCGTTCGTGCCGTCGTGCATTATGTCGGCGAAGAACAGCACGGCATAATCGGCCGGCTTGACCGGCCCCAGCTCGCTCCCCACCATGTCGACCCACCGGTCGAAGACCTGGCGGAGATTGTCAGGGGTGATTGGAGTGCGGATGATCCGGCGTTCACGGATCGCGTCCCTAACGGCCTTGATGAATGCGGCCTCATCATGCTCGATCGTGTATTCCACGATATGCGCTTGCACGTAGGGTGCGATCTGAGCGGCGAGCTCTTTACCCGCCTGTGAACCGGCCTTGGGCCAGACGATGCGTTTATCTTCGAGCAGCGGCAACGCCTTCTCGGTAGGCATGATCGCCGCCTTGTCGCGGTCAATGACAGCTAGGAATGCCGGAACAGGCTCTCCGCGCTTCTTCGCAGCGCGAATGTAGAACAGCAGTTGGCCAAACATTACGATCGCCGGCGTTGAGACTGCCTTCGCCTCGAACCAGATTTCCTGGGTCTGAATGTCGACCAGGTTCTTGGAGTAGGACTTGAGGCCAAGTGCCTTGATATAGGCGTCCTTGACGTCCTCTTCGGTCCTAGCCGCGGCAAGCGATGCTAGGAGGCTCAATTCACTGACTCAGTATTGCCGCTGCGGTCAGACAGCACATCGCCGTAATACAACTTGTTGGTCACGCACCCTCCGCCCCGAGCAATACGGAGCGTAGCGGCACAAAAGCGCAACGCAAACAGGTGACCTAACCCTTGCTGCAGTCAGACCAGTTCGGTCTGCGCCGCACTCACCAGACATCCATCCAGCCACCTCTCTCGTCGAGCGCGCGAGCGCCTCGCGGGGGAGCAGTGCGCGCACGATCCACCACAACGACGAAGGAGCCCCCACCAGAATGGGACGACGTTCATCTGACTCAGAGAGACTTCCGCCGAATGTGACGGCCTTCACAGACCGGCACGGCAAGCGGCGCTATCGTTACCGTAAGCAGGGCGAGCATCATTACTCGTTCAAGGACCACCCCGGCACCCCCAAGCACCCGAGCGAGGAGTATAAAGCGGTCGTAGCCGGCCTGCGACCATCGAAGATTTCAGAGGCGGCAGGGCCGCACACGATCCGCGACCTAATCAACCGCTATTACAGCACCCCAGAGTACACGGGCCCCGGCGTCACTACGCAGGAAAAGGTGCGCGCCCGTCTTGAAGATTTCTGCAAAGCCCACGGTTCCAAGCCGGTTACAGGCCTGCGCTTTAGCCACGTTGAGGCCATCCTCTCAGCGAAGGCAAAGGTGAGTAAGAACGCGGCGGGTAAGAAGATCGGCGGACCAAACGCGGCGAAGAGCCTTGAGAAGGATCTGACCCGCATCTTCGACTTGGCTGTCAGGCTCGAGTGGATCACAACCAATCCCCTGCGCCTCGCCCGGCGCGGCAAGGTGCCCAAGACACCTGGTTCCACAGTTGGACAGAAGAAGAGATCGAGCAGTACCAAGCTCACTACCCCTTGGGAACGATGGGGCGGCTCGCCATCGAAATCATTCTCTGGACCCTGCTGCGTCGCGGTGATGCCAGTCGCTTTGGCCCGCGGCACCGAAAGAACGGGTGGATCCATGTCTGGAATGAGAAGACCAAGAAATATATCTGGCTGAGGGAGGCTGCACCGCTCACCGCCGCCATCGAAGCGATGGATAGGATCGGAGAGACGGCTTATCTGCTCAGCGATAACGGCACCCCGTTTGCCACTCCGGCTAGCTTTGGCATGTGGTTCCGGCGTCGCTGTGACGAGGCCGGTCTGCCTCACTGCTCAGCCCATGGTCTCCGAAAGGCCACCGCCCGCCGTCTGGCTGAGAGTGGGGCCACGCAAGCCGAACTGAAGGCGGCCGGCAATTGGAGCCAGGACAAGGATGTCGCAATCTACACTGCAGCTGCTGACCAGAAGCGCCTCGCAGACATTGCCATGACCCGAATGGCCAGCCGCAAAAGCAATGAAAAAGGTCCTACAAATAATTCGGGCTCTAAGGGGCCAAAATGAGCTATTTCGGGTAGGTTCTACAAATTATTTCGCAGTTTTCCGCCAAAGTCTGAATTAGGCCCGGGGAGCCACTTCTCTTCAAAGGTGGTCCAGTTGACGCTATCGCTGCTCAAGCCAGCGAAGCCCTTCAAATGCAAGATAGCCGATAACCGCGATGAAGGAGCCGATCAGCGCCGCGTAGAGCACTCCTTCCCTCAGACCCGCAGTGCTGGCGGGCTCGCGTGTGGTGAAGAGTTCGACGATCAAGTCTGACGGGCCAATCGGAAGCTGAGTTGCGGCCCAGAGGCCGGTGTAGATCAGCGCGGCCGTTATTGCCCCGCAAAAGCCGAAGCGAAGCGTTCTTGCGCCCGTGTTCGAAATTGAAGTCGACATTGCCGCTTTCTCTTTCGAAGGGCGTTCTAAGTGACTTGAAAATGCGATTGCATACGCAATCATGCGTACGGCCCGGAAGCCCTCCCCAGTAGGCTCACCCGAGCCTCGGCGCGGGTGAGCCCGTCAGCCCTCCCAGGGTTCTGACTGACCGACCCGAAAGGGGAAACGGGCCAATCTGCTACTTACATGGTTGTCAATTTAAAACGTTCAAGAGCGTCGCTTGATCTAGGGACATCGCGTCAGCGACCCGCCCGCATCCGTATAATATCTTATTGGGGCGAGCGCGCGGCGTGGTCTAACCATTGGCTTGCCAGTCAAGGAGTGGCGCGTCGTTTGAAGCTGTTAGCGCAGCTTTGGTCCGAAGCTCTACGATGACATGACTGGCCAAGCTTGCGGCGTTCCTGGAAGCATTGCGTCTTTGGAGGCAACGGACCCCGGGAGCGCCGCAGGTTAGTCAGGGGCACGCCATGACCATTTCACTTGCAGAACAGGCAGCCGTCTGCCGGGCGCAAGCCGGCGAATTCGCTGGAAAGCCCGAACAGGCGTTCCTTCTCCGTCTGTCAGAGGCCTTCGAAGATCTGGCGCGTGAGCGGGAATTGACGTTTCATAGCAGTTCGAGCAGCAAACAGACGCGCCGGGAAGCGATCTAAGCCGCCCAATCGACCTCACCGCGAAGGAGCTTTTTCAGCTTCGCTTCTTCTTCGGCAAGCAAGCGGCTCAGGGTCTGCCGCTGCCCTTCATCATTGCAGTCCTTCAGCTGCTCCTTGAAACGCCTGACGTTCTCACGCGCAACGAACCGTTGCATTTGTTCACACCTCCGCCCCCGAGCAGCAACACGCTCCGCAAGCTCTTTACGCTCGTGCGAATGCGAGTCAGGACCTGCTATAACATGGGTTAGGAAGCTCTGCACCTAACTAACGCCAACCCGTCAACCGAAAAAATCCGCGCGACAATCGACGCGCGGAGCGGCAATTGATCAGGCAGCTGTCCAGCCTCCATCGACAGCAATCGCCTGACCGGTGACGAAACTTGCGGCTGGGCTGCACAGCCACAGCACTGCTGCGGCGATTTCATCGGGCTTGCCGATACGACCTACCGGTTCGCTCTGGACGATGGCTTCACGAGCAACTCCGGTCGACATCAAGCGCTCGAGCATCGGCGTCTCGATGGCTCCGGGGCAGACGGCATTCACGCGGATCTGCTGCTTCGCATATTCAAGCGCAGCATTCCGAGTGAGTCCCACAATCCCATGCTTGGATGCGACATAGGCTGGAATGCCGGGGAAACCGACCAGCCCCGCGATCGACGAGGTGTTGACGATCGCGCCACCTGTCGCTTGCTTTGCCATGTGCTGCAATTCCTCGCGCATGCACAGGAATGTGCCACGCAGGTTTATCGCAATCACACGGTCGAAATTGGCAGTCGTGCATACGCCGGCAGGCGCCAGCTCACCCTCGACACCCGCATTGTTGAATGCGGCATCCAAGCGCCCGAAGCTTATGACAGTTTCGCTGATCAAATTCTGCACGCTCTTCTCATCAGAGACGTCGCAGCGAATGAAACGACAGGTCGCACCTTCGCGCTCACACTCGGCGGCAACCTCTCGGCCCTGGTCCTCGTGAACGTCGGCGATCACAACATTGTAGCCGGCGCGGGCGAAGGCTATCGCGGCCGCCCGTCCTATGCCCGAGCTTGCGCCGGTGACGAGCGCAACCGATGCCTCTTCATCTTTCATGGCGACCTTCCTTCAGATCCTCGTGAGGATGAAGGCGCCCCGGTCGGAGCACATTACGGGATATTACTGACGAGTGCCGGCCGGGCGGGACAGCTACGGAAATTGCCGGATACCGGGGAGAAGGAATTGGGATTAGGAGCAGTCAGAGAGAGGGCGCTCAATCATCGCTCCCATTTTCTGGCAGCTTCCGGTTGAATGGCCATTGGGGCTCTCCTGGCGCGATTTATTTACGGCACTATATTGTGGAATTCTCGCGAGACTGCGCCACTAACCGCCAGTTGAGCCAGGACTTCATTCGATCCGTTCGATCGCGCCGTCAAGCATGTGGATGCGAACGTCCGCGGCTGCTGCAACCGTCGGATCGTGCGTGACGCAGACCACCGCCCGCCCTTGATCATGGGCGATCCGCTGGAAAATCTGGATCACGTGCGCGCTGTTTCCGCTATCGAGATTGCCGGTTGGCTCGTCGCCAAGCACCAGGCTGGGGTCGTTCGCGAGAGCTCGGGCTATCGCAACCCTTTGCCTCTCCCCGCCGGACATCTTGTCGGGTGTCTTTCCCGCCTGGCCAGCAAGCCCCAGCCCATCGAGCATTGCGAGTGCTTGGTCGGCCATTGCTGATCCGTTCAGCCGACCAAGGCGCCGGATGGGAATGAGGACATTTTCCAGCGCCGTGAATTCGGGAAGCAGGAAGTGGAACTGGAAAACGAAGCCGAATTGCTCCAGTCGGAGCCTGGCTCGCTCATCGCCACTGAGCGTGTTCGTTTCTTCGCCCCGGAACAAGACGGTTCCCGCCGTCGGCCGATCAAGTAGCCCCAGCAGATACAGCAGACTGGACTTCCCGCATCCGGACGGTCCTATGACCGCGTGAAACCGGCCGGCGGCAATGTCCAGGTCGACATTTCGTACCAGTGTGACAGGTGGTTCGGTCGGAAGAGTGCGCGACAGTGCGCGCGTCGACATCAAAGCTGTCATGCGGCGCCGCGAAGGATCTCGACTGGGTCCACGCGCGCCGCCTTTCGGGCGGGAAGCCATGCGGCGATGGCCGCGGCGCACAATGAGGATAATCCAGCAATCATGAACTGACGCGCACTTCGATCGAGCGGAAGGTGCTCCACACGACCGAGAATCGGGAACCGGATCGATCCGAGAATCTGCATGAGCAACGTTCCGATCGCCCAACCGGCAACGACGCCGATGATCGCCAATATTATTCCTTCCGCGACGAAGACGCGCTGCAGGTCGCTTTGTGAGAAGCCAATCGAGCGGAGGATTGCAATGTCGCGGCGCTTGTCCACGACCGAGTTCGACACCGCCGTGTAGATGCCGAAGCTGGCGACGAGCAGCATTGCCGAGATGACGGAATACATGATCACGTTACGGGTCAGCAGAAGAGTCATGAAATCGGCTGATCGCTCCTGCCAGCTTTGGGCCTTGTAGCCGAAGCGGTCTTCAAGGTTCGCTGCGACAGTCTGCGCCGCGTACGGGTCCGGGATACTGACCCCGATGCGGTTGATGATGAAAGGATGACCCGTCAGCGATTGAGCCTCACGCAGGAGAACATAGCCGTTGTTGCCGAACTGGCCGCGGCCTCGGGCGAACAGCCCGACGATCTTCAATGACCGGGTCCCTGCCGCTGAGGTTGCCCCCACAGTGTCGCCCATTCGGACCCCGAGCCGCTGGGCCAGGTCTTCCGTGATGATCACCCCGCCCTGCGTCGTCTCAAGATCGTGAAAAGTGCCGGCGGACATATTGTCCTGCACGTTTTCAATCTTTTCTTCGATACTGGGATCAACGCCGATGATGCCGAGCGGCTCTTCCCGGCCGCCGACGCGAAGCGTAACGGCGCCGGATAATGAAGGCGCCACTATCGAACCCGGGATAGCCTCCGCTGCTTGCACGATTTCCTGCCAGTCTTTGATTCCCCGGACTTCGTTGCGGGTCTTGTAGCCCTGGATCTCGACGGTCGTGCCGCGAAGCGCCCGAATGGCGGGCTGCGGTCGGGGACTTCGAATCTCGTCCGAGATAATGATGTGCGGCGCGGAACTGATCAGCCTTTGGACGAAATCGTTCTGGCTACCGATCATCATTGCCGAGACGGCAAGGAAGAAACCGACGCCGATGCCCACACCGGCGATGGCGACTGCGGTCTGGCGCTTGCGCTTTGCAAGGTGCTTGACGGCTATTCCGAGGATGAGCCGCACGCGGGCAAGCACTCTAGCAGCCTTTGACGCTAATGCGTTGGCCGTCCTTCAGCTTGTCCGAAGGATTGCTGACGACACAGTCCAGATCGCTCAAGCCCCTTCTGATCTCCGTACGAGAGGCCCCTCGAATGCCCACCTGGACGGGCTTTTGAACCGCCCGACCATCTTCGACTGCCCAGACGGCATTATCGCGAACAGCGTTTGGCGGCACCAGCAGCGCGTTTTGCCGCTCGGCCGCCATGATATTCACCTCGAGAGTAAGGCCGACCGGGAGGGTCAATCCCTGTTCGGGCCGGATTCGCACGCGAAAGGCACGCTGATCGGGGTCGCCGCCCGGAGTGATTTCGTAGACGTAGCCGCGGAGAATCCGGCCCGGATAGGCTTCGGTCGACATCATTGCGACGCTGCCCGTGCGGACAAGTGGAATGTCGCGCTCGTCAACGGTGGCAGTAACCCGGAGCAATTTGGGGTCACCGACCTCGAATAGTATCTTCGACGCAGTAGCGAGATCGCCGGGTTCTACCTCACGCCGCAGAATAACGCCCGGGATTCCCGATCGGATTGTGAATTGGTCTAGCTTCGCTCGAGCCGAGGCCTCCGCCGCGCGCGCGGCGTTTGCGGTCGCAACTGCCTCGTCGCGGCCCGCCTTTGCCATCCAGCCCTGCGAAAAAAGAGCGAGCGCGCGCCGTTCGTCTTGCTCGGCCTTGATTCGAGCGGCGGAAAGCTGGCCGATCGTTTGACGCTGATCTTCCGCGTCGAGGGTTGCAAGTGCCTGATGCCGCACGACCTTCTCGCCCTCGTCGGCGAGAACAGCTGTGACCGGCGCAGTGACGCGCGACGAAACGTCGACAGGACGCTGAGGTTCGACGAACCCTGTGGCGTAAACGATCTCCGCCACATTTCCGCGGCGAACGCGACTTCCAACCACGTTGATCGGGCGCGTGGTGAACCACCAAGCCGCAACTGCGATAGCGGCAATCCCCAGCACAATCACCAACCACCATGCGACTGTTCGGACCTTGCGAGCATGTTTGCGGCTTGCGAGCTCGGTGCTGGGCGCAAAGCTGGTGGCAACGTCCATCACCGAAAGTTAGCCGGGGCATCGGAGGCGCGCTCTACGCATTCCTCCTTAAATCGTGGAGAGCTCCGAGGCATGATCGAAGCGGCCGGACTGGGTGCAGACCCGGCCGCTCCGGCGAGGCGTGTTCGTGTCCGCTAAGAAGGACCACCCCGCAGAGCCGCAAACGATGATCTCGGCCGCCCGCTCCACAGACCATTTGGTACGTCCCAGCGCGGGACCGCATCAGCCGTCGATCGAGGCCATTAGCGAAGCGTTTCCGCCCGCCGCTGTCGTATCGATGCAGGTGACTCGCTCGGTGGCAAATCGAGCAACATAATGTGGCCCGCCGGCCTTCGGTCCGGTGCCGCTGAGGCCTTCGCCGCCGAATGGCTGGCTCTCGACCACGGCGCCGATCTGGTTGCGGTTGACGTAGAAGTTGCCGACGCGGGCATGCTCCTCGACATAGTCGCGGACCGTGTCGATGCGGCTCTGCAGCCCGAGGGTCAGGCCATAACCCGTCGTGTTGATTGCCTCGACGACCTCGTCGAGCTTGTCGCCGGCAAAGCGGATGACGTGAAGGATCGCGCCAAAATTCTCGCGATTCAATTGACTTAGCGACTTAATTTCATAAAAAACGGGAGCAACGAAGCAGCCGTGTGCAGCCGCCTTTGGCACCTTCAGCCGGCAAATCTGCTTCGCATTCTTGTCGAGCCACTTGATGTGGTCATCGAGCACTTTCTTTGCAGCCTCGTCGATCACCGGGCCGACGTCAGTTGCGAGATCACCCGGGTCGCCGACATTAAGCGCTTCCATTGCGCCGGCAATCATCTTGATCATGCCATCGGCGACATCCTCCTGCACGAAAAGCACGCGCAAGGCCGAGCAGCGCTGGCCCGCGCTCTGGAATGCCGAGGAAATGACGTCGCGCGTAACTTGTTCAGGCAGCGCTGATGAATCGACGATCATCGCATTCTGGCCGCCTGTTTCAGCAACGAACGGGATGATCGGGCCGTCGCGCTCCGCGAGTGCGCGATTGATCATGCGCGCGGTTTCGGTCGATCCGGTGAAAACGACGCCCGAAAGCAGCGGATGTGCAGTCAGCGTTCCGCCGACGACCCTCCCCGAGCCTGGCGCGAGCTGGACCACGTCCCTGGGAACGCCCGCCTGATGCATCAGCTCGACCGCCAACGCGCCAATCAGCGGCGTTTGCCCGGCCGGTTTTGCGATGACTGCATTGCCTGCGGCGAGGGGGGCCGAGACCAGGCCCGTGAAGATGGCTAGGGGGAAATTCCACGGCGAAATGCTCGCGATCACGCCCCGGCCGTGCAATCTGAGCTCGTTCCGCTCTCCTGTGGGCCCCGGAAGCGGAAGCGGCTTGGTGAATTGGCGTCGAGCTTCGGATGCGTAGAAACGCAGAAAATCGACGGCCTCGCGCACTTCGAGCACTGCGTCGGTCAAGGTCTTCCCGGCCTCCCGAGTGCAGAGCGAGAAAAATTCTTCCGCATGGGCCTCGTAGAGGTCAGCCGTGCGTTCGAGCAATTTTGCCCGCGCTTCGCCGCCAAGCGAATCCCATTCGACTTGCGCGGCATGCGCGCAACGAACCATCCGATCGACTTCGGAAGCGGTCGCCTCGAACGTCGTTCCGACAGTGATCCGATGGTCCTGGGGCGACACGATCGGCCTGGCCTCGCCCTTTCCGATCCCTGGCTTTGCGATCCAGCTGCGGGCTTCGAACGCTTTTAGCCGTTCGAGCAACGGCTCGCGCACTAGCGGATCGCTCAGGTCGACCCCGGTGCTGTTGCGACGCCGCGTCCCGAATAGATCGGGCGGGAGGATGATCTTCGGATTGCGCTTGGGCTCGAGCGCCGCAAGCTCGGCGACCGGGTCCTTGACCAACTCGTCGATCGAGACCTGCTCGTCGGCGATCCGGTTGACAAAACCTGAGTTGGCGCCGTTCTCGAGAAGGCGCCGAACGAGATAGGCGAGCAATTCCTTGTGGCTGCCAACGGGTGCGTAGATCCGCACCGGCGTCGGCTTGTCGCCGATGTGCCGCTCAAGTTCAGCGAGCTCTTCGTACAGTTCCTCGCCCATGCCATGGAGGCGCTGGAACTCGAACGCTTTGTCACCCGCGAGCGCCTTCACCTGCCCGATCGTGTTCGCATTATGCGTAGCGAAGGCGGAATAGATGATGTCGCTCGCCGAAAGCAGCTTCTTCGCGCAGGCGAGATAGGAGACGTCGGTCGCGACCTTGCGGGTCCAGACGGGATAATCGGACAATCCCGCAACCTGCGCCGCCTTGATCTCGGTGTCCCAGTAAGCGCCCTTGACGAGCCGGCACATGAGCTTGCGGCCGCGCGCTCGCGCTGACTGTGCCACCCAATCGCACAGCGGCGCCGCCCGCTTCTGGTACGCCTGGATGGCGATCCCGAATCCTCCCCAGCCATTCTCGAACAAAATGTCGTCAGCAAGCAGGGCCTCAAACACGTCCATCTGCAGTTCGAGCCGATCGGCTTCCTCTGCATCGATGGTGAAGTGGACGTCCGCTTTCGCGGCTTTGAGGGCCAGTTCACGGACAATTGGAATGACTGTTGCGAGCGCTTCCTCGCGGTGGGTATATTCAAACCGTGGGTGAAGCGCCGTCAGTTTTACCGAGATACCAGGAGACGCCTTGAAGCCGCCCTTCGCCTCAGCGGCAATATGGTCGAGGGCGTTCGCGTAGGATTGCGCATATCTATCCGCATCCTCGAAAGTCCTGGCCGCTTCGCCGAGCATGTCGAAGCTGTGACTGAGGCCCTGACGCCGTTCAGGGCCGGCGCGTTTCAGCGCTTCATCGATCGTCCGGCCGAACACGAAATTTCGCCCGAGAATCTTCATGGCCTCGCGGACGGCGGTTCGAACTACGGGTTCGCCTAGGCGACCGACTGCCCGGCCAAGCGCAGCTTTCCAATTGTCAGAACGGTCCTGCGCGCTCTCGAGCACCTTGCCGGTCAGCAACAGCGAGAAAGTGGCCGCATTCACGAACGACGAATCCGACCGCCCGAGCTTTTCCGACCAATCGGGGCCAGAGAGCTTGTCGGCAATTAGCTCGTCGGCGGTGTGCGCGTCCGGGATGCGAAGCAGCGCCTCGGCAAGGCACATCATCGCAATGCCTTCATCCGAGCCGAGGTCGTATGCTTGCAAGAATGCGTCAACGCCCGAGGGCTTGTGCGCGCGAACGCTCTTGACCAGTGCACGCGCGGTAGCGGCCGCTTCGCTGGCTTCGCTCGCGTTTAGGCGAGCCTGTTCGATGCGAACGCTTGCGACTTGCTCCTCGTCAGGCCGATAGGCCCGCCGCAGCTCTGTCCGGTCGATTGCCGCCACGGCAGTGGTCGGCGTTACGCGAGCTGCCCGTGGCAATGCTTGTACTTCTTGCCCGAGCCACATGGGCATGGCGCGTTTCGGCTGACAGGCGTTTCGGCGACATTTCCGGCCGCATCCCGCTCGGGGAGCGTCGGCTGCGGGATCACGCCGATCGGCGTGAAGTTCGGGATCATCGAGCCGCGCACAGCGGCGTCAATGTCCGCGCTGTCGTCATCGCCCGAGAAGGGATCGATGTGCTGGGTGATGAAATCGGGCAACTCCGGAAGCGGCGGCGGCTGCAGCTGGATCTGTGCCTTCATCAACGTCTGGGTCACCTGCTCGCGGATGGCGACCAGCAGCCGCTCGAACAGCAGGAATGCCTCCTGCTTATATTCGTCGATGGGCTTCTTCTGCGCGTAGCTTCGAAGGTGGATCACCTGGCGAAGTGCGTCGAGGGTTGCGAGATGCTCCTTCCAGTGGTGGTCGAGCGTCTGGATCAGGACCTGCTTTTCAATATTCTTCCACTGCTCGGCCTCGACCTGCTCGAGCTTTGTGGCCATTGCCTCATCGGCGAGCTTCTGCACACGCTCGGTGATCATCAGTGGGTCGACCGCCTCTTCTTCCAGCCATTGGTCTATCGGCGGCTGAAGCCCGAACACGTCATCGATAGCTTCCTTGAGAGCATCCACATTCCACTGTTCGGGATAGCTGCCATCAGGGCAGTTCACCGCGACGATCGCGGTGACCGTCTCGCCGCGCATATCGACAATAGTCTCGCCGACGCTCTCGGCATCCATGATGTCCGCGCGCTGTTCGTAAATGACCTTGCGCTGATCATTCATAACGTCGTCGAATTCGACGACCTGCTTGCGAATGTCGTAGTTGCGCGCCTCGACCTTCTTTTGCGCCGTCTCGATCGCTTTGGAAATCCAGCGGTGCGTCAGCGCCTCACCCTGCTCGAGCTGACTGTTCATCAGCCGCGCAAACATCGTTTGCGGTCCAAAGATACGCAGAAGATCGTCATCGAGGCTCAGGTAGAATTTCGAGAGGCCCGGGTCGCCCTGGCGGCCCGAGCGGCCGCGTAGCTGGTTGTCGATGCGCCTACTCTCATGCCGCTCGGTACCAAGGACGTACAGACCGCCGGCATCAAGCACACTCTGCTTCTCTGCAATGATCTCGGCCCGGATCCTCTCCGCCTGCGCTTCATATTCCGATGTGCCCTGAACCAGCTCTGGATGCTCATCCAGCATCCGGAACTCCAGGTTGCCGCCCAGCTGGATGTCGGTGCCGCGACCGGCCATGTTGGTGGCGATCGTGACCGCGCGGAGGCGCCCAGCCTGGGCCACGATATGCGCTTCCTGCTCGTGGAAGCGGGCGTTGAGGACCGAGTGCTTGATTCCACGCTGCTGGAGGAATTCGGACAGCATTTCAGACTTCTCGATTGAGACCGTGCCGACCAGCACCGGCTGACCCTGCTCCTGCTTGGCGTTGATCTCGTCGGCGATCGCCCCGAACTTCTCCTGCATCGTCTTGTAGAAGACATCGTCTTCGTCGATGCGCAGAACCGGCATGTTGGTCGGGATCGCGACCACGTTCATCTTGTAGATGTCGAAAAATTCCGGCGCCTCGGTCATTGCGGTGCCGGTCATGCCAGAGAGCTTCGGGTACATGCGGAAGTAATTCTGGAACGTGATCGAGGCGAGCGTCTGGTTCTCTGGCTCGATCTCGACGCCTTCCTTCGCCTCGACAGCCTGGTGAAGGCCATCGGACCAGCGCCGACCCTCCATCATTCGGCCGGTGAACTCGTCGATGATGACGACCTTGCCGTCCTTCACGATGTAGTCGATGTCCCGCTTGAACATCACATTGGCCTTCAGGGCCTGGTTTAGGTGGTGAACGACTTGGGTGTTCGCGATGTCGTAGAGGTTGCGCCCCTCAATGAGATCCTCGGCCTCGAGCATCCGCTCGGCTTTCTCGGTCCCTTCTTCGGTGAGGACGACAGTCTTCTGCTTTTCATCCTTGTCGTAGTCCGATGGCTGGAAGGTTTTCACCAGCTTGTCGACGGAGATGTAGAGGTCCGACTTGTCGTCGGTCGGACCCGAAATGATCAGAGGAGTTCGAGCCTCGTCGATCAGGATCGAGTCCACCTCGTCGACGATCGCGAAATTGAACGGCCGCTGGACCATCTGGTCGCGGCTGTATTTCATATTGTCGCGCAGATAGTCGAAGCCAAACTCGTTGTTGGTCCCGTAGGTGATATCCGAGTTGTAAGCGTCCCGCTTTTCTTGATCCGTCATGTTTGGAACGATCACGCCGACGTTCATTCCGAGGAAGCGGTAGATCTGGCCCATCCAGTCGGCGTCGCGCCGGGCCAAATAGTCATTGACCGTGACGACGTGGACGCCTTTGCCTTCGAGGGCGTTGAGATAGACGGCAAGTGTCGCGACCAGCGTTTTTCCTTCGCCGGTCTTCATTTCGGCGATCTCACCGCGATGCAGAGCAATGCCGCCGATCAGCTGGACGTCATAATGGCGCTGACCGAGCGTTCGGATTGCCGCCTCGCGGACGGTCGCGAAGGCCTCAGGAAGGACGTCGTCGAGCTTCTCGCCCTCTGCGAGCCGCTGCCGAAACCGGTCGGTCTGACCCTTTAGCTCCTCATCGGTAAGCGCGCGGACATTGTTCTCCAGCGCGTTGACCGCGTCCACATACTTGCCAAGGCCCCGGACATAGCGATCGTTGGCCGATCCGAAGATGCTCTTTGCCACTGCGGCGAACATGGAATTCCCTTAAAAACCCGGGCGTTTGGAAGACGAGAAAACCCTCGCCGACGCTCTGGGAAACTGCGCCCGGCGATGTAAGGAGCGCCCTAGCCGTAGTCAATTAAAGGGACCGTGAACAAATGCCGGAATTAACAGGCGGATGCATGTGCGGAGCGGTGCGCTACGAGTTGAAGAGCGATCCTTTCGATTGTGGATGGTGCCACTGCCGCACGTGCCAGCTCAGCAGCGGCGCTCCGGCGATGGTTTTCGCGAGCGTCGCTGAACCCCACTTCGTGTGGACTGCCGGAGCCGAAAAGGTGAAGGCTGTGGCATCATCCAGCTTTGGGCATCGCGAATTCTGCGGAGAATGCGGAACGCCGTTCCTCATGAAGGTAAACCACCAGCCGGAGACAGCGGATTTCAGCGTCGCAACGCTGGACAACCCGGAAGCGATTAGCCCCGAATTTCACATCTTCTGGGGAACCAGGATCGGCTGGTTCGAGCCGAAGGACGAACTCCCTCGGCACGACAAGTTCCGCCCGGACACGAGAGGGCTCGCGGGGACGCAGCCCCCTTGCGAGTAGCTAGAGGTTTCCCTCCAGCCACTGCTGGATCTGGCTGCGCGGCGCTGCGCCGACTTTCTGCGCAACGGGCTGACCGCTCTTGAACAGCAGCATCGTCGGAATTCCGCGGACGCCATAACGGCTAGGAATATCCGGGTTCTCGTCAATGTTGAGCTTGGCGATCGTGACCTTGTCGCCGAGCTCGCCTGCGATCTCTTCGAGTGCCGGTGCGATCATCCGGCAGGGCCCACACCACTCCGCCCAGAAATCGACGAGGACAGGACTGTCGGAACCGAGGACGTCGGTGGCGAAGCTCTGGTCGGTAACGGTCTTGGTTGCCATGGCGGGCGAATCTCCTTGCGAAATGCAAAAGTTAACGAGCATATGGGCACTTGGTGCGCTGCCCTCAAGGCATGAGTTCAATGAGTTTCGGGGCTGCCGTGTACAACAGCGATGCAGCGACCTTCCGTCCCGGGAAGATGACCTGCAGGGCCTCGGCATAAGCGGCCATTTGCGCGCGGTGGCTGCTGGGAATGTCGATTTCCGTCGGCGGGACCCATCCTGTCTTGAAGTCAATAACGGAAACCTCTTTCTCGGTGACGAGCAGACGATCGACTGTACCGGCGATGACGCGCCCGTCAGGCAATGTAGCAGCGAGAGGCGCTTCACCCAGCGAGCCGGGGCCGAACAAAGGCGCGAAACGGGGATTGAACAGGATTGCGCAGACCTGGGATACGATTTGGTTGCGGAGCTCTGCATCCTCAATTCCCGCGGAACTCTCCAACCAGCGATTTGCGGCAGCTGTCCGCGCGCTCGGATCGACCGCCGGTAGCCGCTCGAGCAGCTGATGGATCCATGTGCCCCGCAATGCTGCAGCACGAATTGCCTCGCTCGGCGGCGGTGCGCTTTCATCGTCCGCGGAGATCGCAGACGGTGCGAGCGGCCGCGGCGGCCGCGCCTCCGGCGGCGCGAGCGATGTGGCCCACGCCGGAATCGCAACGGGAGGCAAAGCGACCTTCGCTCGAGCGCGCTTCAACCGCGAGGTTGCGTCCGACCCGTAGCGGAGCGCAACATGCCCGTCGGAAGGCGTCGCTCCCATTTCAGCCATGGCCTGTTCGACGATCAAGTGCCAGGAGTTGGCCGGCCGCGGATCGGACCGGTCCTTTTTCGCCTTCGGCATCACGCCGCTCACGATCAGCCGATCGGCGGACCTGGTCAGCGCGACATAGAGCAGGCGCAGATGCTCCTCGAGATCGCGCTTTTCCTCGGATGCGATAATCTCCTCAAAGGGAGGGCAGCGCTCGTCCTTCTTCGGGCGCAGAAGCGGAACAAGGCCGGCTTGCTCAACTTCAACGTCGACAGTCAGCGGCGTTCGTCCAAGCCGCGCGGGATCGGCCGTCGCGTCAGCGACGATGACGACCGGCGCTTCAAGACCCTTCGCGCCATGAACGGTCATCACGCGCACTTCATTCCCTGACTGGCCGGGGTCGCGCTGCACGTCGACTGTGCCGCGCGAGAACCAGGCGAGGAAGCGATCGAGCGACGCTGTCTCGTTGCGTTCGAATTCGAGCGCGCTGTTCATCATTTCGTCGATTGGATCGCGGGCAGCCATTCCAAGGCGCGAATATAGCTTCCGCCGGCCTTGCATCGGTCCGGTGAGGATCGTCTCGAGGAACCGCGACGGGTTCACGAAATCAGCAATCCGCAATAGTTCCGAGAGCGCGTCGTGCGTGTCCCGGAAGTCGTCCGCGCGTTGCCGAAGTTCACGCCACAGCGAAACTTTCCGTCCGTAGGCGAGCTCCCGGAGCCGGTCCTGGTCCCATCCAATCAGCGGTGACACGAGCAAGCAGGCAAGGCTAAGATCGTCGTTTGGCTGCACTGCGAATTTCACCGCGGCGAGCAAGTCCTGCACCGCGAGGGGCTCGTGGAGCTGAAGCCGATCGACTCCTGCGACCGGCACTCCGGCGGAGAACAATCGCGCGACGATCAGTGACGCGAGTTCCCCCCGGCTTCGAACCAGCACAAGGATGTCGCCCGGAGTTATCGGCTGACCGGTCGAGGCGATGACTGGCGCCTCTTCGAGCATCAAGCGAATGCGCTCGGCGAGTGCATCGGCATAATGTCGATCGCGCAAGGCAATCCACCGTTCCTCGCCTTCATCCAAATCCTCAGCGGATTGGTCGACCGCGAACGGCTCCCACAGCTCGACTCTTCCAGTGCGATCAAGATGGTGCGCGCGGTGCTTCGCTGGAGCATCGCTGAGCCCCATTGCCTTGTGTCCGACAGTGCCGATCACGGCGTCCACGACGTCGAGCACTGGTTGTGCGGAACGGAAGCTCGCCGCGATCGACAGGTCCCGAAACTCCCTTGCACGCTGGTGATAGCTGAACAGATCTCCGGCGCTGCTTAGAGCGGCGGCGCGTTGCTTGAATGCTTCACGAGCTTCCTGAAACTTGCGTGGATCAGTGCCTTGGAAGCCGTAGATAGCCTGTTTGAAATCGCCGACCATGAACAGAGTGCGGCTCCGCCCTTCGCTTTCGCTCGAACCGCTGAAAAACTCATCGACCAGCTGCTCAATGATCTCCCACTGAGCAGCATTGGTGTCCTGCGCCTCATCGACGAGCACATGGTCGACCTGGCGATCGAGCTTGTAGCGCACCCAATCCCCTATCCCTTGCTGCTTGAGCAGGTGGCGCGTCCGTTCGATGAGGTCGTTGAAATCTGCCACTCCAGCTGCACGCTTTGCTTTCGCATAGGCATTCGCGAACGCCTGTCCGGCGCGCAGCCCCGCGGCAATGTCGCGCGCGAGCAGCGCACCGTTCTGGATGCGGAGCAGCTCCTCGATGAGGACGGCGAGCCGGCCAGCATGCGATTCGTAGTGGGGTTCGGCCTTCGCCTGCCCCGGATAGACCCGCTTGGTGATTTTGAAGAGGTCCGATAGCCGGGCTGCACGTTCAATCGGCGTTAGCGTCAACCATTGCTCGATTGTCTGGGCGTGTTCGAGGCCCGTCTGCTTACCCCATTTGCGATTGGCCTCGGCAATGGCTCGAAGAAGATCGCAGTCGAAGCGATCGTCGCCGCAATAATGCGCGATATAGTCCTCGACCGATTCATCGGGCAGATCCATTAGCCTGCGGATCGTAGGCTCGATCATCGCTCGATCGCCGAGGCGCGCCATTGCCTCGGGCTCGCGCGCGCATGCCTGGAGATATTCGATCGCCCCAGCCTCACCCAATCTCCGGCTGAGACATTGGACGTCGCCGATTAAGTCTTCATCTTGGCGCGCTTCTGAATCAGCCATCAGGTCGGCGAGCGTACGGCGTACCAACTCCTGCTCCGCCCTTCCATCGATTGGTTGGAAACCAGGCACAATCCCGGCTTCCGCCGGAAAGGCGGCGAGCAAGCCCTGGGCGAAGCTGTGGATCGTCTGGACCTTCAGCCCCCCGGGGCAATCTAGCACCTTGGCGAACAATTGGCGCGCGCGTTCGATGGTTTGCGGATCGGTCTGGGCGCGGAGCGCGAAGAGGTCCTTGCGCAGGACCTTTTCGGGAATGCGCACCCAGGCAGCCAATCGAGCGCCGATACGATTCGCCATCTCTGCGGCTGCTGCCTTCGTGAAGGTAAGGCAGAGGATGGATTCAGGCCGCGCGCCCTGAAGCAGAAGCAGGAGAACCCGCGCCGTGAGGACCTGCGTTTTCCCGGTCCCCGCCGAGGCTGAAAGCGACGCATGCGCCTTGGGATCGGCCGCGAGCGCCTGCTCATCCATCAGCGGCGGAAAGATTTTGAACCGCTCGCTCATACCGCTTCCCAACGCGCGCCCAAGACCATAGAGAATCGCCGATGGACGACGAATTCGACAGGGCCAGCGAAGAGCGGCGTAACAAGCTGGTCAAGGCCGGCGTAGCCGTCGGCATTGGCTCGGCGGCGATCGTTGCCGCCCTCCTCTACGCGTCGAAGATTAGAAAGAAGCCGCGGCGCTAGCTTCATTTGCGGCCGTACCATTCTTCGAGCCGCATCAGCTGGTCATAATCTCCATAAGGCGCATAGGCCGGATTGAGCTTCGCGGTGAACGGCTCGCTTCCGGTCAGCCAGTCAGCCGCCGCCTTGGAAAAGTTCCGATAGGCATGATCAAGGAACTCGCCCGGTTCCATGTCCTTGTCGGGGCGCATCAATCGCCCGAAGCTGCCGCGATAACGCTGAAGCGACCAATATTCGAACGCCTCCGGATCCCCGTCGATGTCTTCGAAGCCGCCGGCGCTGCCAATCAATCCCAGTAGACCGAGCTGCAGCGCGAATCCCTCGGCCACTGCCCTCTGGGTCGGCGGCGCGCCGGTCTTGTAGTCGACAATTGCAAGGCCGCCGTCGGCAAGCCGGTCGATGCGATCGACGCGACCATGAACCGTTACGCCAGCAATGACTGTCTCGCCGCTTGTTTCGGCGGCCAGCGGCCTTCGGCCTTCCGCTCGATTGTCACGCTCCATTCCGGCGATCCAGTCGATCGCCTCAAGGAGCCGCGGCGCCCACAGCGCGCGCAGCATCGGATGGATGGCCTCGTCCTTCAGCAGCAGCTGGGCCCTGGGTTTGAGCTTGTCCGGATCGCAATTGTCATGCTGCAACCAGTTTTCGAAGACCTTATGGACGGCTTCTCCTTTCCATCGCGCGGTATGATCCGCGTCGACTGGATCCTCCGCTTTCAGTCCCAATATGGCGCTCGCGTAGAACGCGAATGGATCGGCCTTGAGCCGGTCCACGGAGGTTACGGAGATACGGTCCGGCCGTTGCTCGCCCGGCGGCGATGGAGCCGGTCGCGCAACCGGCTGCGGCTGCCCGGGATCGTCGAGTGCTCGGGTAAGCCGCTCGAGCTGAATGTCCCGCGGCAACCCGCCGCTGATTGCGTCCAAGCGAAGCAGGAACCGCGAGGCGATGGTCGGTGACTTTGAATCGCGCCGCGCGCGCGTGATCAGCACTTCCGGAGCCCCCAGCATGCTTGCGAAATCATGTGCGGCAAGGCCGATCCTGGATTCGAGAGTCGGCATCTCCAGTTCGGCGCGCACCTTCGGCGGAAGCCATGGGTCGGGCGTCGGAAGCGCAGGCCAGACGCCTTCATTAAGACCGCCGAGTACAACCAGATCGGCACGTTGCAAACGCGCCTCAAGCAGACCCCAGATAGCGACTCGCGGATGGCCGCCGTAAGGCGGTCGCACTGCGCTCGAGTCCAGCAGTTGGCGAAGCAGGGGTACGACGTCTTCGGCGGCAACCAAGAGCTGCCGTGCAGACTTCGACGACTGCAGTTCCGCGAGCCTTTCCGCCGCCATGCGCCCCGCCGGGCCACGCCATGCCGAATCGCCCGCCAAGCTCTCTGCGGCATCCGACAGGATGATAGCGAGGTCCGCCAGTGACACGGGTTTGCGGAGCACTCCGTCGAGAGCTTCGATCTTCTGACGCACCCGCCGCCACTGCAGCAGAGCGCCGAAATGAGCGTCGAGCCCAGCAAGTCCAGCCGGCGGACGCGGCCCGCGAAGCTTCAGGTCGAGCTCGCGAACGGAATCGAGCCACGCAATTCTTTCGCCGCCTTCTCCGCCCACCAACGGATGCTTCAGCAGCGCCAGGAGCGTCACCGGCGCCATCTCCTCGGCCGAAGCGCTCGCGACGGCGAGCATGAGCGTTCCCGCCGGTGTAGCCGAGAGGGGCTTGCCCGCGCTGTCGTCCGCCTCGATTCGCCAACGCGCGAGCAGCGCTGAAACACGGCCCGCCAGCTGACGATCGGGGGTGACCAGAGCTGCGGCCTTTCCGGGAGTTTCAAGCGCTTCCCGGAGAGCAAGAGCGATTGCCTGGGCTTCCGCAGCCGGATCGGGAAGTACGGCCAATCGAATGCCGCTGAGGCGCCGTTCGCCGGGCTTGAGGATCTCCCATTTGTGCGAGAAGCTGGGGGCGGCCATGGCATTGGCGACGGCGCGGCCCCGCGCCGGCGACGAAGCACCTCCGCCAGACCAGCGCCAGGCTTGAACCTCATTTCGAGCGACGCCGATACTGTCGAGAAGAAGCTTCAAATGAAACTGCGGATGTGTCGATTCCCCGCGCCCGTTTTCGTCGGGCCCGAGCGCCTCCCATTCCTCTTGGGGGAATATATTGCTGAGCCAAAGTCCCGGCAGCACGGCCATTCCGCGAGGCATTCGCGCCACGCGCGCGACCAGTGCCGCGACGGCTGGTGCCGCCGTCGTAATGCCCGCGGCCACTGTGAAACCCTCGGGCGGTTCATGCTCCCACCTCTTCGCCAACCCACGGAGCAGGCGATTGCGACGCTCGGCAAGATCGATCTTTCCTTGCTCAGCCAGGATTTGCGGCCATTCATCGTAGATGAGCTTGAGCTTTTCGAGCGACTTTTCCCAATGACGCGCAAGATCGCTCGCCTCCGAAACCGCGTCTTTCAGCCGATGCGGGGCCACTTCCTCGACCAGCAGGGAATCGAGCGTGCGCGCTAGATCGGCCGCGAGGCGCAAGCTTTCGGCGCTCCCTTCCCCGCGGACAATCGACGCCAGCGTAAGCAACCGTTCGGTAGGATCAATCGCAGGCGGAACGGCGTCATTCTCGTCAATTCGGTCAAGGCCCCCCCCAAGCCGTTCGTGGAGCTCCGGATCACCGACCGGAATCAATCGCGGCAGCAGTAGCCCGTCGCCGCTCACCCGGACGAAGGCGTCTGTAACTGCCCTCACAGCCCGGTTGTTCGGCAGCAGGATTCGTCCCTGTGCCAGTCCGAGAGGGGCCCCGCCGAACTGGGCGATCAGCCCAGCTGCGAGCGCATCGGCAAAGGAGCGGTGCGAGGGAATGGTGTAAACGCCGACCCGGCCTGGGTCAGACATTCTCGATCGCCGCCTCGGTAAAGCGAATCGATTGTGGAGTTCCGACGTCAAACCATAGCCCCTGATGGACGGCGCCAAACGCGCGACCCTCCTCGATCGCCCTATCCCACAAAAGGTTGGTCGAAAACGGACCTTCCGGCGCGTCGCGCAGCAACCGCTTCGATGCAATCTGTATGCCGGTAAAGACGAATGGCGCGACATGGCTGCGTTCGCGGCGGCGGATTCTTCCCTCGCGATCCATGTGGAAGTCGCCCATGCCTTTATGACCGAGCGCACGAGCCTGCGGCACAAGAAGCAGGAGCGCATCCATCTTTCTGTGGTCCCATTGCGACGCGAGGAGCTTGATCGTGTCGGCAGGCCCATCGATCCACAAATTATCACTGTTCAATGCCAGGAACGGATCGCAGTCGATGAGCGGCGCCGCCTTGATGAGTCCGCCACCGGTCTCCATCAGCAGGTCGCGTTCGTCGGAGATGACAACATCCAGACCGTGGTCGCGGCTCTCAAGATGCGCCTCGAGCGCGTCGGCGAGATAATGGACGTTGACCACGACCTTCTTCACCCCCGCGAGGCGAAGTTTTTCAAGAACATGGTCCAGCAGCGCCTTCCCGCCTACTTCGATCAGGGGCTTGGGTTTGGTCGCAGTAAGCGGGCGCATTCGCTTGCCCAGTCCTGCAGCCATGATCATCGCCGTCTGGGGGACCTCCGCCGGCACTTCGGCGCGAATTCGAAGGGCACGTTTGGCCTGGATCATGCAGCTTGCTTCCACGGTGCGCGACGAAACTCGTCGGGGATGTTTACATCGAACCAGTTGCGAACTGGCTTGAGGTTCGGCTGAGCAAGGTCCCGCTCGAGCAGGCCCCACATGCGAGGCTGAAAGCGGCGATAGCCGGGCTTGTTGTCGCGCTTCCACAGGCGTGTGAAGACCCCAAGGATGCGCGTGTTGCGCTGTGCCGCGAGTGACCAGTAGGCGCGCTCGAATTGCTCATTGTGGCCGGTTGCTGCGACGTACCGGTCTATCATCGTCCGTTCGACCTCCGGAGATACATCGCGCCGGGCATCTTCCAGGACTGAAGCGAGGTCATACGCTGGATGTCCAGCAAGTGCGTCCTGGAAATCGAGCAGGCCAAAATGCTCGACCCCGCCTCGCCCTTCGACCAGCATGATGTTCTCGGCATGGTAATCCCGCAATACCGTTACGGGGCCCAGACCATCACCTGCAATCGGTTCGAGCACCTCGCGCCAGGCCGCTTGATAGGCATCCACGTCGACATCGGCGCCCACCGCGCTGCAGTACCACTCCGTGAACAGCTTCAGTTCCTCGAGCCACTGGTCGAGCCCATGTGGGTTGAGCCCTTCCATGGGCGGATGTTCGTGGAGGTGGACGAGCAGGTCGGTCGCCAGCTCATACAGCTCGCGTTCGCGCTGCGGATCCACGTCGAGCGTCTCGCGAAGGCGCGCACTGCCAAAGTCTCCGAGCAACAGGAGCCCTTTCTCCAAATCGCGTGCGAGAATCTCCGGCGCGCTCAGGCCTCGCCCGATCAGCCATTCCGCTACTGCGATGAACGGTTGCGGGTCTTCGTGGGGCGGCGGAGCGTCCATCAGGACCGCACTTCGGTCACCCAGCACCACCCGAAAATAGCGCCGGAATGACGCGTCGCCGGCGAGCGGAAGGATTTCGGCGCCTGCCCAACCGAATGCGGCAAGAAAATCAGGGGCATGTGGCGGCGGAGTCATTGAGGGGGCCATCGGCCCTCCCATGACCGGGGCACCTTTGCTGTCAAGATTCTCTCGGCATTCGGACCGAAGTCCAGCGATAATGCGAGAGAATCCGGCCACGCCGCCCGTCCTGCCCGCTCTGGCCATTCGACCAGCAGGATCGCATCAGCGGCCGCGTCGAGGCCTAGTTCGTCCATCTCTGAAGGTACCTCGATCCTGTAAAGATCGACGTGCCAGACGGATGGATTGAGATTTTCATAGGGTTGAACGATCGCGAAGCTTGGACTTGGAACATCCGCTTCATGCCCAAGGGCCTCGATGAAGCCGCGAGCAAGTGCCGTCTTGCCGACTCCGAGAGGCCCGGAAAGCGTGATTATGTCTCCTGCACGGGCAACACGCGCGAGCGCGGCCCCTGCCCGCGCCGTATCCTCTTCTGTTCTGAGGATCATCGTGTTCCGCGAGGAATCGTGAGCGTTACCGTTGTGCCCTTGCCCTTTTCGGATTCCAGTTCAACCGTGCCGCCATGCGCCTCGATGAACTGCTGGGTTAGCGGCAGACCAAGGCCGAGCGCCGCTTCGCCGCGCATGCCGGCCTCAACCACTCTGTCGAAACGGTTGAAGACTCGCGGCAAGTCTTCGCTGTCGATCCCCGACCCATTATCCTGGATCCGGATGACGGCATTCTTTTTGTCGCCATCGGCGTTCAGCGAAATGCGGCCTTTCCGGTCCGTATAGGCAATCGCGTTATGGAGTACGTGTTCGACGGACTCGCGCAACCGCCGTGCATCCCCGAACACATAGCCCGCAGTCTGGGATATCCCCACCTCGAGCTTCTGCGCCTTTTCCGTAGCCCTTTCCTTCGCTGTCTCGACCGCAGCGCGGCAAAGTCCCGCAATGTCGACACGCTCCTTCTCAAGCGCCACGCCACGAGTGTCGCCTGTCGTGAGATCGAGCACGTCATTGATCAGCTTCGACAGGCGTTCCACGGATTCGACGATGGCGCTCACATAATCCCGCGCCTTTGGCGATAGGTCGCCGGCATATCCCCCGGCTAGGAGTTCCGCGAAGCCGCCGATCGAGGTCAGGGGGGTTCTTAGCTCGTAGCTCATGTTGGCGACGAAATCGGTTTTCACCCGATCGGCTTCTTCGAGGGCTGCCGCACGCTCCCGGAGTGCCGCTTCGATACGCGTCGAGTCCGTCACGTCGACCATTGTGAAGAGCGCGTTTCCATCCGGCAGAGGAACTGCGGCGAACTGGAAATGACGTCCGTCGGTCATGGAAATCCGGCCAGTGGCGGATTGGCGCTCATTGGTCGTCTGGCGGACCATTTCGCGGATCTGAGCAGCCGTGGTTGGGTTGACGAGCTTTCGAGCCATCGCTGGAACCAGCTCGTCAACCCGGGGGTGCGTGGTGAGCCATTCCTCGTCCAATTCCCAATCTTCGAGAAAGCGGCTGTTCCAGGTGTAGAGTCGCCCGTCGCTGGCAAATACGCTGATCGCCTCGAACAGATTGTCGAAGGTCGCTGCGCGCACGCGAAGCAGAGTGTCACGGGCTGACGCGAGGCGCAGCTGTTCGGTCCGGTCCTCGAGGAACAAGCGAAGTCCGCCGTCCGGAAGAGGCTGGGCAACCACGCGAATATGGTCGCCGTTCGGAAGCATCCATTCTTCCTCAAGCACTTCCTCGGCGCTTGTGAACCAGCCGCGCCGCTCCTCTTTCCAGGCAGGAAAGTCGCGCGTTTCGGGAAGCCGCTGCTCATCGCGCATGCGCTCGATCAACCGGTCGAATTCCGGCTGCTCGGCGAGCCATTCGGGATCGAGCTTGGTCATTGCGGCGAATGGACGATTGAAGAAGCTCAGCATCCGGTCTGCATCAAATTGGGCCGTGCCGGCGGTCATTCGGTCCGCAAGCTCTCGCTGTGATTCAATATAACGGGCGAGTTCGGCGCGCGCGTCCTCCAGGTCTTGTATGTCAATGGCGAACCCCGCGACGGCGCCCGTCGACAAGGGCACGTTGACAACCCGAAGCATGCGCCGTTCGCCATGGATGATCGCCGGCTGCATCCGTGACACAACGCGCCCGCTTTCATGAGCTTCGCGGGCGGTAGCAACGGCGCTATCGGCGCCCTGAGCATCGACAAGCTCGGCCGAGCGCTCGATCACGTCAGCGGCATCCTCGCCCTCAACAGCATGGACAAAGGCGCTGTTCACGAGACCGAGCTTGAGATCGGATCCGCGGTACCACATCGGGAATGGCGCGGCCTCGATCAGATGAGTTAGCGAACCGAGCGCAGCCTCGGTCTGCTTGAGGCGAAGCGACAGTTTTGCCCGCTCCTCCTCGCCGGCGCTGGTGTCGAAGAACCAGAGGAGCATGGTCCCTGGCTGCTCACCCGGAGCGGGTCCGCCGCGCACGTCGAAAATTCGTCCAGAGCCATGCGCGCGCACTTTGCGCGACAGCCGTCCAACCGACGCACGCGCGGCCTCTATGTCATCGGTGAGCGCCTCCAAGTCGTCCGGCGCAATGCCGCTGTCGTTTCCGACGAGTTCCGGCAGCTTTGCAGGCCGCTTTTCCAGGCCCAGGTCCCGCAGCAACTGCTGGTCTACTTCGACGCGGTCGTCTTGCCGTACGAGCAGCGGGCGAGCGGGCATCAACTCAATTAGCCGCGCGTTCGCCTGGGCTGCTTCCAGCACCTGTTGCGCAAGCCGAAATCGCCGTGCGCCGGCCACAGCCAGGGCCGCGGCGATGCCGAGCCAGAGCAGCGCCAGCACCACAATCGCCACATAGGTTGCGCCCGAAGCGCTCATAATCGCGCCGTTACCCCCTTCGCCGATTCATAGGGCGAAGCGGTTCAAAAGAAAGGGCGGGAAGCACCTAGCCTCCCGCCCTTCTCTCCCCCCGTTAGAGCGGCCGGTTAGAAGTGCACGCCTGCGCCCACGCGGATGTAGGTACCAAGGACACCCGCAAAGTACGGGACCGTCCCGCCGCTCGCCGGGTACGGGTAAGGCGGCTTGGCATCGAAAAGATTGTCGACATCGATGTGGAAGGTGAACCGGCTGCCGACATTCTGGGCCAGCGACAGGTTGAAGTAGACGAAGCTCTTCACATAGGCCGGATCATAGAGGTCGACCGGGCTGTTCGGGTCGATCCGGGCCCTGCCGATATAATTGGCCTCGATCTGCCCGGAAAACCCACCTCGGTCATAGCCCAGTGTCGCGATCCCCTTGTGCCGTGAATAGCCCACTGAGTTGCTGGTCAGCACCGGCGCCGAACCCGCGGTCACGACCGACGAGAGCGTATCGAGATACTGGTAGCTGACCTTCAACCCGAGATGGCTTCCAGCGCCAAGGAAGTCGGACGAGTGGCGGTACGCCAGCTCGGCCAGGACGCCCTTGTACCGAAGCGTCGCCGAGTTGAAGTAGCTGCTCCCGACGTTCGTCAGCTGCCCGTAGTTGTTGTTCGTCGCGGGAGTTCCACTGAAGTCGCGCGTGATCAGCCCACAGAACGGATTGTTGGGGTAATCGGCAGCATCATAGCATGCGGCGACGACTTGATCGTTCGAGAACTCGCTAATCGCGTTCTTGAGCTTGATGTTTACGTAGTCGACCGTCGCGCTGAGGCCAGGGATGAAGTGCGGCGTCAGCACGGTCCCAACGGTGATCGCATCCGACTTCTCGTTTTTCAGGTCGGGATTGCCGAACGTATAAGTCTGGATCGTCCGGTCGTTCGCCAGCGAGTGGAAATTCGCCGGCACGCCCGCGGCGGCGCAATTCTTTGCGCGCGTCGCCGGATCGGGACCATTATTGACGAGGTCCTGATCGCAAACGTCGGTCGCGAAACCGAACGCACTGGACGTCGGATTGAACGCCTCGGTAATCGACGGAGCCCGGACCGCCCGAGTGTAGGCGCCACGGAACGCGATGTCGCGGAACGGCGCATAGCGAATCTGCGCGGTGTAGGTCGGATCCGCACCGGCCTGCGAATTCCAGATGTACCGGCCCGCCGTCTGAACGGTGAGCTCGTGGACGAAATGGATGTTGTTCGACGGCGAAATGATTGCCGCGTTCAACTCGCCGAAGATCTCGTTGGTGTGATACTTGCCGTACACCGGGTCGATCGGCACCGAGCGACCATAGCTTGTACGCTGCGACGAATCCCCGGTCCCCGCGCCATAATAGAAAGCGCCCGGATCGAAGTTCGAGCTTTCGACCCGGTGCTCGGCGCCGAGCGCGAAGGAGATGTCCCCGCCCGGGAGCGAAACGAGCGGGCCCGAGATCGATGCGACGGCATCATATTGCTTGTTGACGTTCGTCGGTGTCGCAATCGTCGTCACATAATCGCGGGCCGCCTGGCTGGTCTGTCCGCCGAACAGGTCGAGCGGAGCGCAGGTCTCGCTCACTGTGGCGATCGGCGAATTCGTATAGCCGGGGGCGCAAACGATGTTTCCGCTGGCGTCACGCACCGCGTTGATCGCATTCAGGAAGTTCTGCTGGTTCAGCTCCGGATTGCGGCTGGTCGTCCTGGAGTTACCGTAGTTCAGATAGGCGTCAAAATTCCACGTGCGGCCGGGCAGCACATGGAATGTGCCGTCGAGGCCGCCGACGAACCGCATCACGCGATTCTTGCCGGTCGACACGCCGGGGGAGAGGTCCACGCTTGCACGGCCCAGGTAGAAATAATCTTGATTGGCGCCGAGGAAATTCTGATCGGACAGCGGGTTGTTCTGGATCGAATTCAAAATCGCAGTGCGCGCAGCGTCCGACAGGAAAGGATTGCTGAGCGGGATGATGAGGTTGCCGTCTCGACTTCCCGCCGAACCGAAGAGCGCGCTGTTGTAGACCGGCTGAGAGGCAAGATTGCGACCTTGGCTGACGCTGTACCAGCCCTCGCCGAAGAGCCGCACGTTGTCGGTCAGCTGATAGGACATCTCACTGATGCCACTGTACCGCTTGATGTCGGTCAGCAGGTTCTCGACGTCGCGCAGCGAGAAGCCGTTGCCGCCGCTGGTGAATACGCTGAACCCGGTGTCGGGTCCTACAGTGCGGCCGAAGTCGATCGGGATTAGGGCGCCGTTCTGGTCGAACTTGAGTTGGTTGCCCGACGTGTCCTGGACTCCGAAGTTCAGATTCGGGTCGCCGATGAACAGATTCGACTGTTGCGGGCTAAGCGGGAAATCGAGACCGAATGCCGCGCCGCCTACGATCGGGATGCCGTAGGGCGAAATCGACGGGATGCGCTCGTCCGGGCAGATCACCTGGATTCGCGAGCCATTCGATGCCCTGAGGTTGTCGCGGTTACTGCAGTAGCGATCGTCCGAAGATGTGACGTCGCGGGCCGTATAAAGGATACCCTTCGAGTTATCATATTCGCCGGAGATCGTGATGTTTCCTCGTCCGTCGGCGAAGTTATGGCCTGCCAGCAAGCGGATGCGCCGGTCCGGAGCATCGCCGCGCGTCGAGAAGCCATCTTGGCCGTCGAGGTCGAAGCCCTCGTAGTTCCGCTTCAGGATGACGTTGATCGTGCCCGCGATCGCGTCCGAGCCATAGATCGGCGCCCCGATCGCGGCGACCGTCTCGATGCGGTCGACCAGCTTGGTCGGAATGACATTGAGGTCGACCTGGCTTCCGCCCTCGCCGGTCGGTCCGAAAATCGATGACGTGTTCGAGCTGACAAAGCGGCGGCCGTTGACGAGCGTCAGCGTGCGCTGCGATCCGAGGCCAAGGAAGTCGACGAAGCTTTGGCCGGCGCCGAAGCCCGACTGATTGAAACCCACCGGCGATGCACCCGGGACGCCGAACGAAGGTTGTTCGTTGAGCGCCTGGGCAACCGTCTGGAAGCCGCGCGCCTCGATGTCCTTGGAGGAGATGATCTCGACCGGCGATGCCGTTTGGTTCTCGCGCCGTGCAATTCGCGAACCGGTGATGACGATCTGGCCCTGATCCTGCGCAGCGGCGTGCGGCGCCTGTGTCGCCTTGGTCTCGATGCAGGCCGAATGCTTTGCTGGATCGGTAATGCTGGCGCACGCTTGGGCTGTATTGGCCTGCTGCGCCTGGACCTGCGTCTGCTCCGACTGGGCTAGTGCCGGTGAGGCGAACGCGGCGCTAAGAGCGACTGCCGAAACTGAGAATGAGAAACGAGAAACGCTACCGAAAGCACGCATTTACAGGGACCCCTCCACTTAGGTTGGAGTGGCCGTAGCGGCCAGAAAGCTAGTGGCAATCGGCGACGGGACCAAGCCCGATGAATTTCGATTTGTGTAGTATTATTACAACATTTCCAAAAGCTTAAGTCGGCTACCTGACATTTGGACTCGATGTGCTTGGGTTGATGAACCGATCGTCCTGTTAACAGCACTCACAATCGTCGGCGGTAGCCCGTTAATTGTTGCACCAAGGTAACAGTACCCTGTCTTTCGACAAGCGAATGAACAGAACATTACTTGCAGATTGACTCGGGTAAACCTCCATCCGAGCGTAGCGGATTGGGAGCTGGCCGTGTGGTGGGTCGGCCAAACAGGGGATCGAAATGGCAGCCAACCCAACTGCAGCTAATCTGCGTGCGCAGCTTCTCATCGGTGCGTCGATCGGCGCACTCATAATTGCGACGCCGGCATTCGCGCAACCGACCACCCAGACGCCCCCCGCGACCGATCAATCGGGGAAACCCAAGGCCAAACCCCCGCAGACCGCGCCGACCAATACCCAGCAACAGGCGCAGCAGCCGGCGCAAGTCCCTGCTACAGGTGGCGACAGTGCCGTCACTGGGAACGAGAAGAACATCGTGATCACCGGAACGCGCATCCGCCAACCCGAGTTCACAAGCCCCGACCCGGTCAGTTTGATCGATCCGCAACTTTCGAAGCAGGCTGGCTATCTCGACACTGCCGATATGCTCCAGTCCTCGCCGATCGCTGCTGGGTCGACGCAGATCACGTCCGCATTGTCGTCCAACTTCGTCACGAACGGCGGCCCGGGTGCAGAGACGATCGATCTTCGCGGGCTCGGCCCGAACCGCACACTCGTGCTGCTGAACGGCCGGCGCGCAGGCCCGGCGGGCACACGAGGCGGCGTCTCCTCCTTCGACCTCAACGTGCTCCCGCAGTCAATCGTCCAACGCGTCGACATCCTGAAGACGGGTGCATCATCGATTTACGGATCGGACGCAGTTGCGGGCGTGGTTAATCTGATCACCAAGACCGACTTCAACGGACTCCAGATCGATGGGTTCGGCAGCATTCCGACGAAGCGGGGCGGAGAGCAGTACAGCGGCAGCATCATGTGGGGCAGGTCGACTGACCGCGGCCACATCCTCATCGCGCTGGATTATTTCCACCAGAACGAGCTGGCACGCGGCGACCGGTCGTACCTCAACTGCCCCGAGGCCTATGTCTTCAGGCAAGGGTCCAACCAGCGCGCCGACCTGATCGACCCGCGCACCGGCAAATATCATTGCGAAGACCTGCCCGTCGGCCAGGTTTGGACCTACGATTACGAATATAATTATCTGGGTGGGCCGGGTAACCTCCACTTGGCTGACGGCACATACGTCGGGCCGGTCAACCTGATCCAATATTTCCCTGGAAACACCTACGGCTTGCCGCCAATCAGCGGTTGCGGGGCATATTCCTGCTTCGTCGCACCTCCAGGCTGGCTCCCGACCGGATACAATCCGGCGTCCTACGCCGTTCAGAACGATTTCAACCCCTATGCGAGCGAGCAGACGATCATCCCCGCGACGACGCGGTACACGCTCTATGCTGACGCCGCCTATAACTTTACGGATCATATCGAAGGCTATGCCGAGTTCCTCGCGAACCGGCGCAAGACCTACCAGAATGGCTGGCGGCAGTTCTGGACGTTCGGCTTCACCGGCGACATCTACAATAATCCCGCTGATCCCTATGGCACTTATTGGGCGAAGGGATGGCAGGGCCTGAACTTCCTCAGCCCGACGGCGGTGACGGACCGCGGCTCCGACACCAGCCAGCGCGTTGACTACTGGCGCGCCGTTGGCGGCCTACGCGGAGACCTCGGCGGTCTCTTTAAAGGCTGGTCGTACGACGCCTACGTCCAGTACAGCCACAACAAGGGTCTCTACAGCACCGAACAGATCCTCAAAGACGTCATCGACATGACCAACTTCCAGACGTCCTCGTGCGTCGGCCAGGTCACGCCGATCTCGAAGAAGCAGTGCATCGATCTGCCCTGGCTCGATCCGAACTTCCTCTTCGGGCACTTCACGCCGGCGCAAGCGGACTATCTATTCCAATGGGAAACGGGCGAGACGCTTTACAAACAGCTCTCCGGCGAAGCGTCGATGTCGGGTCATCTTTTCAACCTGCCGGCAGGACCGATCGGGATGGCGATCGGTGTCACTGCTCGTCGTGACAGCATCGTCGACACGCCAGGCGCGATCACGCTGGCTGGCAACGCCTGGGGGACTTCCGAATCTGGAATCACAGCCGGTCACGAGGTCACGACCGAAGCATATGGCGAAATCCAGGTGCCTTTGATCAAGGAGCATCCCTTCTTCCGCGACCTGTCATTCAGCGGCGCCGCTCGAGTGACCAACGTTACGGCGACGCAATCGACGACGGGGGCCACCTCAAGCGACAGATGGAATTGGACCTACAAGCTTGGCGGAAACTGGGCGGTCAATCATTGGCTGCGATTCCGCGGCACATATGGGACGTCGTTCCGCGCACCTGCGCTGTTCGAGGAATTCAAGGCGAACGAGACCAGCTTCGTCAGCGCTCGGACGATCGATCCTTGCGTCAACTATGCGTTCAACCTCGCGCAGGGTAACATCGATCAGCGCGAGGCTGACAATTGTGCCGCCGCAGGAATTCCAAGCAACTACGGCGGCGGATCGATCACCGCGACGGTCTTCTCGCAGGGCGGAATCGGTGTGCTCCATCCGGAAACTTCGACCGCCAAAACTGCAAGCATCATCCTGACGCCCTCGTTCGCCTTCCTCCCGCAGACCCGGATGAGCCTGGCGATCGACTATTTCGACATCAGGGTGAAGGGCGAAATCTCCCAGCTCGGAGCCCAGAATATCGTCTTCGGCTGCTATGACTCGCCGAGTTTCCCGAACGATCCGCTTTGCTCGCTCTTCGATCGCGGGACGAACGGCACCGATCCCTATGCGATCAGCAATGTCCACGATAAGTACATCAACATCTCGGACCAGCGGAACAAGGGCGTCGACTTCACGGCGCTCGTTCAGCAGGGATTGGGGCGCTGGGGTTCACTGACGGTTCTGGGCAACGCGACCTACCAGCTGAAGGATTCGATCGTCCTCCTGCCGGGGAGCCCGGCAGTGTCGAATAACGGCGACATCGGAGATCCCAAGTTCGTCGGCGACCTCAACGTAACCTGGAAGCCGCATGGAGGCTGGTCGTTCTTGTGGCACACGGAATTCTACGGAGCATCCTCGAACGAACAGAAGTTCAAGGACCGCCACGGCGGATCATTGTGCCAGACCTCGGTCATTTGGGGCAATTACTGCGTCGTCGTGAGGGTCCCGGCGACCTTCTACCACGCGGTCTCCGTCACCAAGGACTTCGGCAGTCCGGCCCATCGGCTCGAGCTGACGCTCGGCATGCGCAACATCTTCGACACTCGCCCGCCGCGGGTCAGCACGATCGGCGGCGGCGGATTGCCTTCGGAGATCGGCCCCGTCGTCGGCACATCGCAATACGACTTCCTGGGACGCCGGATATTCTTCAATATCTCGAAGAAATTCTGAGGCGTAAGACTTGACGTCAGGGCGGCAGGCAACTGCCGCCCTTTTTTTCGAACCGCGCAGCCGGTAACCACAGCATCGATGGCGACGATCAAACTCAAGGGCGACACGCTCGACAGCGACACGACCCAGTTCAATCCGGCGCCGATCCGTGAGCCTTTTTTCCTCAACAGCATCCCCAAGAGCGGGTCACATCTGCTCAAGAATATCATCCGGATGTTCGTGCCGCTCGATCAGCAATACCGCGAGCAGTTCATCCAGTGGGGCAACCTCAAGGACCATCTCCACGCGTTCCTGCCGAACTTTCCCTTCTTCAGCTACGGGCACCTGTTCTTCTCGGACGCGTCGGCGATCGAGCTCGCGCATGTTCGAAAGATCCTGCTCTACCGCGATCCCTATGATTGGGTTCTTGCCCGCGCCCGTTTCTACTTGTCGGAGGAGTTTCAGGGGAACGTCGATTATTTGAAGGAAGGCAAGCTTACGGTCGACGAGCTTCTGTCGCTGATGATCTTCGGAATCCATACGAAGGCGCCGAAGCTCGCCGATATGTACGACCTGAACGTGGCCGCCTGGCTCGGCTCATCGAACGTGTACCCGGTCCGATACGAAGACCTTCTTCAAAACATTCGGGATCTCGGGAGTGACGAAGCAGAAACCTATTTCGGCGCGCTTTTCGAGGCGTGCGGGATTTCGCCGCTTCCTTCCGATTGGCGTCAGCGCGTGAAGGTCGGCTCTGACCGGCGGCGCAGCGGTACGGCTCGGGAGAACCTCACCGGCGTCGCTCTGGAAATCCCCGACAAATTGCCCGATAGGCATCGGCGGCTTGTCGACTATGCTGCGCCTGGCCTTCGCCAACTCCTCGGCTACACCTGAGGAATCCCGGTGATTTCTACAAGCGTAAGAGCCTATCCTCGATTGACCGAGGCCGAGCGGCTCTTTCGCGAAAAGAACAATGACGCTGCCTCGATGGTGCTCATTCAGCATTTGCGGGAGCACCGCGACGAACCTCGCGGCCTGGCGCTGCTTGGCGAAATTGCATTGGAGACAGGCGCCTTCGTCCAGGCCGAGCAGTTTCTTCGGCGAGCGATTTCCTTCGGGACCAACTCCTTCGATGTGCAACGAAGCCTCGCAATCACATTGTTCAGGCAGGATCGGCTCAGCGAAGCACTGGCGGCCTTCACGCAGCTCGAAAAGAGTTTCGACGACCTCTCCTTGAGAGCCACACGAGCCTCGATTCTCGACCGGTTGGGCCGCTCCGAAGATTCGATCGAAGCATATCGAAGCGTCGTTGCGGATTCCCGTGCTGAGGCGCAGCATTGGATCACCTACGGTCACAGCCTGCGCTTCGCCGGGCGAACGGACGAAGCGATCGCCGCTTACCGACACGTGATCGAGGACGATCCCGAGCGCGGCGAGGCCTGGTGGGGCCTCGCCGACATCAAGTCGAAAATCCTCACGGACGAAGATATGTGCATCATGGAGAGGGAGGTCGGGCGCGCCGTCGATATCCTGAATGTCGAGCCTCTGCACATGGCGCTCGGCCGCGGATGGCATGACCGCGGAGAGTATGAACGAGCATTCAGCCATTATGGTGAGGGCAACCGGATCCGCGCCGAGCTCATCAAATATGATCCGAGCGAGCTCTCAAGCGAGGTCGATGAATTCATTCGAATGATTCCGGTCGGGCGATTGGACATGCCCGCGCAAAGCACCGGACCAATTCCCATTTTCCTGGTCAGCTTGCCGCGCTCCGGCTCCACGCTGCTCGAGCAGATACTCAGTTGCCATCCCGAGATCGAGGCGACCGGTGAGCTCCCCTATGTTCGGGCGCTCATGCGAGCGTCGCTCGAGATGCACATGCGACGCGGGCCGCTGACGGTTCCGCAATATATCTCGCGCCTTTCGGCCGAGGAGAAACCCGCGTTGGGAGCGGAATATCTACGGCGCTCGACAGACCATCGACGCAGCGACGCGCCTTTTTTCATCGACAAGATGCCCTCGAACTGGAGCGACATCCTTTTCATCCGCGAAATCCTGCCGCAGGCCCGCTTTATCGAGATTCGCCGCAACGCGATGGATTGCTGCTTCTCGAACTATACGCACCACTTCGGCTCGGCCCATGCGGCATCGTTTGACCTCGTGCATCAAGCGCGCGCTTGCGTCGATTACACGCGTCTGATGGATCATTTGGGTGCAGCCGCGCCGGACCTCATCTGCAGCATTCGCTACGAGACTCTGATTGACGCGCCCGAGACGGAGTTGCGCAAAGCGCTCGAATATTTGGGTCTCGAATGGACGGATGATCTGCTCAGCTTTTACGAATCCGATCGCACGGTCCGCACACCGAGCGCAGAGCAGGTCCGCCGGCCGCTCAATCGCAGCGGCATCGGCAGATGGAAGCCCTATGCGGAATGGCTGGGGCCCTTGCGCGAGACCCTGGGGGCCGTCGCAGACTCCTGATCAGTAGCGGTAATGATCGGGCTTAAAGGGCCCTTCAGCCGAGACCCCGATGTAATTGGCCTGCTTGTCGTTCAGCTTCGTCAGCTTCACGCCGAGCTTATCGAGGTGCAGTCGCGCGACCTTCTCGTCGAGGTGCTTCGGAAGCACATAGACGTCGTTCTTGTACTGATCGCCCTTGGTGAAAAGCTCGATCTGAGCCAGCACTTGGTTGGTGAAGCTCGAGCTCATCACGAAGCTCGGGTGACCCGTGGCATTGCCGAGGTTCACCAGGCGGCCCTTCGAAAGAACAATGATCTTCTTGCCGTCCGGGACCTCGACCTCGTCGACCTGCGGCTTGATCTCGGTCCACTTCATATTGGCGAGCGCACCGATCTGGATCTCACTGTCGAAGTG
>JANWLR010000041.1 GCA_025450755.1 Sphingomicrobium sp. | reverse complement strand
GCTGCTCGCACTGCAGCCTGCTCAACGCACTGCAGGTTCGAGAGTTCGCAGCCTTCGTCATCGAAGATGCGATCACCGTTGCGCTCTACGTGAAAAAAGTAATGGGGCATGGCGCGCCCCCTTCGCAGACTTCGATCGTGCGCTCCTTAACACACGGCAACCCGAATGTCTGCTTAGCGTCCAAAAGTTGCCACTAGGCGTCATGTGGAACTGCACATTCTCTGCGGTACCGCCTGCCTTGGATAAATGTTTTCCGCGGTTTTGCAGGGGCTCTATGCAAGTCAATATCGCAATTTCGAATCCCAGTCGCCCCATCACTGGTTCAGCCTTCAATTGCTGCGAACTTGGTCACCGCCTCATAGCGCGGGTTGATGAGGTGCACGGTGACGAGGGCGACGAGATATGCCGAGCCGGCAATAACGAAGATCGGCGTATAGCTTCCGAATTGCTCGAGCACCCAGCCGGCATATTTGGCCATCAGCATTCCACCTGCCGCCCCGGCGAAACCGCCCAGGCCCACGACAGAGCCGACCGCCCAGCGCGGGAACAGGTCGGCCGGCATCGCGAAGAGATTGGCTGAAAATCCCTGGTGACCGGCGCAGGCAAGGCCAATGAGCAGGACGGCGATCCAGACATCGGGTGCGGCAACCGCGAAGGTGACTGGAACCACGACCAGCGCGCAGGCCAGCATCGCAAGCTTGCGCGCGCGGCCGACCATCACCCCGCGGCCGAGCAGCCGCGAGCTGTACCAGCCGCCGACGATCGAGCCGACGTCGGCAAGAATGTAAACCGCTACGAGCGGCGGGCCGAAGCTTTTCAGATCGAGTCCGTACCTCTTGTGGAAGAAGTCGGGCAGCCAGAAAAGGAATGTCCACCAGATGGGGTCGATCAGAAAACGGCCGCTCATATAGGACCAGGCTTGCCGGGTCGTGAGGAGCCGCCGCCAGGCTACAGGTTTCTGTGCATCGGCCGGGTCGGCTTCGATGTACGCGAGTTCTGCCGGCTTGAGCTTCGGATGCTGGCGCGGACGCCGATAGTAGATCAGCCAGACGATCATCCAGACCAGGTTGAAAAGGCCAGTGACGATGAAGGCGCCGCGCCAGCCCATGGTCAGTGCGATCGCCGGCACGATCATCGGCGTCACGATCGCGCCGAGGTTTGCGCCAGCATTGAAGAATCCGATGGCAAGCGCGCGCTCCCGTCGCGGGAACCATTCGCTGGCTGCGGCAAGCGCTGCCGGATAAGTGCCCGACTCGCCAAGCGCGAGGATGATACGCATGAGCGCGAAGCCTCGCGTGGACGTTACGAGCGCATGGGCCATGTGCGCGATCGTCCATATGGCCATCGCGACCAAGTATCCGGCCTTTGCGCCGATGCGGTCGATCAGACGGCCGAAGAAGAGGAAGCCGATGCCGTAGGCGGCCTGGAACCAGAAGACGACATCTCCGTAACCCGTTTCGGACCAGCCATAGAGTCCCTGCAGCGTTGGCTTGAGGACGCTGAGGACCAGTCGGTCGATGTAGCTCAGCACGACCGCGGCGAGGAGCAAGGCGCAGATTGTCCAGCGGACGTGCCCCATTTTCAGGGAGGATTTAGCCGCTACTCCGCCAACGCTATCTGCCATCCTGGCCCGCCTCTCCACGCGCTCGTCAAAGGAGCACCCTCAGCGGCCTTCTGCAACTCCCCGCGGGCGTAATTGCGAGGCGGAGTCCTTCACCGCCTTTTGGAAGGCGGCGTCGCGTCCGAGGCTTTCAGGAAAGACTTCGCGGAGGCCAAGGATCTGGTCGATTGGATCATTGCTGCGCGCGCGAGCTCTCAGCGTGTCGGCAAGCGGGTCGGCGATTGGAGCGGCGGCGCGCGCCTGCCGTTCGAGAAATAGAATCCAGGCGGCAATCGGAACTACGAGCCGTTCAATCGGCCTGCCGGAGGCCCTCGCTTCCAGGATCGTATCGAGCAGCCTGTACGGCAGCTTTTGCGAGCCATCCCAGGCGATTTGCGACAGTTGGTGGTGAATCGCGGGATTGCGGAAGCGCGCAAATGTCGCTTCGGCGTAGCGCTTCAAGTCGATTGGCGAAGGCTGCAGCGCCGGAATGATGTCGTCCATGACCATGCGCTGGACGAACGAGGCGAGCGCAGCATCGCTCATGGCATCGGCGACTGTCTCGTGCCCGGAGAGAAGACCCAAATAGGCAAGGGTCGAATGGGCACCGTTCAAGATGCGCAGCTTCGCCCTGGCCCAGACGTCGACGTTGGGGGAAAGAACGATTCCCACCGATTCGAGATCGGGCGATCCTTCGGGGAGAACGTCCTCGATTACCCATTGCGCATAGGCTTCACGGCTGACGGGGATCGCGTCGTCGAAGCCGGTTTCCTCACGCACGATTTGCCGAAGGCGTTCGTCGGTCGCTGGAGTGATCGAATCGACGACGGTGTTGGGGAAGAGGGCTTCGGCTCCAATCCATCGCGCAAGCTCCGGATCGAGCCGCTCGGCGAAGGCGATGACGGCATCCCGCAGCTTGGTCCCGTTCGAAAGCATGTTGTCGCAGCAAATCGGAACGAACGGCGCAAGGCCCTTGGCGCGGCGGTCGGCAAGGCCAAGCCCAAGCCACCCGATGAGGCTCGCCGGATGATGCGGATTTGCCAAATCGTGCAGGATGTCGGGGTGAGCAAAGTCGAGCGTGCCGTCCGGACTTAGGCAATAACCCTTTTCCGTGACCGTGGTGGTGACAATCCGGACCGATGGATCAGCCAGTTGCTCGCGGGCCGCGGCGCCATCGCCGGGGCCGAAGAAGCGGCTGTGCGCAGATATCGTCCGGTAGCTGCGCTCGGCATCGAGGATTGCGAGCGTGTATCGACCATTCTGCGCGTTCAGCGCTTCAATCGTTCCCCGGCTCTTGAGGGCTACCGCGGCGATTCCCCATCGTGGATCATCCCGCAGCAGGCGGTTGACGTAATCGGCCTGGTGCGCGCGGTGGAAAGCGCCCGGTCCGAAGTGCACGATGCCTGTGCTCGTCATGCAGAACGGCTAATTGGCGCAAGCCGCTGCGACAAGTATGACCGCGGGTGATGACCAAGCCGCTGCGCCTTCATCCCGACCGGCTTTTCCCGGCAGAGCCACAGATGCGCGGGATCGCGCGCGAGCTCTATGCGAGCGTCCGGGACCTTCCGATCGTCAGCCCTCACGGCCACGCCGATCCGCGCTGGTTTGCGACCAATGAGCCTTGGAGCAATGCGACGGAGCTGCTGCTTGCGCCCGACCATTATCTATTCCGAATGCTTTACAGCCATGGCGTGCCGCTTGACGCGCTCGGAGTTGCGGATCGTAGCGGCGTATCTAGGGCAGATCCATGCGAAGCCTGGCGACTGTTTGCTTCGCATTATTACCTGTTCCGCGGAACGCCGTCGCGAATCTGGCTCGATCATCTATTTGCCGAGTTGTTCGGCTTTGAAATCCAGCTCGATGCATCGAGCGCGGATCATTATTTCGACCGGATCAACCAAGCGCTCGCGACACCCGGTTTCCATCCGCGGGCGTTGTTCGAGCGATTCAACATAGAGCTGCTTGCGACGACGGAGGCCGCCGACGATCCACTGGAGCAGCATGAAGCGATCCGCCGGTCGGGCTGGAATGGCCGGGTCATCACCACCTATCGACCTGATTCGGTGGTCGATCCCGAGCATGAGGATTTTGCAGCCGCGCTTCGGCGCTTTGGCGAATTAGCCTGCGAGGATGTGACCAGCTGGCAAGGGTATCTTGCCGCGCACCGTAAGCGCCGCGCCGACTTCCGCGCCGCAGGCGCAACCGCAACCGATCACGGTCACCCGACGGCGCAAACGGCGGACCTGCCGGATAGCGACAAGCGCTCCCTTTTCGACCGCATCGTCGGCGGCAGCCGGAGCAGCAAGGACGCAGAGCTGTTCCGCGCCCAGATGCTGACCGAAATGGCGGCGATGAGCATTGAGGACGGAATGGTCATGCAGCTGCATCCCGGCTCGTTGCGCAATCACAACCGTGCGCTTTACGAGACGTTCGGGAGCGACAAGGGCGCTGACATCCCGCAGCGCACTGATTACGTGCGCGCGCTCAAGCCGCTGCTTGACCGGTTCGGCAACGAACCGCAGCTTTCCATCATCCTCTTCACGCTTGATGAGAGCAGCTATGCGCGCGAGCTCGCGCCCCTCGCGGGCCATTATCCCTGTCTCAAACTCGGCCCCGCCTGGTGGTTCCACGACAGTCCGGAAGGAATGCGCCGATTTCGTGAGATGACGACGGAAACGGCCGGTTTCTACAATATGGTGGGATTCAACGACGATACGCGCGCCTTCCTGTCGATTCCGGCGCGGCACGATACTTCGCGCCGAGTCGACTGCGCCTTCCTTGCGCGGCTTGTAGCCGAGCACCGGCTCGAGCAATCCGAAGCGGCGGAGCTTGCGCATGAACTCGCCTATGGGCTGGTGCGCCGCGCCTACCGCCTGGACGCACAGCAACCCATGGCGGCCTGATGGCGAAGATCGTCTGCTTCGGTGAGCTGCTGCTCAGGCTGACCGCACCCGGGCGAGAGCTGTTGCTGCAGAACGGTCAGCTTGATGTGCACGTTGGCGGGGCGGAGGCGAACGTGGCCGTCGGCCTCGCCTCGCTTGGCCACGAGACGGCCATGGTCAGTTGCGTGCCGGGCAACGCGCTTGGCGAGGCTGCTGTTGGCTACCTGCGACGATATGGCGTCGCGACGAACAATGTCACACGCGGAAACGGCCGCATGGGCCTCTATTTCCAGTCCGAGGGCGCCGGACTGAGGCCCTCGTCCATCATCTATGATCGGGACGGCACCAGCTTCGCGCTTGCCGACAAGGGTGACTTCGACTGGGATAGCGCGCTCGAAGGTGCCGACCTGCTGCATCTCTCGGGGATCACGGCGGCACTTGGCGAGCGCGCGGCTGAAGCTGCCTTGAGTGCGGCACAGGCCGCTCGCTCGCTCGGGGTCAAAGTCTCGTTCGACGGCAATTATCGGGCGCAGCTATGGCAGCGCCGAGTTTCGAACCCGAAGGCGATCCTCTGCGAACTGGTCGGCCGCGCCGACATCCTGTTCGGCAATCACCGTGACATCTCGCTCCTTCTTGGACTCGAGTTTTTGGGTGATGGCGAAGCCCGGCGGCGCGAAGCTGCCGAAGCGGCGCTCAATGCTTTTCCGGATTTGCAGCTGATTGCGTCGACTGCGCGCCACGTCGAAAATGCGGACCACCACCATATTGCCGCGCGCATCGACACGCGTGGCGATGGCTTCCAAACCGATGAGGTGGCGGTCGCCGGGATCGTCGACCGGATCGGCTCGGGTGATGCCTTTGCTGCGGGAGTGATCCACGCTTTGTTGAGCGGCAAGAATCATGAGCAGGCGGCACGCGATGGCCTCGCCCTCGCCTGCCTAAAACACAGCCTTCCCGGCGATGCGAGCCTGTTCGGCCAAGCCGACATCGACGCCTTCCTCGCCGGCGAGCGGGACGTGCGCCGTTGAAGCAGATGGAGAACGACAACCAGTTGTGGGCATTCATCGTCGGCGCGCCGCGCTGCGGGACGACGTCGCTGTCCAAATATCTCAAAGGACACCCGAAGGTCGGATTTGCGCGGATCAAGGAACCGCATTTCTTTGCGCAGAACGACCTGACGACGCTGCCGATCGACGAGCTTCGTCAAGTTGTCCGGCAGCAGTATCTCGATCGTTATTTTCGCGATCGGAAAGGCTTTCCGCTGCTCGCCGAAGGCTCGGTCACCTACCTCTATTTTCCCGAGCAGATGAAGCCGATCTTGAAGCTTTGGCCGCGTGCCAAGTTCATCATCGGCATTCGAAACCCTCTGCAGATGATCCCGTCGCTGCACCAGCGCCTGATCCACAATGGGGACGAAACGGAGCGTGACTTCCGACGCGCCTGGGGCCTCGTACCCGAAAGGCGCGCCGGTCGCTCGCTCCCGGCCCGTGCCGCCGATCCGCGAATGCTCGATTATTGGGAAATCGGGAAGCTTGGCAAATATGTCGAGAAGTTCTTCGCGGCGGTTGGTCGGGAACGCTGTTTCGTCTCGATTTACGACGACTTGGCGAACGACCCATCCGGCCACTATCGGAAACTTCTCGAATTTCTCGGTCTTCCCGACGATGGCCAAAGCGATTTCGCGCGCAATCGGGAGAGCAAGAGCGTCAAGTTCATCTGGCTTCAGCGGCTGCTGATGCGCCCTCCGAAACGCGCGATAGCCGTGCTTGGAAGCCATAATTACCAGGAGCGTTTCGACGTCCCCAAGCCGCCCAAGCCGGTCGCAAGAGCCGTTCTTGGCCTCCGCAAGAGGCTCCTGAAGTGGAACGAGGCGCCGGCGCGCAAGTCCGAGCTGGATGCAAAGCTGCTGGGCGAGATGCGCGACATGTACCGGGACGATGTTGCACTGCTCTCGAAGCTGGTCGGCCGCGATCTCAATCATTGGATCGACGGTTGAGCTATTCCTTGCGTGTCAGCCGTTCGAGCGCGCCTTCCATCCTCAGCGCGAGTCGCTCGACCTCGGCGTTCAGCTCCCTCAGCTCGGCGACTGGATCCGCCGGCTGAGGATCTGCTCCGTTCTCCGGCGCGCTCTGGAGGAGCGCGGCGCTCAGCGCGGCGGGGGAGATCGGCAGATTGAACTGGCAGCCGTAAAATTCCCCGCTGTTCCAGAGGATCGAGGCTTTAACGTTGCCCGCGTGCGGCAGTTCGACCTCGAACTCTGCACCGACCAGCATCGGGATCGAAGTCTCGAGCAATGCACCGGTCAGCGAGAGGTCGAGGATCGTGATTGCTGCGCCCGAACCGGCGCCAAGCCGCAGCGAACGCCGCGCAGAGCGCCGGCGGTCGCCTTCGGGCGCCCGTTCCACAAAATAAGCCAACATCGGCATGGGGTGCGTCTCCTGAGAAACGGCAGTGCCGAGCCGATGGTTAAGAAAGGGTAACTGTTACGGATGAGAGCCGCTGAGCCGTTGTTCGACACCGACCAGGTTCAGGATTCCGCAGGACGTCATCTATGTTACCGGGGCAGACGCTGCCTCAGCTCACTCACTTCCCAATAGTCATTTCGGCTGAACGGGAGCAGCGCCTGGACCGCTGCATAGGTGCTGCGCCCAAGCGCGCGCTTGAGGCCATCAAGCTCAGCAATTGCGGCACGGATCTCGGCAGGATCGAAGACGGCGTCGCCTTCTTCCTCCTCAATCATGGTTTCCTCGGCTTCCGCGACGAGCCAGGCCTGGAGTTCCCAATAGCGGCGGATTCGGGTGACCGCTTCTGGATTGAGCCGTTGCGCAAGCGCGGCAATCTTCTTGCCCGATGGACCCTTGGGCCACTTGCCCGACCGCAAAGCCTCCACCTGAGCGCGGTGTTCAGCGCATTCCGATTTGAGCCAGCGGTCCGCCTCGGTGGTGCCGAAGCTGAGGATCCCGACGAGCGCGATCGGCGCGATGAGCACCGAACCGAGCATTGCGATCAACGGCCGATCCGGAAATTGGTTGAAGGCCATGTGAAGCGCCACGGCTACGCCGTAGCCGGGAACAAACCAGAGCAGGCTGAACTCGAAGTCGCCGGCGGCTTCGCGCGTTTCGCGCTCGGCGAATTCGTGTGCAATTGCCGCGAGGATCGCAAGCGTCGTGCCGTGCATGATTGCGGTGCCGAATCCGCGCACCAGCCAGGTCCCGGTCGCGTAATGTGGAAAGATGGTGAGATAGACCATGTTCTCGACGACGGAGAAACCGGCGCCGATCGCAAAGCCGGAGATTACCGCATCAAGCTTGTAGCCAATGCGGTTCATTCGGAAGAGCGCGATCATGATGACCGCCTTGATCGCCTCCTCGATCCACGGCGCGACGAACCGGCTGTAGAGCGAGAAACCGATCGGCAGCGTGTCGAGAAGCCGGCCGCTGACGGGATAAGCGGCTATTGCGCCCACACCGCCAAGCGCGAGGAGGACGAGGATCTCCTTGAAGCTCATCAGCTTGAACGCGTCGAGCCAAAGGAAGACGCCGAGCAGTAGCAGCACAGGGATTAGTGCGACGCTCCAATGCAGGGCCTGAGTTAAAAGTTCGGTCATGGCTCACATGATCTTAAGCGAAGCGAGCCATTCCGTCTTGCGATAATGGCCGTCGCGCCAGCCGCTCGCGGCGCCCACCGAGAAAACCATCGGCAATCTCAGCGCAACGGTGAAGTTGAGATCGAGCTGGGCGCCCAGATCCGCATAATGATGCGTCGATTTGTCGGGCGCTTCGGTCGCCATGCCGCCGCCGAAGATCGCGGGCCGGACGTAACTCAGGAAGAAAGCAGGGGTGCCGACTTCGGCGAAACGGACCGGGGGCAGGTTGATCTCGCCAGTGAGCTTCGCGAAGCGCCGCGCGGCTATCTCGTCGATCGAGAAGCCGGGGAAGCTCTCCATCTCGCGATAGCGCTTCTCCGGACGGTCATCGACATAGTTGTTGCGGAACGCGCCGAAGTAGAAAGCGGACAGCGGGCTGTTGCGATCACCTGCCGCCATGCCTGCGTGGGCGTATATCCATATTGAGCTGTTGGGCAGTGGCAGCGGGACGCCGTAATCCACTCCGCCGTATAGCTTCGGAAAGGCCTGGTTGCGCGCGTAGTCGAGGTCGGAGAGCAGTCGCCACGCGATCCCCTCTTCGTGGTCAACTCCGCCCAGGGACCTGCGAAAATTCTCGTATTTTGCACCAGCCTCGAGCGAGATGATGTTGCTCGGGCTGGGGATGTTCTGCGCATTCGGAAGCCGCTCGAGACCCGTATAGACTGCAGCGGAGCCGAACAGGTCCAGTTGGCGCGGCGGATCGTAGACGATCGCCCGGTCATATTTGACGACGAGATTGTCGCCGCGAAGGCTGCGCTCGACGGGTCCGAACAGATCGTAAAAGTCGGCCCCGTTATGCTGGTACTTAATGTCCCAATTCAGCGTCTTGAGCTGCACCGTCGCGTGGAATCGATCGTGCGTGCTTAGATGACCGAACGGGGATACGGAGAGGCTCGCGTTGATCTGGTTGAACTGCAGCGGGTCTTCCCAATGGAAGAACCAGCCCGGCGAGAAGTTGCCCTTATATCCTTCGATGATCGGGTAGGTTGCCGCGAAATGGCGCTCGTCGGCTGCGCTATATTTGCCGCGACCCGTAATCAGCTCGTCCAGCGGGACCTTCGCAGGTGAGCCGACCCCCCAAGACTTGAGCTCCGGGTGGGTGTTGACGACGAGCGTTCCGAGGAACTCGACATTGCCGAGATTCTCTTCGACTTGCGGCTGGATGCGCACCGGTCGGAGGCCTTCGCCGCTGTAATCGTAAGCAATCAGCGAACCGTCGGTCTGCAGCATCGGCCGGAAAAAGCCGGTCGAGGCATTGCTGACAGCGTCATATTTCCCGCTGCTTATGTCCCAGCGGAAGACGTTCGAAGCGCCGGTATAATAAGATGTGCCGTACATCGTCTTGCCGTCGGGCGCGAAGGTGAACCCCTCGGGTACGGACGGTGGCAGCGACAGCCGCGCGACTTCGACGGGCTCGGAATCTGGTTGGAGCGAATCCATCCGCCAGACTCGTACCGTCTGGTCCGCATTCACTTCGCCGAACGAAGCCGACATCAAGGTTCCGTCGGGAGAGATGTCGAGGTCGAACGGGATCTGTCCGTACTTGAACGTGTGGACCTGGTAGAAATTGCGATAGGGCGCCGGCACCCTGACGATGGTCGCAAAGCCGTTTTGATGACGGATTCCCCATAGCGACTTGTCCTGCGGGTCGAGCACGAGATCGCCGATTCGAGCGTCGCGGAGCAACAGGTGCTTCTCGCCAGTGTCGACGTTGACCGACAGGATGTCGCGGAAGGCGTTGTTGTCTTCAGTGTAATAAGCTGTGCGCGCGGCGGGATCGAAGGCGAGGCTCGTCACCCGATAGAGCATCATGCCCTTGATTTCCTGAAGCTTCGTCAGCTTGCCGGTGGCGAGGTCCATGCGCCCGACGAAGCCGATCGTTCCGGGATAGCGGAATGCGGCAATGAGGCTGTTCGTCTTCGGATCGACGAACCCGCGCGAAATCGATCCTAACCCGTGCGTGCTGAGCTTCTGCGTCTGGGTCAGCGGATATTGGGCGAGGCGGGCGAGGTTTTCCTGCTGGAACTTTTGCTCGAACGCTATCCAGTTGTTCCACACGTCGTCGAGCCGCTTGCCGAAGACCTGCTTGAAGCGGTCCGCGTAAAAAGCCTCGCTGCCTTCTGGCCGGCTCTGCCACGCAACAACCTTGTCCGGCCCGTAGGTGAGCGCGAGGTAGGACATGAACCGAGTGCCATAGAGATAGTCATTGACGCCGACCTGGAAATCGACAGCGATCCCTTCGGATTCGAGCCCAAGCGGCGAGTAGAACCGGTCATGGTCGCGCACCTTCGCGCGCCAGACCATTTCGTCATAACCGCCTTGCCCGCGCCCCAGCCCTCCGGCCATCCAGGTCTCGAAGAACACCGCGCCGCCTTCAAGGTACCACCGCGGCGAATTCGTGCGTGGTGCGGACAAGTAATTCCAGAGGATCGATTCGGGATGGTCCTGCAGCGGCATGGGCTTGCCGTGCAGGAACTTGCGCCAGAATGCGTCCTTGCTGTTCCACACGTCCATTTGCGCAACGTGCGCGACCTCATGGTTGTTGAGCGTGAAGAAGCGTTCGCCGGGGGAGAAGGTCTCCATCGTCTGGTTGAGCGGCGCGACGTCGAGCAGCACTGCGTCGTTGGGCGAAGCTCGAGCCGCCGCGTTGCCATAGTCACCGAAGTCCTTGAGGAGGACGGTGATCCGCTCCCATGGAGTCCAGTGGAACATCTTTTCGTGGAAGCGCAGCGAGTTAGTGAAAGCTCGGCCGACATAGGGTGTCAGATAGGTCTGCGCGGGATCGAAATAGAGCAATTCCAGGTCGCGCGTATCCATCTCGCTAAGATTGATGCCCGATGCATCCTGCGGCACGTGCGCCGGCCCCTGGTTGACGGGTTGTGGCGGCGGTTCGGGCTTAGGCTCCTGGACGGTTGTCGTGTCCGGCTGAGGGGGAGGGGGCTTCTGCTGCGCCTGGGCAAGCGCCGACGTTGCTGTCCCGCACAGCGCAATCCCGATTGCTGCGGCCATAAATGCACGCGGCCGCGCGCCTGCCCCCCTCATGAACCCCCTTCAGGCGCGACTAAGCGCCGGTACTCAGTTGCCGCTGTTAACGGCGTTTGCGAACTGGCTGCTCTGCACTGCATTGGCGAAGGCAGACATGCCGACCAGGTTGCGAAAGTTCGCATCCTGACCAAGGCGGGCGAACGCATCCATGTTCCGAGCGAAGAAGACCAACGCCTGTGGCTCTGCTGCGAGCCGCGAGAATGCGTCGGCATTCTGAGTCATCGCCGCGAAGGCCTGCGGGTAGGCCGCAGCCATGTCGACCGCCTGCGCGTCCATGTTGTGCGTGATTCCCGCAGCCGTTTGCACGCTCAGCGCCTCCGCGGCATTCGCGGCGCTCTCAAACGCACGGGGATTACCCCCGAACCTGGAGAAGGCGGCGCCGTTCACTTCTATCGCGTGGATCGCATTCGCGTCGAAAGCCCGGCCGAAATTCGCGTCGGTCGACAAAGCTCGGAGCGCGGCTGCATCCGCAGCCAGGGCCCGGAAGAAAGACGCATCGCTGGTGATTGCGCGCATTGCCGCGGAATCCGCAGCGAGATCCTCGAACGCCTTCGCCCGGCCGGCCATTGCGCTGTCGGTGGCTGCATTCGCCGCCGCCTGCTCGAATGCGCGCGGGTTGCCCGCGAAGCGTCCAAACGCTGCTGCATCTTGCAAAATGGCCTGCAATGCCGCCTGGTGACCGCGGAACGCATCGAATGTTTGCGCATGACCGCCGATCAGCTGCAGGACAGACGGCTCGGAGGCGAGGCGCGAGAAGGCCGCCGAATTGTCGAGCAATGCGTGCAGCGCCTGCGGATTGCCGCCGAAGCTGTCGCTAAGCGCATGCGCCTGCGTGATGCTCGCGTTCAGAAGGTTCTTGTTTTGCGCCAAGGCATCAAAGCCGCTTGCGTTCTTGCCGATCGCATTGATCGCATCCTTGTCGAACGCACGGTGGAAAGAAGCGTCGGCGGCGAGCTTGCCAAATGCCGCCGCATTCTGGTCGATCGCGCGGAAGAAAGATGCATCCGCCGTGAGCGCATGCATTGCATTCGCATCGGCAGCCAGGTCTTCGAACGCTTTCGCCTCGCCGGCCATCGCGCTGTCGGAAGAGGCACTGGAGGCAGCTTGCTCGAATGCTCCTGGTTTTCCGGCGAAGCGGCCGAAACCCGGGCCGTTCTTGAGGATGGCCTGGAGTGCATCCTGATGATTGGCGAGCATCTCGAACGCTTCCGCATGATCGGCGATGACAGCCAGCACATTCGGTTGCGATGCCAGAAGCTCAAATGCGTCCGCGTTCAGCGTGAGCGCCGCGGCAGTTTCCGTGCCGACTGCGTTGCCGTTGGTCAGTTGCTTCGCCGACTGCGCGAGAACAGTAAATCCATGCGGATTCGATGCGATTGCCTTGAATGCCTCGGCATGTGCCGCGAGCGCAGCCATTGCGGTCGGATTTTTCGCGAGTGCTCCAAAATTGGGATCGCGCGCAAGCTTACGGAATTCCGGATTCCTGACCATTGCCTCGAAGGCGTCGGTCTGCATCAGCTGCGGCACGGACGTGTCGCCGAGCGTCACATCCTTATCGCTCACCTGGCTCGATACATAACGCTGGGCCGGACCGACCGTACCCGAGCTAGGGCCGAGCGGCGGGTAAACGCGCCCGATACCATATGCGCCAAGACCGACCGCAACGATCGCCGCGCCGGCTAGAATCATTCTGCGATTATTATTGGAAAGCGAAGTCGCCATCATTGCCCCCTTGACCCAAGCCAAGACGATCCGTGTGGCATTTTGTTAACGAAAAGTCAACGAAAGGTCGGATTGACGACAGTATGTGCCGGTGCTGTTATATCATTGAAACAAATGTAGTTTTTCTTTGCGATGCTGCCGCTCGGGCAAGTCCTGCAATCCTTTTAACCATTTAGCGCAAGTCGAACGAAAGGATGTTTTCGTAGACCTCGAGCGAGGTGACGGAGACAGATATGCGCATCCGTTTGATCGTCCTTGCCGCTGTGCTCGGCATCAGCAGCCCGGCCGCGGCCGAGGCGCCGAAGAATCTGTCGGCGCAAACTCAGCAGCAGCCTGCGCAACTCCAAGTGGCGGTCCTCGCTTCCGCCGATGCCGTGAAAGCGGCGCCGAGCGACGCGTCACAGCAGGCCCGGCAGAAACATCGCGTTGCGCGCGTTACGACCTGCCGCTGCGGAGATCCGGAACCGGCAGACGTCAGCGACGGGCCGGAACAATAAGCTTAAGACCTATTTCCCTGCTGCAGCGATTTGCGGCGGGGTCAATGGACGGATGACAGGAATGTCGCCGTCGCCCACCGCTGCGAAGGCTGACCAGTAGAAGGGGTGCGAGGTGTTCGCGTCGTCCATCAGCTGCTTTTGCGACATTCGAAGCGCCGTGACCGTGGGTGTCCCCGGCGGCGCCGAGAACAGACCAATCATCAAACGCTGGGTCGCATTATAGTCGTCCGGCACCGGCCAGTGGCTGGCGATCACGAGGCGTGCACCCGCCCCGACGAATGCGCGAACCAGGCCGTCCAGCGCCACGTCGCCGCCCGTCGACAGGCCCGCCTGCTGGGTTGCGAGCGCGCTTGCTTTGCCGGCGGTATCGCAGGCGGACAAGATCACCAGGTCCGCATCCAGGTGGAGGTCGAAGATCTCCTTGAACGTCAGCAGGCCATCCGAGCCGTTGCCGCCGAAGCTGGTCAGAAGCGCAGGCTGCGCCGGGCATTTGGCAGCGCGCGCGGTGACAACGCCGTGCGTCGCGAAGTGGAGGATACGATATTGGTCAAGGTCCGAACGGCCCTCGAGCCCAGTGTCGGTGAACTGGTCACCCGTGACGATATCGACGCCAGTCGGGTCGAACTTCCTGAGAATCGTCGCGGCTGTTTCGAGCTCCTTCGCCGAGATTGGATGAGTCCAAGACGAAAGGGGCAGCAGGCAATCGCGGTCGGCCGCCGCCGGGACGAGTCCTTCGGCAGATGTCGAGGGTGGCGTATTCTGTCCGAGACCCAGATACTCTTTGCGGCCGGCAGACGGGCGCGCGCTGCGCAATTGAGCGAAGGACCGCGGGCTCACCGCGGTCGAGATGTCGCGGTCGCGGCCGAGCCAGCTGACGCCACGGAAGTCATAGGCCGCCTCGTCGCTGGCCTTGGCCCGCTGCTGATAGGCGTCGACTGAGGCCTGATCCATGACCAGCAGGTTGGGCGGGAGGCGAAGCATCGCGCCGCCCGGCTCAAAGATCAGGTGCTTCACCGGCCGGATGTCCGCGTCGAACGGTCCGAACAGCTCCGTATAGAGCTGGTGCGACAGAGCGACGTCGAAGGGATAGGTGGTGCGCTTGCCGTTCTCGACCGTCGATATGGTGTCGCGCAATGCCGAAACCTGGTCGTCGAGCTGCTTGGACGTCGCGTCCAGCCTGACCGCGCGAGCCGATGCCGGAGTGATCAGGATCGAATAGACGCGGTCGCCGACGATGGTCATGCGATAATAAGCTTCGCCTGGCTTCAGCACATTTTGCAGCTCGGCGATGGGGATCGTGTCGCTCGCGACGGCGCGGAAGCGCGGGAAGCTCGATAGCGCCGCCTGGGTGGTCAGCTGCTCCTTTTGGGAATTATCGAGCGCCGCTCGGAGAACGCGGGCGCGAACCGCTTCCTCAGGGCTTGGCTTGGCGATGTCCTGCAGCCGGGCCAGCTCGATGCGGGCGCGCTC
>JANWLR010000040.1 GCA_025450755.1 Sphingomicrobium sp. | reverse complement strand
TTCCGGGCAAGCCCAGAAGGAGTTCTACGTCAACGAAGCCCACGCCCTTACCGACGCGCTGTTGCACGCGGCATGCGAGGGAGAAGCGGCCGACCCGCCGGCCACGCCCGCCGAAGGCCAGGCATGGCTTGTTGCCGCCAGCGCGACCGGAGTCTGGGCCGGAAAGGATGGCAAGCTGGCGTCCTACCAGGCGGGGAATTGGCTGTTCGCAGCGCCGAACGACGGAATGCGGCTCTTTGACCGTTCGACCGGCCAGTTCGTATTCTTCCATGGTGGCTGGCAACGGCCGGTAACGCCTGCCGGAGCAAGCGGCGGCACGACGGTCGATTCGGAAGCCAGGGCCGCCATCGCCGACCTCGTCAGCGCCCTCACGCAAGCCGGAATCTTCGCCGCAAGCTAGACGGGCGTCACGCTGGATCCTGCGGTCGTCGGTCCATCTCCGACACGCCCGGGTAGTTCAATGGGTCTTCGAAACCCGCTTCCGCAAACCCCTTGAGCCGCAAGCGGCAACTGTCGCACAACCCGCAAGCCTTGCCGTCAGGCCTCGGATCGTAACATGACCAGGTCCAGGCGGGATCGAGGCCCAATCGAGCGGCCTCCCGCACGATGTCGGCCTTGGTCATGTATTGCAGCGGCGTATGGACCTTGAACGGCTTCCCTTCGACGCCGGCTTTGGTCGCCAGCCGCGCTGTTTCCGCGAAGCTGGCGATGAATTCCGCGCGGCAATCAGGATATCCCGAGTAATCGAGCGCGTTGATGCCGATAAAGATGTCGGAGGCGCCTGAAGCTTCGGCAAACCCCACGGCCAGCGACAGGAAGATGAGATTCCTTGCGGGCACGTAGGTGATGGGAATACCCTCCCCGACTCCCTTCTTGGGCACCTCGATATCGTCCGTCAGCGCAGATGCGCCAAAGCGGCGCAGATCAAGCGGCAACACGACATGCGTCACCGCTCGGAGTTTTTCGGCAATGTGCTTCGCCGCTTGCAGCTCCCGTCGGTGTCGCTGGTTGTAGTCGATGGTCAACGCGTCGAGAAAAAAGCCATGCTCCCGCGCGATTCCCGCCGCGACCATCGAGTCGAGCCCGCCTGACAGCAGCACGACCGCGCTGCGCCCTGTCCCCGATATCTTCGCGCTGTGGGCCATGGGCCCGGGCTAAGCCGCCCGCCGGCGGGGGGCAAGCGTCCGCCTCAGTCTTCGATCAGGAACTGGCGCGAACAGAAGGCGCAGTCGACGCGAATTATACCATCTTCATCGCGCATGTCGTTGCGGTCCTCCTTGGGAAAACGGGCCAAAACCTTTTCGAAATGCACGACGGAGCAGCGGCAGCCACGCGTGATTGCATCACCCAGCAGGACCCGCACCTCGCGCTCCTGATGGAACAGCCGCCAGACGATCGCCTCGAGACTGAGTTCGGCATCGACCAGTTCAACCTCCCTAAGCGTTCCAGCGAGTGCTGCGACGTGGTCCCATTCGGGATGATCCAGGCGCGCATGCAGCCGCTCGCGGCCTTCCTCTCCCTCAGGCAGGTGCTGGACCAGCAAGCCGCCCGCGATGATACCGCCGTGCCCGCCGCGAATCCCGGTTCGAATCAACGTCGGAACTTGCTCGCTTTGTGCGAAGTAGCGCTCGACAGCATGCGAAAGCGAAGCGCCTTCGAGCGGCACGACTCCCTGATAGCGTTGACCGGTCGCCGCCAAATCAAAGGTGATCGCCAGAAACCCTCCTCCGAACAGCTCCTGCAGTTCTGGATTGGGTCCTAGCGAGGCGAGCCGCTCGGCGTCGTGCTGCACGTACCCACGAAGCTCCCCGCCGCGAAAGTCACACACCAGCAGGTTTACGATGCCCTCATCCGCCTGCGCTTGTAACGTGAGCTGGCTGCCATCGCCCTTGAGCAGCGCCCCCATCAGCGCCGTCAGCACCAGGGCTTCGCTCAGCAGATGCTTCAGCGTGGGTGGATAGGGATGCGCAGCGAGAATGTCCTCAAGGGCCGGACCGAGGCGAACGATGCGGCCGCGAGCGTTCCGATCGGGGAGCGTGAACTGGAGCAGGCGGTCGAAACCCGTCTCGGCTCCGCTGTCGATTTCCTTTGTCATCGCCCGCCATATGGGGGCGGCCGCTCCCGTTTGAAGGCGAGCGTCAGAGCGTCCCGAAACACCACAGGAGGATCGTCTTTTGGGCGTGAATGCGGTTCTCCGCCTCGTCGAAAACGACCGATTGCGATCCTTCGAACACGCTCTCGCTGACTTCCTCGCCGACATGCGCGGGCAGGCAGTGGAGAAATCGGGCTTCGTTCTTCGCCAGGCTCATAAGGGCATCGCTAACCTGGAACGGCGCCATCGCCGCGAGCTTGTTGTGGGTATGATCCTGGCCCATCGACACCCAGGTATCTGTGACGACGATGTCCGCCCCCGCGACCGCTTCGGCTGCGTCGTTTGTGAGGGTGACCTGCGAGCCGCTGGCGCGAGCGAGCGCGACGAAATCCCCATCTGGCTCGTACCCGCGCGGCGTGCCTATGCGCACGTTGAATTTCATCAGCGCAGCGGCCTCGAGCATCGAGTGCAGCACGTTGTTACCATCGCCGAGCCATGCGAGCTCGAGTCCTGGCAAAGCCTTGCCCTGCTCGAGGACGGTCAGGAGATCGGCGACGATCTGGCAGGGATGCGAGCGATCGGTCAGGCCGTTGATGACCGGGACTGTGGCGTGACGCGCCATTTCCTCGATCTTGGCGTGATCGTCGGTGCGGATCATGATCGCGTCGACCATTCGGCTGAGCACCCGGGCGGTATCGGCGATGGATTCGCCGCGGCCCAGTTGGGTCGTCGCCGAGTCGAGCACGAGCGAGGTGCCGCCGAGCTGCCGCATGGCGACATCGAAGCTCACGCGCGTGCGCGTCGAACTCTTCTCGAAGATCATCGCCAGCACGTGCCCGCTAAGCGGCTCGTCTCTGTCCGCTTTCCCTCTCGGCCAACCCCCTCGCGCCGCCTTGCGGTCGATCGCATCGTTCAGCATCGCGGCGATCGCGTTGCCGCCGGCGTCCGACAGGTCGAGAAAATGCCGGATAGCCATGCTCACGCCTTGGCCGGATCGTAATCGGCCGCGCCGGCCGAGAGCTTGTCGAAGAACTCGTCGATCTCGGCGTCGCCGACGATTAGCGGCGGCAGGATCCGCAGTGTCTGGTCGCCGGCGGCGACGGTCAGCAGGCGGTGGTTGTCGCGCAAGTGCTGCATGAAGGGCCGCGGCTCGAGCTTCATCTTCAGGCCGAGCATCAGGCCCTTGCCGCGGATGCCTTCGAACAGTTCGGGATAGTTGCCGATGAACTGTTCGAGCCGAGCGCGGATCCGCTCACCCTTATCACGGACCTCGGCCAGAAAAGCATCGTTCGCGACGGCGTCGAGCACTGCCATTCCAGCAGCCATGGCCAGCGGATTGCCGCCATAGGTCGAGCCGTGCGTGCCGAAGGTCATCCCCCGCGCCGCCTCTTCGGTCGCCAAGCATGCGCCCAGCGGGAAGCCGCCGCCGATGCCCTTGGCGATGGCCATGATGTCCGGCTCGATCCCCACCTGCTCGTGGAAGAACAGCGTGCCGGTGCGCGCCATGCCGCATTGGACCTCGTCGAGCACCAGCATCAGGTCGTTGGCGTCTGCCAGCCGCCGCAAGCCGCGCAGAAAGTCCTCGGTGCCGGTGCGAATGCCGCCCTCGCCCTGGATCGGCTCGACCAGAAAGCCCGCCGTCTGCGGGGTCATGGCCGCCTTCGCCCCCTCAAGGTCGTTGAATTCGACGTATCTGAACCCAGCGAGCAATGGCGAGAAGCCCTTGTGCATCTTCTCCTGATTGGAGGCGCTGATCGTCGCCATCGTGCGTCCGTGGAACGCGTTATTGAAGGTGATCAGTTCGAACTTCTCGTGGTTGCCGGCCGACTGGTGATACGCGCGCGCGGTCTTGATCGCGCATTCGACGGCCTCGGCCCCGGAATTGGTAAAGAACACGGTGTCGGCAAAGGTCAGATCCACCAGCCGCTGCGCCAGCGCCTCGCCCTGGGGGCTGCCATAGAGATTCGACACGTGCATCAGCGTAGCCGCCTGCGTCTGGATGGCGCCGATCAGGCCCGGATGCGAATGGCCCAGCAGGTTGACTGCGATTCCCGCGGCGAAATCGAGGTAACGCGTGCCGTCTTCGTCGATCAGGTGGCAGTGCTCGCCACGAACCGGCCGTACGCCGCACCGAGGATAGACTGGCATGAGCGGGGTAATCGACATCGCTAACTTCCCTGGATCGGAATCGGATCGGCGGAACGACAAATGGCGGCCCTAAGGCCGCCATCTGCGTCCGTTTATGGACTTGCGTCGGTCCGGTCAAATCGCCGGGCGTTGCGCGGACGTGTCAGGCCTGAACGGGCACAAGGTTGACCGCCGAGTATTTCCCTCGTCGGTCGACTTCGAGGTCGAACTCGAAGCGGTCACCTTCATTGATGCCGGGCAGGCCAGAGCGTTCGACCGCGCTGATGTGCACGAACGCATCCTCCTTGCCGTCATCGCGCGTGATGAAGCCGAAGCCCTTCATGGTGTTGAAGAACTTGACCGTGCCGGTCGCCTTGTCGCCGGTCAGCTGCCGCTGCGGCGCCCGTTGCTCGACCGCAATCACGTCGCCGACAACCTGCAGGTCGGCGGCAGAAATCTTGCCGCCGCGATCGACCAGATTGAACTGCAGCTCCTGGCCTTCGGCAAGGCCCTCGAGCCCGGCTCGTTCCACCTGGCTGATATGGACGAACACGTCCTCGCCGCCTTCGTCGCGCTGGATGAAGCCAAAGCCCTTGTGGGCATTGAAGAACTTCACCTTCCCCTGGCCGGTGCCGACGACTTGCGCGGGCATTCCGCCGCCGCCAGCACCACCACTGCCGGGTCCGCGCGGGCCACGCGCGCCGCCGCCAAATCCCCCGCGATCTCCGCCACCGGAAAAACGATCCCCTCCGCCCGAGCGATTTCCACCGCCGAAGCGGTCGCCGCCGCCAAAGCGATCTCCGCCGCCGAACTGAGATGCTCCGCTATCGGGAAATGGATCGAAGCCCTCCTCGCCGAATCCATCCCGCTTGTCGCGCCCCCGGCCGCGACGCCCTCTATCGTAACCCATCTAACGAACGCACCTTCGTTTCGCCCTCATGTCACGCTCGGCTGCGTGGACGAAGTCGCGCCGAACGGTTTACGGAGGCGCTCCCCCCGTATTATCGCCGCAATCTATAGCGCAAAATAGGCGTTGTGCGAATGATTTAACGTGGCCCGCATCGCAAGCGCCAGATGGTGCTTTTCAGGCGGCCAGATGGCGCTTGCGTATAACCCTGCGGAGCGACATGATTTTCTGATGGCGCAACCGCATCTCGCGCTCACGAGATGACAAATGGGAACAAGTGCATGAGCGATTTTCGCAAGCTCTCCAAATCGATGCTGGCCAGTCCGCAGCTGACACTCGACGATGTTGAAAGCGCGCGCGCCGAAGGCGTGAGCCTGATCGTCAACAACCGGCCCGAAGGGGAATCCGCCGACCAGACCCCAGGCCCGGCGATCGAGGCGGCAGCGCGGGCAGCGGGCATGAGCTATAAGGCCATCCCCATTGGACAGGGCGGCTTCGGTGAGTCCGAGGTGCGCGCCATGTGCGACGCTCTCGAAAGCGCCAACGGCAAGGTGCTGGCTTACTGCCGTAGCGGAACCCGTTCGACCCTGTTGTGGGCGCTGGCCCGGTCTTCCTCCGGAGAAGACCCGGACGAAATCGCCGCAGCGGCAGCGGAGGCCGGTTACGATGTGGGGCCGGTTCGCTCGGTCATGGACACGCTCGCCTCCCGCTCACGCCACGAGGCCGATCACCAGCTGCAATAGGCAAACGTGAAACGGTGAAAGGAAGGCCCTACCGCGAGGCTCGTCAATAGACGCGTAGCAGCCGACTCAGCTGTCTGAACCTCGCCCGTAAGTGATTTCAACGCGGCGGTTTTGCGCTTCACGCACGCCGTCCACCGTCGGCACACGCGGCATGCTTTCGCCGAACGCCTGGCTGGTGGCCGCGCCGGCGGGGACGCCGTGGCCGGTCAGATACGCCTGGACGCTTTCGTTGCGGCGCATCGACAGAGCGGTGTTGTACTCGTCGCTACCGGAGCGGTCGCTGTTGCCGGCGAGCATGATCGGCGCGTTCTTGCAGTCACTGTAGGCGTTGATCGCGCTGTCGAGGATCGTCGCCGCTTCGGGCGTGATGTCCGACTTATCCCAGTCGAAGAAAACGATGTAGGGGCCGCTGTTGCATGTCGCAGCAGACGGCGAAGCAGCGTCGTCAGCCATGGCGGGGCCTGCCAGGCTTCCACCTACGGCAAGAGCCGCCACGATTGTCGCGATAGCAATCTTCCTCATTGGACGTCCTTCACAGTCCGCTGCGCTCATTATGCAAGCGATCGCTTCCGGCAAAGGAAAAAAGGGCCGGAGCGGCTGGCTCCGGCCCGTTAGGTATACGTTCGCAGGAGGAACGTCGGGAGGCGGCGGCCGGGGGAGAGGATAAGGTCCCGGCCGCGCCAAACGTGTTTCTCAGTAGTGGTAGGCGCGCTCGCCATGCTCGCCGATGTCGAGCCCCTCGCGTTCGACGTCCTCGCTGACCCGCAGGCCCCACAGCTTGTCGATGATGAGGTAGAGGATGAGAGAGACGACGCCCGACCACACCAGCGTGGTTGCAACGCCGGTCGCCTGAACCGCCAGCTGATGGGCCATGTCGTACGTTCCGGCGATCATCTGGCCCGGCTTGGTGGTATAGTCGGCAATGCCCTGGCCGCCGAGCGCCGGATCGTCGAGGATGCCGGTCATCAGCGCCCCCGTGATGCCGCCAATGCAGTGCACCCCGAACACGTCGAGGCTGTCGTCATAGCCGAACTTCGACTTCACCTTGCTTACGAAGAAAAAGCACAGCGGCGAGACCATCAGCCCGAGGACGACGGAGCCCATCGTCCCCGCGTAGCCCGAGGCCGGCGTGACGGCGACGAGGCCGGCGACGACGCCCGAGGCCGCACCGAGCAACGAGGGCTTGCCACGCGCCAGCTGCTCCGTGACGAGCCAGGAGAACGCCGCCGCGCAGGTGGCTATCATGGTGTTCATGAAGGCCACGGAAGCGACGCCGGAAGCCTCCAGGTTGGAGCCGGCGTTGAAGCCGAACCAGCCGACCCACAGCAGCGACGCGCCGATCATGGTCATGGTCAGCGAGTGCGGCGGCATCGGCTCCTTCGGATAGCCGAGGCGCTTGCCGATCACGAGGCAGCCCATCAGCCCGGCGATGCCGGCGTTGATATGCACGACCGTGCCACCCGCGAAGTCCAGTGCGCCCCTAGCGAACAGCCAGCCGGCATCGGTGTTGGCGGCATCCAGCGCAGCGCCGCCCTTGAGGGCGGCAGCCGCCATCGCGTCAGGGCCTTCCCAATACCAGACCATGTGCGCGATCGGGAAATAGACCAGCGTGACCCACAGCACGATGAAGAGCATCAGCGGCCAGAACTTCACCCGTTCGGCGAAGCTGCCGACGATCAACGCCGGAGTGATCATCGCGAAGGTCATCTGGAACAGGACGTAAGTCAGTTCCGGGATGTAGACCCCGTTCGAGAACGTCGCCGCCTGCGAGCTTGCCGTCACACCCTTGAGGAACAGCTTGGTGAACGGATTGCCGACGAACTGGGAATAGCCCGTGAACGTTTCGGAGTACCCCCAGCAGACCCAGATCAGGCCGACCAGGCAGACGATCATCAGCACCTGGGTCAGCACGCTGAGCATGTTCTTGGTGCGGACCAGGCCGCCATAGAACAGCGCCAGGCCCGGGACCGACATCATCAGCACCAGCAGCGTCGACACCAGCATCCAGGTGTTGTCGCCCTTGTCGACCGTGGCCGCGGGGATCGGCGAGGCGGCCGCCGCGGTGGCGGCATTTTGCGCGAAGGCGGCAGTCGCGACGAACAGCGAGGCGCCGAGCGCCCCCGCGCCGCAGAGTAGTTTGCGGATCATGGTATTGTCCCTCATGTTTCTTAAAGCGCGGTGTCGCCGGTCTCGCCCGTGCGAATGCGCGTGGCCGAAGCGAGGTCGAGGACGAAGATTTTCCCGTCCCCGATGCTGCTGGTGCTGGCGGCTTGCTGGATCGTTTCGACCACTTGCGGCGCGAGCGCATCGCTGGCGGCGATCTCCAGCTTCACTTTCGGCAGCATGTTGGTGGAGTATTCCGCTCCGCGATAGATTTCCGTCTGCCCCTTCTGACGGCCGAAACCCTTGACCTCGGTCACCGTCATGCCCGCGACGCCGATAGCGCCGAGCGCCTCACGGACCTCGTCGAGCTTGAATGGCTTGATGATGGCGATGATGAACTTCATCCCGAACCCCTCTGGCGTGCCGGGTCGATCCCGGCCGGAGTTCGCTTTGCAATTGCCGTGCCAACTTATGCTGCGGTGCACAAACCGGGGGATGGGCGGATTCAGATGTCGATTATAGCGCGCAACTTTGGACAGCGTGCCTACTTTTTAGGCAACGATCCGAAGCCGGGCGGTCACCGGCAAGTGATCGGACGCCAGCGCGGCGAGGGCGCTGTGATGAACGCGCACTTCCTCGCAGTGCCAGCCGTGCGAGTGGACGATACGGTCGAGTTGCGCCAACGGCCGGCGGCTGGGGTAGCTCCGGCCGGGGGCGAGCACCGTCCACCCGTCACTGAAGGCCGCGAAACAGCGGCCGTGGGGCGCCCATTCGTTGAAGTCGCCAAGCAGTACGGCCGGGCCCTTGCGGCCGCGCATATGGGCCTGGACAGCGTGGATCTGATGCATCCGGCGGATGCCCGACAGATCGAGATGCATGCCGACGACGTGGAGCGGTTTTCCCTCCACCAGCAGATGGGCGCACACCGCTCCCCGCGGTTCGAGTCGCGGCAATTCGATTGGCTCGGCGCCGGCGATCTCGATCCCGCGCCGCACGAGAATCGCGTTGCCATGCCAGCCGATGCTCCCCTGGCGCGTGCGGCAGGGCGCCGGGCACCAGCCATGCTCCTCCAGCGCTTGCCTTGGGATAACCGACTCCCGCGCGCCAAACCGCCGGTCGACTTCCTGCAACGCGACGATGTCCGCCGAGAGCTCATGCAGCACGGCGAGAATGCGCTCGGGATTGCGCTTCCCGTCCAATCCCACGGCTTTGTGGATGTTGTAGCTGGCGAAGGTTAGCTGCACGGTCGAATGAAAAGTGCTCAATCGCCGGGCACGGTTCCCGGATCGCCGGGAATGTAGCGGTCGGTCGTCTTGATCGGGAGCCCGTCGATGCTTTGTCGGCGGGTGCGGTGCTTGCCGGCCCACTCCTTGGGATCGGCCCTGGCATGGCTCTTGAGCAGAGTCGGCCGCTCGCGCTCCAGCGTCATCAGCGGCACGCCGTAGCCGCAGCTGGTGAGAACGCCCTCTACGGCAATGTCGAATATCTGCCTGGTTCCGGGCAGCATCGTGAAGTGCCGCGCCAGCTCTTCCCAATCGCGATCCCACGGCACGATGGGAGTGCCTTTCCCGTAAATTCTCAGGACCTGGGCCGGTTGCTGGAAATTGCAGA
>JANWLR010000039.1 GCA_025450755.1 Sphingomicrobium sp. | reverse complement strand
TTTGATGAATCAGATTGTCCTGAACGTCGGCGGCGTCCAGTTCGAGATCGACAGTGTCCGATGGTCGAGCGATTCCGATCGCCGCCTCGCGAAAAAACGCCTGGCGGTCGTCCGGCGCCCGATGAGCAGCCATTGCGGCGAATAGCTTGGCGGTGGCGCGTGCCGAAGCTGTGAGCGGTCCCTGTGCCGCCTCGATAAGCAGCGGAATTGCCAGGGGACGGTGCCCGGCGCGGTACTCGACGATGCCTTGCGCCAATTGATGCAACGCCAACGCCTCGGAGCCGATAGAGGAGTCGAACATGACATGCACTGGCGATGGCAATGTCATGCCTGGATCGGCCGGCCCGAGCGAGGCGACCAGCGCAGTCCGCGCCCAGACCCTCGGATCATCGGACTGGCCCCATCGCTCAAGGAGCTGGCGTCGCCATCGCCGGTATCCGGCCACGTCACCGCTCAGCAGCGACAAGAGCGCGCACTGTTGTAACCAAAGGGGCTCGGATGAATCCAATTCGATGGCGGCAGCATAGTCCCTTAGAGCTTTGTCGAACTTGCCTTGCTGCGCGTATAGCGTGGCCCGAGCCGCCATGGCCTCGGGACCCGTCGCCTCGCTTTGCGAATCGATGGCCCGCTGGAGCGTGCGAAGCGGACGGCCGCCCAGCGCATCGGTCAACGTTGCCGCCGCCACCGACAGTGGTTGCAGTCTGAACCACAACATCGACTCGCTACCCTGTTGAAAGTGCTCGACGCGGATCTGATGCGGTCCGGAATCCAGCACAAGATTGGCGAAATCCCGCCGCGGCTCATGCGCTGACCAGGCATTGATGATTCTCCGGCCGTCGACGTAAATCCGCATACCGTCATCGGAAGTGCCATCAAATCGGTATCTTCCGGCGGGCAATTCAAGTTCGGTCGTCGCCTGAGTGAACAGGTATTGGGCAGGCCGCGCGGGAGCGTCCTTCAAGATATTCATGAAGGCGAGGCCCGATACCTGCAAATGTTCGGCGGCGGAAGGCGGGAGCAGTGGTCCGGACGCCTGGATGTGATCCCCAGGGAAAATTGAAACGTCCCAATTGCAGATCAGCAGCCACGTCGCCTGCCTAAGCGATCGACCTCCCGCCGGCCGACCGTCCAGCGACAACACGTAGAGGCCCGGATTCAATTTCTCCGGCTCGGATAATTCGGCAAGCGTCCCGACGGCGACAACCGGGTTGGCGGGAACATCGTAACGAATCAACGAATACGCGATTGAGGAGGGATTGACTTGCTCAACGCCGGGTAAGTCAAGCGGATTGTCCCGCCAAAAGTCTTCCAGTGCGCAGAAGACCTGAGCGCCGAGGGTGCCGCGTGCTTTTGTGCCGGAGCCCAGTGAACGGAGCAGGGATTCGCGCAGCCAGGCGCAACCGCTGACGTCTGAAAGTCCGTATAGGCGGCGCCGCATCTGCGCGGCCTGGGCGATCAATGGCAGACCCTCTTTGCTCCGCTGGTCTTCAATGCGAAAACGTCCGAGGGTCAATAGCAAATCAATGACGGCGTCGTCGCCCTGGGGGAAAACCGCGCGCGCGAGACCGAGGTTCTGCTCCAATAACCGGTCGGCCTGGTCCGCTCGACCTGTACGCTGCAGCAACCGAGTGTAAAGGCGAAGCATGCGCATCGTGTGCGAATGAAAGTTGCCAACTGAAGCGCAGTCATAATCAAAGGTTTCGCCGGCGACGCGGGTTGCTTCAGACAGCTCTCCCTCCCCGAGCAGGGCAGTAGCCAGGCTTAAGCCCAGCGGCCCGCGTGAAGGCATGACCTCGGGCGGCTCGTTTTTGGCGCGCTCCAGCGCCGCGGCGGCCACTTGTGCCGCCTCGGTAAATTTGCTCTCGAAGATAAGGACGCCCGCGAGATGATTGGCATAGCGGTAAGCCGCCGCCGGATCGGCCGTTCCTGACGGTCGCTTGCCGGCTGCGGCGACAACTTGTCGAAGGATTTGTTCGGCTTGATGGGCATCGTCGGCCCGATAAGGAGAAACCGCAGCGCGATTGAAAAGGCAAGCGGCGACACTGTTGGCCGCATCTACCGTCACGGGATGAGATTCCCCTAACTTCCTCAGAGCCGTTTGGTAAGTCTGCTGGGCAAACTCCAGAGAGCCGTAATACGCCCATCCTGCCGCCAGCCGCAATGTTTGCTCTGACTCCTCGCCACCGGGGAGGTCTTTGGATAGAAGATAGGCGCGCCGAAAGTTGTCGCGCGCCCGCTCGTGCAGCGATAAGTTCCGATACGCATCGGCAAGCACCGCGCGTGCCTCGACCTCGGACTGCGGCTGCGACCGAAAGGTCAATTCCAGCTCGCGGGACGCCAGATCCAGCAGATCGGCCACATGAAGATCCCTGCCCGTCCCACGCGCGGAGGGTTGGGCGTGGGCGAGGAGGGTTCGAACGAACTGACTAACCGAGTCGGCCCGCTCCCGGGCCTTATTTTCCCGATCCAACGCCGCGTTCTGTCGCATACGTTGTTGCACCGCCGCGCGGTGCAGACGGTTGACGGCAATCCCGATAGCCATCCCAAGGCATAGGAGAGCGGCCACCGAAAATGTGATCGCGGGCCTTCGGCGGCACCACCGCCAAACCCGCTCGGGCCCGCCGACGGGGCGTGCGTGGACTGGCTCATCGCTGAGCCATCGCTCCAAGTCATCCGCCAAGTCCTGCGCGGAGCCATACCGCCTCAGCGGTTCCTTTTGCAGGCACTTGAGGCAGATCGTCTCCAAATCCCGATCGACCCGTGGGTTTAATGACGAGAGCCGGGCTGGCTCGCTTTCGCGCACCTGGCGGAGTGTTTCCGCGACCGTCTCTGACTGGAAAGGCGGTTGTCCGGTAAACAGCTCGTAGAGGATCGCGCCAAGACTATAGATATCCGCGGCGGTGGTGAGGCCCTTTTCGGATCGCGCCTGCTCCGGCGCCATGTAGCAGGGCGTGCCCATCACAGCGCCCGAGATTGTGAAACCCGCGTTGGCGGTCAGCCGCCGTGCCAGTCCCAAGTCGGTTATATGCGGCTGACCCGTGGCATCCAGAAGGATATTGCCCGGCTTGAGGTCGCGATGCAGGATCCCGCGCTGGTGGGCGTGGTGCACTGCGCGCGCGACGGTCGCCATCAGTCGCGCGGCGGCGCGGTGGTCGTTCATGAAGCGGGGAAGGTGCTCCGCCAGCCTTCCGCCTTCGACGAGCTTCATGCTGTAATAGTGCCGTCCTTCGTGCTCTCCCACCTCGTAGATCGGCACAATGTTGGGATGCTCCAGGCTGGCCACGGCCTCGGCTTCGGCGCGGAAGCGCTGCACCTCCCGCTCGCTGGCGAACCGCCCGGCAAGGATCATCTTCAGCGCGACGACCCGGCCGAGGCTCAGTTGTCGGGCCTTATAGACCACACCCATACCGCCCGAAGCGATCTGCTGGATCAGCTCGTAATCGCCAAATCGGCTCATTGGCGACCTGATTGCGTCACTGTCGCCCAAAGGCAACGTGAGGCGGTCGCTGCACCCGTCGAGCGTCGGAGTACCCAGGAATTGACCCGCGCGGGAATGGGACTTCAGCAGCGAGCGAACATCTTGAATCAGCGCCGCATCATTGCCGCAGGTCATGAGAATGAATTCTTCCCGCTTCGACTCGGGCGTCTCGATGGCCTCCATGAAGATTTCCAACGCTCGGCTTTGCGTAAATGCATTCATGGCAGACTCACGACTTGGCGTCGGGCCCCTGGGAAGACTCGGCTGGAGCGAATAATTCGATGAGCCGATCACACGACTCGATAGCGTCATCGAGGAATTCCAACCGCTCCGCCGGCGAAAGAGGAAGTCGAAGCGCGGAGATGCAAAGCACCAGCGCCTCGTAATGTCGTATCGGCGACGCACGTTTTTGCGCCAACGCCATAGGGTTCCTCAGGCCAGTGACATATACACGAGCGCAGGACCGACTCGCGGGTCTGGAGATGCTAGCGGTCGTCGTACTCCAGCTCGCGGAACAACCACGCCCGCGCCGCCGCCCAACGACGTTCGACCGTTCGGGGCGCGACGCCAATCACTTCGGCGGCTTCCTCGACGCTCAGCCCGGCATAGAAGCGCAAGCGAACGACCTGGGCGAGGTCGCCCGACACTGCTTCAAGGCGAGAAACGGCTTCGTCAAGCGACAGGATTTCCGCGGATTGGTCGGCGACGGCGAGGTCCAGGACGCTGAGGGGCACGGGTCGTTGGCCGTTGCCACGCTTGGGGCCGCGGTGGGCGCGGGCGTGGTCGATGAGGATCCGCCGCATCGCTTCCGCCGCCGCTGCGAAAAAATGCGCCCGCCCTGACCAGGGAACCTGGCGGTTGCCCACGAGCCGCAGGTATGCCTCGTGGACCAGCGCCGTCGCCTGGAGCGTGTGCGCGGCCCGCTCGTCGGTCATGCGACGCCGGGCCAGTTCCCGCAATTGCTCATACACAAGCGGCAGCAATTCCTGCGCGGCATGGGAGTCCCCGCCCGCGGCCTCGCCGAGTAGGCGAGTCAACTGCTCTGGAGCTATCGGGTCCATAAGGACGCCGTCCGATCTCGATCTGCCCGAGGTGGTGCGTTCATTGTTCGCAAAGGCGCGGCCGCCGCAAGCTAACACCGTCCTTCCAATCGTCACCTCAACCAAATTTCGGAATTCCTGTCGGGTGTTGCGCGCATTTCCCGCCACTAACGGCATCGGCGCGACGGTGGCGTGGGGCTTCGGGTAAATGATTCCGTCCAACGAATGGAGATGCATATGCGCAAGCTCATTGGGCATTTCATCGAAGCACTGTTCGGCGGGCGTCGCAATCGTGGCGGGGCACCGCGAGGCTCGGGCGGCGGTCAAGCGGCACTGCCAAAGCACGAGATGTTCTTCTATTGCGATTTGTTGCTGTCGCCGCTGCTGTAACGCGGTTTTAAGCGTGATTCTCTGGTGGCAGATGGTTCAAGCGGGCGATCCCGCACGAACAACACACCACAGTGGCTTTTCATTTTTCTTGGAGATGCACATGTTCACACCATTCATATCAAAACGGGATCGCTTGGTCGCAGGTCGTCGATCGCAATTCCGGCGACGCCTTTTGCCCCAAGTCCTGGCCTTGGAGGAGCGAGTCCTGTTCAGCACATATGCCGTGATTAACCTCAACGACAGCGGGGCTGGCTCCCTGCGGGCGGCGATCGTCGCGGCCAGTTCAGGGGCCGACACCGTCGTCTTTGCCCACGGCCTGCACGGCACCATCACGCTGGCCAGCGAACTGCAGGTCGCTGACAGCGTGACCATTGATGGGCCGGGAGCGAATCGGATTGCGGTCAGCGGCAACAACGCCAGCCGCGTTTTCGAGGTGGACTCTGGATTCAACGTCAACATCAGCGGCCTGACCATCAGCCACGGCCGTGCGCCGGGGTATGGTGGCGGAATCGAAAACGATG
>JANWLR010000038.1 GCA_025450755.1 Sphingomicrobium sp. | reverse complement strand
GATGCACCCAGGACCAAAAGAAGCCACAATGTCGCGAGAAAGGGCAGGGTACCAAGAGCTACGGTCATCACGTTCAGCCTCCATTGAGGTGAACAATGTTCTCTGTTTGTTCTTATCTGTCAAGTCACCCTTGTCCGCGCATATGCCAAGCCCTTGAAAGAACCGTGCTCTTCGACTAGGTGCGCCCCCATCCCACAGGCGGAGCTGACATACCGGTGCCGGCCGAAAGGCTGGTGACTGGCTCCGCCGAGGCAGAACCGGAAGGAGAAGACCAATGGCGGCGACTGTCGTCACCATGCAGCAATTGCTCGAGGCCGGAGCGCATTTCGGCCACCAAACCCACCGCTGGAACCCCAAGATGAAGCCGTACATCTTCGGCGATCGCAACGGGGTGCACATCATCGACCTGTCGCAGACCGTTCCGTTGTTCGCGCGCGCGCTGGATTTCGTCCAGCAGACCGTTGCGCGGGGCGGAAAGGTGCTGTTCGTCGGCACCAAGCGCCAGGCGCAGGACGCAATCGCTGAATCTGCCCAGACTTCGGGCCAGCATTTCGTCAATCATCGCTGGCTCGGCGGCATGCTGACCAACTGGAAGACGATTTCCAACTCGATCAAGCGTCTCAAGAGCCTTGAGGAACAGCTGTCGGGTGACACCGCGGGCCTCACCAAGAAGGAAGTTCTCCAGCTTACCCGCGAGCGCGACAAGCTCGAGAAGAGTCTTGGCGGCATCCGCGACATGGGCGGCCTTCCTGACATCATGTTCGTGGTCGACACGAACAAGGAAGAGCTGGCGATCAAGGAAGCAAACACGCTTGGAATTCCGGTTGTGGCAATCCTCGATTCGAACAGTGATCCGTCCGGAATCGCTTTTCCGGTACCAGGCAATGACGATGCGAGCCGCGCGATCCGCCTCTACACCGACGCAGTGGCACAGGCAGTGAAGGAGGGCCGCACGGGCAACGCCGCGGCTCGCGGTCAGGACATCGGCGAAATGGCCGAACCGCCGACAGAAGCGGCGCTGGGAGCCTGATTGCTTCCCCTCCCGGGCCGGGAGGGGATTGAGGGGTGGGTCGAACGTCCCCACCTCTCCACCTTAAGACCCACCCCCCGGTCCCTCCCTGTGAGGGAGGGGAGATCAGAGGAAGAATAACATGGCTGAGATCACGGCCGCGAGTGTGAAGGAATTGCGCGAGCGCACCGGCGCCGGCATGATGGACTGCAAGAAGGCGCTCGCCGAGAACAACGGCGAGATGGAAGCCGCGATCGACTGGCTGCGCGCAAAGGGCCTGTCGGCTGCCGCGAAGAAGGCGGGCCGGACCGCGGCCGAAGGTCTTGTCGGCGCGGCCATCGAGGGCACTCGCGGCGCGCTCGTCGAGGTCAATTCCGAGACGGACTTCGTCGCCAAGAATGAGCTTTTCCAGGATTTCGTGCGCAACGTTGCGAAGCTGGCGCTCGACAACGGCACTGACGTCGAGGCGCTTGCTGCTGCGCAATATCCGAACGGCGGGACGGTCCAGGACAAGCTGACCGACAACATCGCTAAGATCGGCGAGAACCAGTCGCTCCGCCGTGCCGCGGTGCTCGAGGTGAACCAGGGAGCGGTCGTAGCTTACGTCCACAACCAGGTCGCCCCGAACCTCGGCAAGATCGGCGTTCTCGTTGCACTGGAGAGCGCGGCGCCGAGCGCGACGTTGAACGAACTGGGCCGCCACATCGCCCAGCACGTCGCTGCGGCTCATCCGCAGGCGCTAGACGCCGATTCTCTGGATCCCGCTCTGGTCGAGCGTGAGCGCTCGATCGCCATGGAAAAGGCGAAGGAGAGCGGCAAGCCTGACAACATCATCGAAAAAATGGTGGAAGGTGGCCTCGCCAAGTTCCGCAAGGAAAACGCGCTCCTCACTCAGCTGTTCGTCCGGGACAACAAGACTCCCATCGCCGACGTCGTGTCAGCCGCGGCGAAGGAAGCCGGCGTCCCCATCGCTTTGGCGGGATTCGTCCGTTTCCAGCTTGGCGAAGGCATCGAGCGGAAGCAGGAGGACTTTGCAGCCGAGGTCGCGGCGGCGGCTGGCACCAACAAGGCCGAACCGGTCGCCTAAACTTCAACAACTGCCGCAAGGCAGTTGGCAACGGGGCGGCTGCGCCATAAAGGCGTGGCCGCCCTTGTTACATCTGCAGGACAGACCGCCCAATGAGCCGTCCACGCTTCAACCGAATCCTGCTGAAGCTCTCGGGCGAGGCTTTGATGGGCCAGGGGCAGTTTGGCATCGATCCGGATGCGGTCGCAGGCCTCGCCGGCGAGATCGCTGCCGCAAAGGCTCAAGGGCATGAGCTGTGCCTTGTCGTTGGCGGCGGCAACATCTTCCGAGGCATGGCTGCCGCCGCAAAGGGCTTCGACCGCGCCACCGCGGATTACATGGGCATGCTGGCCACCGTCATGAATGCTCTGGCGCTGCAGAATGCGCTTGAAAAACTTGGCGTCGACACGCGGGTGCTTTCGGCGATCCCAATGGCGAGCGTGTCGGAGCCCTACATCCGCCGGCGGGCGCTTAGACACCTCGAGAAGGGACGGATCGTCCTGTTCGCCGCAGGCACGGGCAATCCGTTTTTCACGACTGATACGGCTGCGGCCCTGCGCGCGGCCGAAATGGGCTGCGACGCCTTGTTCAAGGGCACCAGCGTCGACGGCATTTATACCGCCGATCCCAAAAAGGTCTCAAGCGCTACGCGTTATGAAACAGTGACATTCAGCAAGGTCCTGACAGATAATCTCAAGGTTATGGATGCCGCCGCCGTCGCGCTTTGCCGCGACAACAATATTCCGATCGTCGTGTTCAATATTCGCCAGCCGGGCAACCTAGCCCAGGTCATTGAGGGCGGAGGAACGGCGACGATCGTCCAGGACGGAGAATAGGGTATGACGACGACCATCAGCACCGACGACCTCAAACGCCGCATGCATGGTGCGGTCGAGGCCTTCCGGCACGACCTTGGCGGTCTTCGAACTGGACGCGCTTCCACGGCGCTGCTCGATCCCGTCCAAGTTGAAGTCTATGGCACGAACATGCCATTGAATCAGGTTGCGACGGTTTCAACCCCGGAGCCGCGAATGTTGTCGGTGCAGGTGTGGGATCGCTCTAACGTTCAGCCTGTCGAAAAAGCGATCCGCAATGCAGGGCTCGGCATAAACCCGATCACCGATGGCCAGCTTATCCGGCTACCCATTCCGGAGCTGACCGAGGAACGGCGCAAGGAGCTCGCCAAGCTCGTCGGCCAATATGCCGAAAAAGCGCGAATTGCCGTTCGCAACGTCCGCCGCGACGGAATGGACCATCTCAAAATCGATGAGCGCAAGCATGAGATCAGCGAAGACGAGCGCAAGCGCCTGGAACATGACGTCCAAAAGCTGACTGACGACACGATCAAGGAGATCGATGAGGCGGCAGCTACTAAGGAAAAGGAAATCCTCGGCAAGTGACCCCGGCACCGGCCCCGACAGAGGGCGCGGCCGGGCTCGCAGGGGGAAGCAGGGTCCCGCGCCACGTCGCGATCATCATGGACGGCAATGGCCGATGGGCCAAGCAACGGGGCTTGCCGCGCGGCGCGGGGCATCGTGCGGGGGCCGAGGCCGTGCGACGGGCTCTCCAGGCGGCGGCGGACAATGGGGTCGAGGTGCTGACCATCTACGCCTTCTCGTCTGAGAACTGGAGGCGGAGTGACGAAGAAATCTCCGACCTTACGGCATTGATGCGCTTCTATCTCGAGCGAGAGCTCAAGACGCTCGAAAAAGAGCGAGTGAAGCTGAAGCTGATCGGCGACTATTCCGCCTTCGGCCCTGAGCTCGTCGAGCGGCTCAATCGCGTAGTCGAGCGAACCGCAGGCAATACGCGCCTGACGCTCGTGATTGCGCTCAACTATGGGTCTCGCGCGGAAATCACAGGGGCGGCGCGTACGCTTGCGGCCAAAGCAAAGGCAGGTGAAATCGAGCCTTCCTCGATCGGCGAAGCCGATATCGCTGCGGAGCTCCAAACCGCGGGCCTGCCGGAACTCGACCTGATGATCCGAACTTCAGGCGAAGTGCGCCTATCCAATTTCCTGCTGTGGCAGGCGGCATACGCCGAACTGTTGTTTCTGGACATTCTCTGGCCAGACTTCGACGAACGAGCATTTTCGGACGCGCTGCAGGCCTTCGCTGCGCGTAACCGCCGTTTCGGGGGCCGATGAGCGAACTCCTCGTCCGGACGCTTACTGGCGTCGTCCTGATCGCGATTGCGCTGCTTGCGGCCGTGCACGGAGGCAATTTATTCGCCTATTTCGTGGCCGCTGTTGCCACCGTAATGTTCTACGAATGGACAAGGATCGTTCGCGACTGGGGTGCCGGCTGGTATTTCGGCGGCTTCGTTTATGCCTTACTCCCAGCGCTTGCGCTGTTGTGGATTCGCGAACGCGACACACATGGACTTACCCTGCTCATCTGGACCTTCATTGTGACCTGGTCGACGGACATCGGCGCCTATTTCACCGGACGAAACTTCGGCAAGCGTAAACTTGCGCCGTCAATCAGCCCCAACAAGACGGTTGAAGGCCTCTACGGCGGGATTTGCGCGGCAACCCTCTTCGGCGGCGCTTGGGTGCTGGCGATGGGCCTTGGAAATCCATTGCTGGTTCTTGCGCCGCCTCTCGCTGCATTAGCGCAGGGTGGCGACTTGTTCGAGAGCTGGATGAAACGTCGCGCCGGAGTGAAGGATTCGGGTACGTGGCTTCCCGGACATGGCGGCGTGCTCGATCGTCTGGACGGTCTCGTGCCGGTGGCTGTGCTAACCGCGGCTGCGCAGCTAATGGGGCTGACCTGATGCGCAAGATCGCCATCCTTGGGGCCACCGGCTCGATTGGTAAGTCGACCGTCGACCTGATCGAGCGGAATCGCGAACGGTTCAAAGTTACTGCTGTAACTGCTGCGACCAATGTCGAAGCACTCGCCGAAATCGTTCGCCGCACAGGTGCCTCGCTGGCCGTTGTCGCCGATGAAAGTCGATATGCCGACTTGGCGGAGCTGCTGGTCGGCGCCAACTGCCGAGCTGCGGCAGGAAGTGAAGCGTTGGTAGAGGCCGCTGTCGGCGAGGCGGATCTCGTCATTGCTGCCATCGTAGGCTGCGCCGGATTACGGCCCGTGATGGCCGCGATCGAAGCTGGCAAGATCGTCGCCCTCGCGAATAAAGAGGCGCTGGTCACTGCCGGCCGTCTGATGACCGACGCTGCTGCAGCAAAGGGCGCGACGTTGCTGCCGGTAGACAGCGAACATAATGCTATTTTTCAGTGCCTTGCTGGTAACTGCGTTGATCATGTCTCAAAAATAATTCTGACCGCGAGCGGAGGCCCGTTTCGTACCGCGTCCGCGGAGACAATCTCCGCTGCTACGCCGGCACAAGCAGTAGCCCATCCCAACTGGACGATGGGGGCCAAGATCTCGGTCGATTCGGCCACTTTGATGAACAAGGGACTTGAGCTGCTCGAGGCACATTATCTCTTCGGCCTCCCCTCAGGCCGGATCGACATTCTGATCCACCCTCAATCGGTGATCCATTCGATGGTCGAGTTCGTCGATGGGTCCGTCCTTGCCCAGCTCGGCAGCCCAGACATGCGTATCCCGATCGCCTATGCCCTCGCCTGGCCAGAGCGCATTGAGACGCCAGCGCAAAGGCTCGATCTTGCCGCCATTGCCCGTCTCGAATTCGAATTGCCAGATCAGGGCCGATTCCCGGCCTTGCGGCTTGCCCGCGAAGCGCTCGAGGCCGGCGGCGCTGCTCCGGTGGTACTGAACGCGGCCAACGAGGTGGCGGTCGCGGCCTTCCTTGACGGTGACATCCGCTTCCCCGACATTACCCACCTCGTTGAAGAGGCGCTCGGCGGCGCCAAATTCGATGCGCCGAGTTCAATTGGCGATGTTTTGGAGATTGACCGCGTGACGCGAGAGCGTGCCCGCGCCATGATGAAGGCGAGCTGTCCCTGAAATGTTGCCGCACGCCCCATTCTGGCTTGTTCCGCTGGCCTTCGTCTGTTTGCTCGGTCCGCTCGTCTTCTTCCACGAGCTCGGCCACTATTTGGTAGCCCGCCTGTTCGGCATCCGGGCAGAGGCCTTCTCGATCGGTTTCGGTCATGAGCTGTTCGGCTGGACCGACCGGCGGGGGACGCGATGGAAGATCGCATGGCTTCCCTTGGGCGGCTACGTCCGATTCGTTGGCGACATGAGCCCGGCAAGTAACCCTTCCGAACTTGAGAACATCGCGCCCGAGCTACGCCAACATGCGTTTCAATTGCGGCCTGTGTGGCAACGCTTCCTCGTCGTTCTTGCTGGGCCACTCGCCAATTTCATTCTCGCAATCGCCATATTCGCGACCTTCTTCGCGACCGTCGGCGCTCCGACCTCGAGTGTCGTAGGCGAAGTTCTCAAGAAATCACCCGCGGCTCAAGCGGGTATTCAGCGTGGGGACCGCATTCTCTCGCTCGCCGGACGGTCCACTCCGACGTTCGCAGATTTATTCAATGCAACCGCGGTCCGGCCGGGCGAAACCGTCAACATCGTCGTGCAGAGGGGGGACGCAACGAGCCAGCTGCAAGTCAAATTGGGCAGTGATACGTCGCTTAGGGCGGCCAACGGCGAGCCAATCCGCCGAGGCGTCCTGGGAATCACCCCGAGCACCCAGCAGCTGCAGCCAATGCCGATTGCTCGCGCCGTGCCTGCAGCCGTCAATCAAACTGCTCGGCTCACCGGCGCAATTGTCGACACCGTCGGTCAGATGATTCGAGGTTATGTTTCGCCAAAACAGATTGGCGGCCCAATCAGCATCGCGAGGGTTGCGGGGGATGTCGCAACCTTGGGGCCTTTGGACTTCATCAATCTGCTTGCGTTGCTGTCAATTAATCTCGGATTCATCAACCTCTTGCCAGTCCCCATGCTCGATGGAGGGCACCTCTTCTTTTACGTCATTGAGACCGTCAGACGGCGTCCCGTCACGGTGGAGGCGCTCGATTGGGCCTTCCGCGGCGGGCTCGCGCTCATCCTCACTCTGTTGCTTTTTGTTACCGGGAACGATCTTGGGCTTTGGACCGAGCTTGAACGCTTGATTGGCTAAGAGGGTTAGGGCAGGGCGGCACCAACCGGGGCTTTGCGGCGAAGCGCGCCGCTGCACCAATTGCACGACAAGGCGGGGATGCGTGGTTTCAAGAACATATCGTTTTAGGCGGCGAGCCGGCGCTCTCCTGATGGTAGGAACGGTGCTTGGCGGCTCCGCGGCTCCGCTCTGGGCGCAGGCTGCTCCCGCACCGGCCCGGCCAGCACCCGCGTCGACGCCAGCGACTCAGCAGGGGCCCGCCGCCCCGGCAGCGAACCCAACTCCTGCTGAAACCCCGGCACCGGTCGAGCGGACGATTCGGTCAATCGCCGTCAAGGGTAACCAGCGGCTCGAGCCCGAGACGATCCGCGCTTACGCGAATCTTTCACCTGGCCAGACCTACACCGCCGAAACTCTCGATCAGGCGCTGAAGGCTCTCTACGACACGCAGCTGTTCGCGGACGTGACGATCAATGGTGGCGACACTGGCGACCTCGTCATCAACGTGCGCGAGAACCCGGTGATCAACCGCATCATCCTTGAGGGCAACAAGCACATCAAGGACGACAAGATCACGCCGGAGATCAAGCTCGCACCGCGCCAGATCTTTACACGCAGCGCAGTTCGCTCCGACGTTGACCGAATCCTCGAGCTCTATCGACGACAGGGCCGCTTTGCAGCGCGTGTCGATCCCAAGATCGTTCAGCTCGACCAGAACCGCGTCGACGTCGTTTTCGAGATTTACGAAGGTGATCTCGCGAAAGTTCGCGCGATCAATATCCTCGGCAATGAGCACTTCTCCGACGCGCGCCTGCGCAAGGAAATGTACACTCGGCAGGCTGGCGGAGTCCTCGGGTTCCTAAAGTCGAACGATACCTACGATCCCGACCGCCTTGCGGCCGACCAGCAGAAGCTCCGCGCTTACTACCTGACGCAGGGCTATGCCGATTTCCGCGTCGTCTCGGCGCTCGCCGAGCTCACTCCCGACCGCCGCGATTTCGTCATCACCTACGTCGTCGAGGAAGGTCCACGCTACAAGTTCGGCACCGTCGAGGCCGACAGCGCGCTGCGCGACTTCCCCAACGCCGAGGTGTTGAAGATTGCGAAGATCCGGCCTGGCGGCTGGTTCAATGCGAAGCAGGTTGAGGACGCGATGACGAACCTCAACGAGGCGGCGGGCAACCTCGGTTATGCGTTCGCCGACATCAACCCGGCCTATAACCGTGACGCCGACAAGCGCCTGATGAATCTTACCATCAAGGTCACGCCGACTCCGCGCGTCTATGTCGAGCGGATCGACATCACCGGCAATACTTCGACGCGCGATAAGGTGATCCGGCGCGAATTCCGTCTTAACGAGGGCGACGCCTTCAACGCGCTCAAGGTGAAGCGCAGCCAGGACCGGATCCAGAGCCTTGGCTTCTTTCAGGACAAGCTCGAGGTCAAGCAGACCGAGGGATCGTCGCCCGACCGGGTGGTACTCGGGGTTGCCGTCGAGGAGAAGCCGACCGGGCAGCTGTCCTTGTCGGGTGGTTATTCAAGCCTCGAGAAAGCGGTCATCCAACTCGCGATCTCCCAGAACAACTTCATGGGCAAGGGCCAAACGGTCGATGCGTCAGTCAACTGGTCCGTTTATTCGAAATCCGTCGAGGCAGGCTTCGTCGAGCCTTATTTCCTCGACAAGAACATTCTGCTCGGCGGCCGGCTGTTCCGGCGCGACTATCGCAGCTTCAATTTCATCGGGACTAATCGCAACACGACTTATTCCGAGCTGAGCACGGGTGGAACGCTGTCGTTCGGCTTCCCGATGACCGAATATTGGAACTTCGGCGGCCGCTACACGCTCGAGGGAGACAAGGTCTCGCTCGATAAGGGAACCTTCTACACCGACCCCGACGGAAGCGGACCGCTGCCTGCGGTTTGCGATCCGCTCAAGGCCGGCCGCTATCTCTGCGACGAAATCGGCAATCGCGTGACTTCGTCTATCGGTTTCTCGACCATCTACGACGACACCGACGCAATTCACCCGACCCGGGGTCAGCACATGACCTTGTCGGAGGATTTTGCGGGCCTTGGCGGCGACGTCAGGTATATCCGGTCGAGGTTCGATGCGACCAAGTACAAAAGCGTTGGGGCCGGCTGGGTCGTGTCCCTGCATGGCGAGGGCGGCTATATTGCTCCGCTGCAGAAATCGCCGGGTCCCGGACGCGACGCCATTCGTCTGACGGACCGCTTCTTCGATCCGGGACTGCGCGGTTTCGACATCCGCGGCATTGGCCCGCGCATCGTGCGCATACCTTATAATACCGATGGCACTCTCGGCGTCCTCGACATCAAGAAGGACGTCACGGACGCAATCGGTGGCCGTGCCTATTATATGGGGCGGCTCGAAGTCGAGTTTCCGGTCAGCTCAGGGCTCAAGAGCATGGGCTTGAGGCCGTCTGCGTATGTCGATGTGGGATCGCTGTGGAATGTTGCCAGGCCGCAGCTCATCGACGCGAAATACATTTGCTCGCCGTCTGCCTCAAATACGACGGATATCACAACGTTCACGAGTCCCGTTTCGGACTGCAGCGTTGATTATAGCGGGACCGCGCACACGGTTGCCAATTTCGCTTCGGCGCCAGGCTTCAGGGAAGAATTCCTCGGCGATTCGCCAAGGCCGCGCCTTTCGGTCGGCATCGGCGTCAATTGGACCTCGCCTTTTGGTCCGCTGCGCCTCGATCTCGCCAAGGCAATTCTCAAACAAAAGGGCGATGACACAAAATTGTTCACCTTCAACGTAGGAACCCAATTCTGATGAAGACTCTGCTCATTTCTGCTTCGTTCGTGGCTGCGGCAATCGTGCCGTCGGCTGCTCAGGCCCAGGCGATCCCGGGCGCCATCATTGCGGTCGTCGACCTCGACAAGGTCACGTCGGACTGCAACGCCTGCAAGGCGGCAAATACCGCACTTCAGGGCCAGCTTGCCGCTGAGCAAAATCGCGAGAAGGCTTTGGGCGCGCCGCTCGAGACTGAACGCAATTCGATCCAGGCTGCGGTCGACGCTCTCAAAGGGAAAGAGCCAGACGCTGCGCTCCAGGCGCGCGTGAAGGCGTTCCAGACCAAGGCGCAGCAGGCGCAAGTGGAAGTCGAGCGCGGACGCGCTCAGCTTCAGGCCAACCAGGCCTACATCCAGAAGCAGATCGGCGACAAGCTTGGCCCGATCTATTCGCAGGTCATGCAACGGCGTGGAGCTAACTTGCTCGTGGAGCAGCGCGCGACGCTCGCCAGCGGCGCAGCTCTCGACGTGAGCAATGACGTAATCACGGCGCTGAACGCGGCGTTGCCGTCCGTTGCTACCACGGCCCCTGCACCGGCGCGGACGAACCAGCCGCAGGGCCGCTAAGCGCGGATGAACGACCAACCGGCTAGCGCCGCTATCGGACCGCTCGACATCAAGCGGGTGATGGCGGCGCTGCCGCACCGCTATCCAATGCTGCTCGTCGACCGGGTCGAGAGCCTCGACCCTGAGAAGGGCATCGTCGCGATCAAGGCAGTGACCATCAACGAGCCCTTCTTTCAGGGCCACTTCCCCGCGCGGCCGATCATGCCGGGCGTATTGATTGTCGAAGCGCTGGCGCAGGCTGCCGGAGTCCTCGCGGTCGAAGCGCTCGGCCTCGCTGGAACGGGCAAGCTCGTTTATTTCATGGCGATCGAAGGGGCGAAGTTCCGCCAGCCGGTCGAGCCTGGCGTGCTCCTCAAGCTCGAGGTCGAATTCGTCCAGAAGCGCTCGAGCGTTTGCAAATTCGCCGGACGCGCGACGATCGACGGCAAGCTTGCTGCGGAGGCGAGCTTCACCGCGATGATCGCCGATCCGCCCGCCGCCTGATCTTCAGCGACCGCTAAGCCTGACTCCGGCATAACCCGCGCGCCCCTCGGTGCGGTAGCTGAACACGTCCTGATAATGTTGATTGAGCAGGTTCGAGCCTCGGACGAACAGCTCAATACCGGAACGAAGCGTGACGCCGATGCGCGCGTCGGCCAGCCAATACGAGCCCAACACGACGCGATCGAACGGGAAGGTGTCGCGATTGTCGAGATGCCGACCCACATAAGCGACAGACGCGCCGTAACTGAAACGTCCGGTCGTCCCATCGACCGCGACGGATCCGCTGTGCTTGGGTCTCCGCGCCTCGGTGAACTGCTCGCCGGTAACGGGATCAGGTTGGGTCGCCTTCAGATAGGCATAGTTGGCTGAGAACCGGAGACTCTTCGCCAGCGTCCAACCGGCCGTCGCTTCGACACCGGATCGCTTGCTGGTTCCCGGTGAATTGAGCACGCTGGTGAAATCGGCATTGTTGACGATCTCGTCGTGCAGGCGCTGCCGATAGCCCGTCAAGGACGCGTCGAATGATCCTCGCCGATAGCGCAGCGACACTTCGAACCCGCGAGAGCTTTCCGGCTTAAGATCCGAATTTCCAACAAAGTTTCCAGGGAAGAATCCGTAAAGATCGAAAAAGGTCGGCTGGGCAATGCCCTCAGCGTAAGCGCCCGTCATCGTGAATCCGCTGCCGAGCTGGCCGAGCAGCGACGCGCGCAGGCTTGTCGCGTCTTTGAACCGGTTGAAGAAATCGCGGCGGACAGCGATGTCGCCCGTGATTTGCCTGGTTTCGGCTCGCCATTCGGCAGTGATGGACTCGTGCCGGCGCGTCCGATCCTGGTCGGTAAATCCGTCAAATGCGGTATCGCGTGCATGAAAGGTTTCGCGTTCGGTGTCCGCCGCGAGAATGAGCCGATGCGTCACTGATCCGGTCGTAAAGAGCCGTTCCAGCTGGGACGACAGATTGCGACGCGTGCCGCGGGTGCGGTTTTGTTCGACATCAGCCAGGAAATTCGTGTTCGACGAGCCGAGCAGGGAGCCGGCAATCTCGGCGCGCCAAGGCGAATTGCCCGTGCCGATCGAGGCCCAGATCCGTCCGGCTTCGAACCGGTTGCGACTGCTGTCCAGCGTATCGACATGGGCGCCCGTGAATAGATCGTAGCCGTCGAACTCGTCGCGGCCGGTGAGGGCGAGCGCGGAGGCGCCGACTTCGATATTAGCCTGCGGGTGCCAGGTTCCGCGCAGCCGCCCCGAAAGGTTGCGGTAGCCGTCCTTGTCACCCGGCCCCGCAACGCTGTTGATCCCGCTCGCTCGCTGATAGCCGACCGCGCCTGAAAGGCTTGCCAGGCTCGTCACCAGCGAGGCGGAACCGCTCCCGCGGACAAGCCCGAACGAACCGGCTTCGGCATTTGCAGTATATCCCGGTGCATCGTCGAGCCCATTCACAGCGATCACCCCGCCGATGGCCTCAGAGCCCCAGAGAGCTGACTGCGGGCCGCGGATCACCTCGATCCGAGAGGCTAGGTCCGCATTCAGGATCTCGTAACGCGGGGTGTCGCCGGAGGCGGGATCGTCAATCTTGATACCGTCGACGAACAACAACGTATGATTGGCTTCGGCGCCGCGGATACGCACTTCGGTCAGCGACCCGGCGGGACCGGATGTCGCCACCGCAGCGGACGGTGTCAGGCGAAGCAGGGCACTGATGAGCGGCTCGTCGAGATGCTCGATCATCTGTGGGTCGATAATGGTGACGCTCGCCGGCGTGCGTGCCTCGGTCTCCGGCGCGCGCGACGCGGTGATTACGATCTGGCCAGAATCGAAGGTTGAATTGTCGATGGGTAGTGCGGGCATGGAATTCTCCTGTTGACGAACATGTCGTCACAGAGGGCACCACGCCCACGCGCCACGGCTGATCCCGGCCGGGGAAACGGACGACGGACCAAGGCAGGTTCCTGACTTCGCCGCTGAGGATCGTTCGATCTCCTTCGGCTTCACAGTTGCGGGCACAGCGCCGGAATTTCGCCGGCTTCCCTTTGAACCGCCCCCGCCGGAAATGTCCGTGGGCGGCACCCTGATCGTTGGCCCTGCTTGGCGTGGGTGGGACAGACTGTCAAATTCAGCTCAAGCCGATTAATGGAACCACATGACCACGAACCACAGCCGCCTCATTGCACTCCTGTCCGCGATCGTCGTTGCCGCCGCGCTCCGTCTCGTGCCGCATCCGCCGAACTTCTCTCCGATCGACGCAATGGCGCTGTTTAGCGGCGCTTACCTCGGCCGCCGTGCGTTGGCGTTTGCCGCGCCTCTAGGGGCATTGCTGCTGAGCGACCTGGTTTTGGGATTTTACCATGGACAGGCGACTGTCTATTTCAGCGTTGCCTTGATCGTGATGATCGGCATGACTGCGCTCACCCGCGTTTCGACGCTTCGCGTTGGCGCGGCCGCCATCGCCAGCTCGATCCTGTTTTTCGTTATCACCAATTTCGGCATGTGGATGTTCAGCGGCATTTATCCGCGGACGTTCGCAGGGCTCGAGGCCTGTTACGTCGCCGCCATTCCGTTCTTCCAGAATACGGTGGCGGGCGATCTCTTCTACGCACTGCTGTTGTTCGGCGGCTTCCGCATCGCGGAACTTCTCGTTCCTAAGATCGCTGCAAAGAGCGTCCAGCCAGCCTGACTTCGCGTCGGTTGCAACTTCGGCGCTCTCCTAGTAGAGGCGCCGCTCGACTTGCTGCCGCTGGTCGGAAACCAGCGGCTAACTCAAGGAAAAATCAGATGAAGTCCGGTATCCATCCCGACTACCACATGATCAATGTCGAAATGACCGATGGAACCAAGTTCCAGGTCCGGTCGACCTGGGGCAAGCAAGGTGACACGCTCCACCTCGACATCGATCCAAAGGTTCACCCAGCCTGGGTTGGCGGCACCCGTCAGGTTTCGGAAGGCGGCCAGGTCGCGCGCTTCAACAAGCGTTTCGGCGGCCTCACTCTCGGCAAAAAATAAGTAGTGCGATTTTCGCCGCTGACCTCGGCTCCCACGCTGGAGACCGAGCGATTGCTCTTGCGCGGATTTTGCGAGGATGATCTTGCGGCGCACGCCGCGATTCTTTCCGACCCCTTGGTCATGAAGCATTTCGGTGGACACCTCTTCGGCCGTGAGGAGTCGTGGCGTCGACTTCTTGGCGGCGTTGGACTCTGGCAGCTGCAAGGGACGGGGCTTCTCGCTGCCGAGCGCAAGTCCGACGGCAAGCTCGTTGGGCATGTTGGCCTGTTCGACTATCATCGCGAGATCGAACCCCCGATCGAAGGACGGCCTGAGCTCGGTTACATTTTCGCCGCCGAAGTGCACGGGCAGGGTCTTGCACGAGAAGCTTGCGATGCCCTGCTTGCCTGGGCCGATCAAACGCTCAATGCCGATGAAATCATGGCCATCATCTCACTCGATAACGAGCCTTCGATCAGCCTCGCTCGGCGCCTGGGCTTCGAGCGACAGCCGGACGGCGTCTATCGCGACGAACCCATTAGTCTGTGGCGACGGCCTCTTCCGCTTGAGAGCGCGATCTAGAAGGCGCTCAATCCCGTAATCGCGCGGCCCATGATTAGGGCGTGCACGTCGTGCGTGCCCTCATAGGTGTTGACCGTCTCCAGGTTGGACGCGTGACGCATGACCTGGAATTCGGCGGAAATGCCGTTGCCGCCATGCATGTCACGCGCGATGCGGGCGATATCCAGGGCCTTGCCGCAATTGTTGCGTTTGATGAGGCTGATCGTCTCCGGGATTAGCTCGCCGGCTTCGAGACGGCGTCCGACGCGAAGCGACGCCTGAAGTCCCAAGGTGATCTCTGTCACCATGTTGGCGAGCTTGAGCTGAATTAGCTGGTTGGAGGCGAGGGGCCTTCCGAACTGCTTGCGGTCGAGGGTGTATTGCCGCGCGGCATGGTAACAGGCCTCGGCGGCGCCCATCGAGCCCCAGCTGATCCCGTAGCGTGCGCGATTGAGGCAGCCGAACGGGCCTTTGAGACCTTCGACGTTCGGCAGGAGCGCATCCTCGCCGACCTCGACTGCATCCATCACGATCTCGCCGGTGATCGACGCCCGAAGCGATAGCTTTTCCTTGATCTTGGGAGCCGTCAGTCCCTTCGCACCTTTCTCGAGAACGAAGCCTCGGATCTTGCCTTCGTGCGCGTCCGACTTGGCCCACACAACGAACACGTCGGCGATCGGTGAGTTGGTGATCCACATCTTCGTGCCGGAGAGAATGTAGCCGCCCTGCACCTTCTGCGCGCGCGTGCGCATGCTGCCGGGGTCGGAGCCGGCGTCGGGTTCGGTGAGGCCGAAGCATCCAACCCATTCGCCAGTCGCGAGCTTGGGCAGGTATTTTTTCCGCTGCTCTTCGGACCCGTAGGCGTAGATCGGATACATCACGAGGCTCGACTGGACCGACATCGCTGAGCGGTAACCGCTGTCGACCCGCTCGACGGCGCGGGCGATCAGGCCATAGCTGACGTAACCAAGGCCGGCGCCGCCATATTCGTGCGGGATTGTCGCGCCCAGGAGGCCGAGCTCGCCGAATTCGCTCATGATCTCGCGGTCGAAGCGCTCATCGAGGTAGGCCGACGTCACTCGCGGCAGAAGTTTCTCCTGCGCATATCCTTCCGCCGTGTCGCGGACGAGCCGCTCCTCGTCCGTGAGCTGGTGATTGAGATCGAACGGATCCTGCCAGTCGAACGGCAGAATGGCAGGCTCGGCCACGTTGCAAACTCCGAGGAATGGAAACGAGCGGCGCCTTAGACGGGGATCGCAAATCTTGCAAAAGGAGCGTTCGGCTTTGTGGCAGTCCCGCAACCCAGCTGAAGCGGCTGGGTCGAAGCCAAAGGATGCGTCCAGGTCTCCCGCGGTGCGTTGAGCTTTGGCTTGACCGGGCAGACCACAGTTGGATCGGCACCGATCGGCGACAAGCGCGGGATGGCGGACGCGACGTTCAACTTTTGGCGGCTGGCTGTGATGGGAAGAGCCTGGACGGAAACACCCAGCCTCTTTTCATGTTTAGCGCCTGTTGCCGAAGATTTTCCGATCGACCAGCTCGCTGACCGGCGGGAGCTCCTTCTGCTCGCCGACAGTCGAACGCACGAACTCTGGAGTGATGTTCAAAGCCTTGAGCTGGACAAGTTTGCTGACCGGCAAGTTGCGATAGCCGATGCGCTGAAACCCGGCGATGTAGTCCGGAGTGATCCCGAGCGCGCGCATTTGCACGAGTCCATCGCCCGGCACGTTCGCGTAACCCACCCGGACAAAGCCGGCGATCCAGTCGGAGGTGATGTTGAGCGCCTTGAACTGGATAAGTGACTGGAGCGTGGAAGGACGGTATCCGGCGCGCGCCATCGCGGCGATGTAGCGGCCATCGACGCCAAGCGCGGACAAAGCCATCAGGTTGTCGATCGTCGGTACAGGGTACAGAGCGGCGCCAAGCGCCCCGATCAGTTCGCGCCGTGCATTCACGGCCATCAGTCCAAAGGCCTGCCTCCGCGTCGGCTGTCCAATTCCGCGGCTTGCGAGCAGCTGCATGAAGCCCGGATCGGCTGTGAAGCGGCAGTTGCCAGCGGCGAAGCCGTTCCCGCCGTTACCGGCGCAATCGAGCCTTCCTGCTTCTCGTACTATGGCGAAGTGAAGCGCCCGCGTGCCGGCAGCGTGAAAGGAGGACACCTCCATCCCAATGAGGTCCGACGGCATGAACCCGGTAGACCAATCGTTGTGGTCGGGGCTGCGGCTCTCGTCGCGGAAGCTTGCGTGGATCTTGGCCGAATTGCCGCGTTCCGGCTGCAGCGTGAAGCTGATCCAGTCGGCGGGCTGTGCAAGGCATGCAGAAGAAACGCTGATCGTAGCGCAGACAAGGGCGCAAAGAAGGGCGAAAAAGCGGTTCATTATTACTCTCCTTCAGTAGATTCGTCGGGCAAAGCTCGACCGTTCGCCTCAGGTGAGGCGTTCGAAAATCAGTGACTTGCGGTTCGAAAATGGAGTGCGGCTAGGCCGTGATCTTAGTCATCGATGTCGTCCCGGCGGCGGAGGGGGTGGGGGCGGATCCCGCAGGTCCTCGACATCGATGCCCTGCGCTTTCATCTCGACCAGCTTTTCGACGCTGAGGCGGTATCCGGCCCTCCGGAACTGCTCAGCATAGGCTGGAGTGATCCCCATCGCGCGCATCTGGACAAAGTCTTCCACGCTGTCGCCAAAACCGGCGGAACGCATTCCGCGAACATAGCCAGGGTCGAGGCCAACGGCCCTGGCCTGAGTGAGGTCGCTGGCACCGAGGTTACCAAAGCCGGCACTGGCAATTTCGTGAACATATGCCGGCGTCACCCCAACGGCCTTCAACTCAACGATGTCATTGAGAGTGGCATTGCGCAGGCCGGGAGAGGCAGCGCGCATCTCGGCGGCAAAAGCCTGGGTTACGCCAACGGCTTTCAACTCGATCGCTTTGTCGATTGCGCCATTGCGGAGCCTGCCCGCGCGCGCATCTGCGACGGCTTCGGCGGCGTCCGCTGAATCGGCTGCGTCCGCTGCATCGATGGAGTCATTTGGGCCGGCGTAGGAAATGCTGGTCGCGCCATTCGGAGCAACCGCCACGACCTTGCGGCGGCCATGGGCATCCGGCGGGTACATGGTCAGAGTTGCTCCGTTTTGCGCGGTAGCGACCGTCGTTCCGTTGTGACTTCGAACGCTTGCGCCGCTCGAGCCGACCGCCTCGAAGTCGCCGCTGGTATCATTCAGCTGAATGTTCGGGGCGACTGCGGCCATTGCCGTCGTGACGGAAGTCGATACGCCCTTTGCAATGATGTGCGGGAGGTCGGTCGGTTCGTCATGCGCGGGGTAATAAGGCGCCAGGGGCTCGCTGGCAGTGAGCTTGCCCGAGGCCAGCTTCGGCGCTTTCGTCACAGCTGGCGTGACAGTTAGTGCAGCAAGCGGAGCCGCGACGAGGATCGCACCGGCGAACACTCCGAGTGCGAACGAGCGCGCGGCCGGTCCGCGTACCGACTTTCCGTCAAGGACACGCGCGACCCGGCGGGCAAGCGAGCTTTTCGATGGCGCGACGCCGTGGGCTCCAAGCAGCAGGCCCGGGCACTCGTGGCGGGCCACGCCGACCAGCAGCTGCGCATAGTCCGTGTCGACGATATCGGCTTCGAGCACGCTGTCGTCCGCAGCTTCCTCACGGAGCTGGTGCGCCTCGCGAGCAAGCATCCAGACGAGCGGGTTGAACCAGAAGAGGGCGGTCGCCACACGAGCCAGAAGCAGTTTCACCCAGTCCATCCTGGCGACGTGGGCGAGCTCGTGAGCGATGATCGCTTCAGCATCGTTGGCGGCTTCAACGGCGCGCTTGTTTAGGACGATGACCGGCCGCACCAGGCCCCAGCTGATCGGCGAGGCGAGCTCGTCGCTGGTGAGTAGCGCAGTACCATGCTTGAACCCCATCCTGCGCTGTGCGCGGGCGAGCGCGCTCAGCCAATGGCCGTCGACCAGCACGTCCGCCCGCGCCTGGAGGGCGACGAGACGGACGAGAGCGAGAAACGTGATGAGAAGCAGGATCGCTGCCGGAACCGCGTAGAGCGCCATTGCTGCCGCGATGGGTGACATCGACGCAAGGGCAGGCGCGGCTTTAACGGCATGCTGCGCCGATGGTGAAATCGGCGGCACCGTCGACACGGTCACGGGGGTGACCGGCACAGGCTGCGCAATCGGAGCGACAGCTTTGGCAGGGCCGAACAGCGCAGGTGCCTCGATGCTCCAGCTGGGGAGCACCAGCGGCGCAAGGGCCATGATGACGAGGGCAAATAGGCCGATATGCGCGATCCACGAGCGCTCGGCCGCGGAGCGGCTCTTCAGCACGTGCAACAGGCCGAGGGTCAGCCCAGCAATGAGCAGGGATTTGAGCACGATTTCGATGAGAACATGCATCACTGGCCCCCTTTTTCCTTACGCGCACGGGCGATCATTTTTTCAAGCTCGCTGAGCTCGTCGTCCTTCAGCTTGTCTGACATGCCGAGCAAGGCGCTGGCCGCGCTAGCCGGTGAGCCATTGAAAAAAACACGGACGATCTCGCTCAATGCCGATTTCTTGGCGACCGTGTCGGAGAGGGTCGGGCTATAAAGAAAGCCGTGGTCCGATTCGGTCCGGCTGACGAACCCTTTGTCTTCCAGCCGCTTGAGCATTGCCCGCACCGCCGATCCGCTCAGCTGGACCGGCAGCGCTTCGCAGATTTCGGCGACGGCCAGGGCGCCTTTTTCATAAAGGATATCCACGATCTGACGTTCGCGGGGTGGCAGTTTGCTGAGCATTTGAATGTCCTTCAAAACGCGACAGACTCGCCGCGCTACATTTGTAGAGTGCTACATTTGTAGCGTGAATGCAACATGAATGTTTCGGGGTTGCCGATTTTTTGGCGGAGAGGGTGGGATTCGAACCCACGGTGGGCGTGAACCCACGGCGGTTTTCAAGACCGCTGCCTTAAACCACTCGGCCACCTCTCCGTCGCTTTGTTGTCGGGGCGGGTGAGGAGCTTTGCAAGCCCGTTCGGCCATTTCTCGTTAATCGACTCGCGCGCTTGTTTGCGGGACGGGCTGTGCATCGGGCGCGGTGAACGAAGCTGGCCGGAGGGCCGTTTTGCGCCTTAGCCTCCGGCGTATCAGGAGGGCGAGTTGGGATTCTTTGGGTGGGGGATTGTCGGGCTAACGGCGGCGTCGCTCGGTTCGGCGACCGCTCCGCTTGCCGTTTCGGCGGTGACTTCGAACCAGCTGGCCCCATCGGACGCGTGGGAAGGCTACAAGCTGCGACTTGAGGTTCTCGCCCGGCAAGAGGGCGTTCGCGACGCGACAATCCAGGCCAATTTGCCGAACCTCACGAAGAATGACAGGATCATTGAACTCGAGCGCACCGAACCGGTCGCACAGACCAGCAACGGCGTGATCGGCGCGCTTTCGCCATATCTGCGCTCCCATGTCACGGCGTCGCTGGTTCGCCGCGGACGTGGAAATTACAGCGAAAACTACACCGCTCTCGGCCGCCTGGAGAGTCGGTATGGAGTGGATCCAGCGGTGCTTATGGCGATCTGGGGGCTCGAGACGAGTTACGGCACAGTCACTGGAAATACGGACCTGCTGCAGGCGCTTGCCAGTCTTGGCTATTATGGTCGTCGTCGCGAGCTCTTCGAAAGCGAGTTTGTCGCGGCATTGAAGCTGATCGACGAGGGCGTCCCGCGCTGGCGCCTGAAGGGCAGCTGGGCAGGTGCAACGGGTTACCCGCAGTTCATGCCGTCCGTAGCACTTCGCCTGCGTGCTGACGGCGACGGTGATGGATATGCCGATATATGGACCAATGAGCTCGACGGCCTGGCGTCGATCGCGTCTTACCTGCGCGATGCGGGTTGGAAGCCTAATGTCGCCTGGGGCGTGCCAGTAAGAACGCCGTCCAACCTAAATCGCGCCGCTATTGCGAACAGAACAACTGCGCAACGGTGTCCGCAGGTATACCGCCGCCTAAGCCGCTGGCTTACGATGCGCGAATGGCGCGCGCTTGGAGTGAATCCCGTTGACCGGTCGCTTCCGGATAATGAGATGGCTAGCCTGATCGAGCCTGACGGCCCTGACCAGACCGCATACCTGCTTACTTCCAACTACCGCGCGATCCTCGATTACAATTGTTCGAATTTCTACGCGATTTCGGTCGGAGTTCTGGCGGACGCGATTGCGCGGCGGTAGACAGCACTGGTCATCATCTGAATCAGGAAGTTTCCATCCTTCATGTCGCGCACCATCCTTCTTGCCACAGCCGCATCAGTCCTGCTTGCCAGTGCCGCACCAGCGGCAGCGCCGCAGTTCGATACGCCCGCCAGGGTCGCCTATCTTTATGATGTCAACTCAGGGGCCGTTCTCTACGCCAAGAACCCCGACGCCAGGATGCCTCCTGCATCGATGGCGAAGATGATGACGACCGAGGTCGCATTCGAGTTGATCGACCAGGGCAAGCTGTCGCCTCAGAAGATGTGCACCGTGCAGCCCGAGACTTGGCAGAAATGGCATGGTCCTCAGGCTGGATCGACCATGTTCCTGTCACCGAACGAGCAGGTCAGCGTCGAAAATCTACTCAAAGGCATCGTGACTCTGTCAGGGAATGACGCCTCGGTCGTCCTTGCCGAGTGCATCGCTGGAAACGAACAGACCTTCACCGATCAGATGAATGCGCTGGCGAGGAAGATCGGCCTCACTAACAGTCATTTCGGGACCGCGAACGGTTGGCCCGACAACGGCGTAACCTATGTCACCGCTCACGACCTTGCCAAGATTGCGCAGGCAACGATCGAACATCACCCGAAGCTGTACAAAGAGTTCTACTCGCTGCCGAGCTTCACCTGGGGAAAGACGCTCGGCTCCGGAAAGGACATCACGCAGGAGAATCGCAACCCGATCCTCGGCCATGTACCGGGCGCTGACGGCCTCAAGACCGGCCACACGGATGAAGCAGGCTATGGCTTCACGGGCTCGGCCGACCAGAATGGACGCCGCCTGATTGAAGTGCTTGCCGGCATGGCCAGCTGGAACCAGCGGGTGCAGGAATCGACCCGGCTGATCCAATGGGGCTTCGCAGCCTGGACCGACAAGCCCCTGTT
>JANWLR010000037.1 GCA_025450755.1 Sphingomicrobium sp. | reverse complement strand
GCACGGCGCAAGGAGCGGCTGAAAGAGCTGGTGGCGGAGCTGGGCAATGCCCGCGCGGTGGCGATCGACCTCTCCAAGAAAGACTCGGCAGCCAAGCTTGTCGCCGACCTCAATGCCAATGGCGAAATCGTCAACCTCCTCATCAACAACGCGGGTTTCGGCCTGATCGGCAGATTCGCCAGGGCCGAGCCGGGACGGCTGCGGCAGATGATCGACCTTAACGTCGGAACGCTGACGGACCTCTGCCGTGCGGCCGTGCCCGGGATGATCGAGCGTAAGTCGGGCGGCATCATCAACGTTGCTTCCACTGCCGCATTCCAGCCGGGCCCGAACATGGCGGTCTATTTCGCAACCAAGGCGTTCGTGCTCTCGCTGACCGAGGCTCTGCACGAGGAACTCAAGCCCCATGGTATCCGGGTCACCTGTCTTTGCCCGGGTCCAACGCGGACGGAGTTCGGCGATGTCGCGGGCTTCGGGGGAAATGCCCTGTTCGACAAGGTTGCAATGAACTCACCGGAGGTCGTTTCGGCGGGACTTGACGGTCTCGAAAGGAATAAGGCGGTGGTGGTCCCGGGTGTGGTCAACAAGATTGGCGCGGGCAGCACGCGCTTTGCGCCGCGCTCCGTCGTTCGCAAGATTGCCGGAGCCATCAAATATTGATCAGCAATTGAAACCGCCCCGGTGTGCCGCCGTTACGTATCCGGTATGAAGGCGCGGGTCAGGAGTAGAAATGCCTGAAGCAGACACGGTCGAGCGGGTGAAATCGAGGAGGCTCCAGGTCGCGAGCCTGCCCCCGGCCGACAGCGGCCGTGGCTTTGCTCGCCTGCCCGAGGGGCTGATGCGTGATCTCAGCCTTGCTGAAGGCGACGTGATTGAAATCGTCGGCAAGCGCTCGACTGCGGCGCGCGCGATCCCTCCTTACGGCGAAGATGTCGGGATCGACATCATTCGGCTCGATGGCCTGCAGCGGGCCAATGCCGGCGTGGGCTCGGGCGATTTTGTGGAGGTCCGAAAAGGCGATTCGAAGCCCGCAACCCGAGTCGTCTTTGCGCCGGCCCAGCCCAACGTCCGCCTCCAGGGTTCGGCCGAAGCCCTGAAACGCACCTTTGCCGGCCGCCCGCTGGTCGAAGGCGACACTGTCGCGACTGCGGGACACCAGCGAATCAACGCCGATATGCCCGACCATATCCGGCAGTTGCTCAATGCCCCCGCCTTCGCGCTTCAGGAATTGAGACTGATTGTCGTGACCGCTGTGCCAAAGGGCATCGTTCACATCGATTCGGACACGACGGTCGAGCTGTTGCCCGAATTCACCGCCCGCGACGGCGAGCGGCGCGCCGATGTCACCTATGACGATCTTGGCGGCATGCGCGACACGATCGACGCGCTTCGCGAGATGGTCGAACTTCCGCTGCGCCATCCCGAGCTGTTCCAGCGGCTGGGTGTCGATCCGCCCAAGGGAGTGCTTCTCCATGGCCCTCCCGGCACCGGCAAGACCTTGCTCGCGCGCGCTGTCGCAAATGAAAGCGCAGCCAAGTTCTTCCATATCGCCGGCCCGGAAATCATGGGCTCTGCCTACGGCGAGAGCGAACGGCGGCTGCGCGAGATTTTCGAGCAGGCAGCACAGGAAGCACCGTCGATCATTTTCATCGACGAGATCGATTCAATTGCGCCCAAGCGCAGCCAGGTGACCGGCGAAGCCGAAAAGCGGCTTGTTGCCCAGCTTCTTACGCTTCTCGACGGAATGGAGCCGAGGCAGAACACGGTCGTCATCGCCGCTACCAACCGCCCCGAAGCGATCGACGAAGCACTCCGGCGCCCCGGCCGGTTCGATCGGGAGATCGTCATCGGTGTGCCGGACGAACCGGGCCGCCGCGAAATCCTCGGCATCCACACGCGCGGCATGCCGCTGGCGAACGACGTCAACCTCGAGGAACTGGCGCGACGCACCTATGGCTTCGTCGGCGCCGACATCGCCGCTCTCGCCCGCGAAGCGGCGCTCGAGGCGGTGCGGCGGATCATGCCGCGCATCAACCTTGCCGAGCAGACGATTCCGGCCGAGATCCTCGACGCCTTGTCCGTCGAACGAGGCGATTTCGAGAATGCGCTGAAGCGAGTCCAGCCTTCGGCCATGCGCGAGGTCATGGTCGAAGCGCCTCAGGTTCGCTGGGACGATGTGGGCGGACTTGATGCCGCTCGCGATCGTCTGCGCGAAGGTGTGGAGCTTCCGCTCAAACATCCGGAAGCATTCCGACGGCTCGGCATCCGTCCAGCCAAGGGCTTCCTGCTCTACGGCCCCCCGGGCACCGGCAAGACGCTTCTCGCCAAGGCAGCGGCGCGCGAGGCCGAAGCAAACTTCATTGCCACCAAGTCGTCTGACTTGCTGTCCAAATGGTACGGCGAGAGCGAACAGCAGATTGCCCGGCTCTTCAACCGCGCGCGGCAGGTCGCGCCGACGATCGTCTTCATCGATGAGCTCGACAGCCTGGTGCCGATGCGAGGAGGCGGCCTCGGCGAACCGCAGGTCACGGAACGCGTGGTCAACACGATCCTCTCCGAGATGGACGGTCTGGAAGAGCTGCAGAACGTGGTGGTGATCGGTGCAACCAACCGGCCGACCCTCATCGACCCGGCGCTGCTCCGTCCGGGCCGCTTCGACGAGTTGATCTACGTCGGCGTGCCCGACACTGCCGGACGCCGCCGCATCCTCGCGATCCATACCCAAGCGATGCCGCTTGCCGACGACGTGGATCTCGAAAAGATCGCTCAGCGGACCGACCGTTTCACCGGCGCCGACCTTGAAGACCTTGTGCGCCGCGCTGGCCTGACGGCACTTCGTCGCGGCCTCGACACGGGCCAGGTGACAATGGAGGATTTCGAAACCGCCCTTAGCGAGACCCGTGCTTCCGTTACGCCCGAGATGCTCGAGGAATATTCGCGCATCCAGGACACGTTGAAGAGCGATGCGACGCGGCCGCTGGGCGGCATCGGGTTCGTGCTCCCGGGCATGCTCCACCCGAAGGAAGGCGGCAAAGGCTAGGCGGCCAGTCGCCGACTGCCAACCGTTGCAAGAACGACGAGCAATAGTGCAAATGCGGCGAACGGCAGGTCGTGGTTCCAGCCGTAAAGGCCGATTCCAGCTGCGGGCGCCAGGACATAGCTGATTCCGTTTGCCGACGTGATTACACCGGCGATCGCCCCTTGTTCTGCGAGAGGAACCGCGAGCGATGCGCCGGCAGTGAAGCCCGGCCGCGTGAATCCGAATCCGAGAGAGGCAACGGCAAAGCCGATCGTGATCCCGTAGAGGTCCTTCGACAGCATCGTTCCGAGAAGACCGGCGCAGGCGATCAACGCGCCCCACAGGATCAGCGAACGAGGATTTAGCCGAAGCCGCGGAATCAGTCCCCATTGCGCGCCGAGTGTTGCCACCGCCCCAGCCATCATGACGATCGCGATCGGTCCTTCGGAAGCAGTTGCGCGAAGATGAAGGCGATCGATCACGAAGAAACCAATGCACGTCAGAGTCGCCGCCTGTGCATGGCCCGCGACGACGCCAGCAAGAATCCATGGCCGAACGCGCGGGTCCTTCCAGCTGAGCCGCTTCAGTCTGCGCGGCGCAGTTGCCGCCGTGACGCTCGCCCCCGTCGGCGGGCTTGCCAGCGACGGATAGCTCATCGCTGCACCATGCCCGAGCCGGCGGCCACTGCGGTCGTCCGGAAGCCACAGCACGATTGCGAAGAACACTGCGGCAGCGATTGCCGCGAAGGCGAACAAAGGACCCGCGAGCCCGACGACTGGAAGCACGAACAGGGGAGCCACTGCAGGGCCGATGATCGTCCCAAGCCCGAACGAGGACGACAGAGCAGAAAGTGCCGCAACGCGTCCGCTGCGTCTCGTCTTCGAAGCGAGATAGGCCTGAGTCGCCGACGGGGTGGCGCAGCCGAGGCCGCCATAGATCGCACGGAAGATCGCAAACAAGCCGAAGGTCAGTCCGCCGCCGATCCAACGGTGAAGTCCCGCGAACATGGCGACCCCGCAGAGCGTCATCGACAGGATGAAGCCGCTGATGCCCATCATCGTCAGGGTCTTGCGGCCGTGATGGTCGCTCTTTTCGGCCCAAAAGGGCGCAAGCAGCACCCACAGTACGGCGGACCAGGTGTAGGCGACGGCGACGTAGAAATCCTCGATTCCGATCTCGCGGCCGATCGCCGGCATGACGGATTGAAGCGCGGTGTTGCCCGACGATGCAACGAGCATCGCGCAATAGAGCAGCACGAAGTGACTATTGGTCAGCGCCGCCTTGCCGACCGCTCCATTGCTCGCGATTGAGGCCACATCCGAGGCTTAGAGCCGTCGCAAACGCTCGGAAACCTCTTCGTCGCGCGAATTGCCCGTTTCGCAGAACGGCGCGCGACTGCTTCCGGCCTTTGACGTTCGAAACTTGCCAAGCGGCGGCGCATTTGCCAACGCTCTCGGCCTTCGTCGCCCCACGGGAGTTTCCATGTCGACCTCACCCGCGCGCACGCTGAAAGGTTCACGACGCCTTCAGCGCCGCCGCGACCGCCGCAGTCCAAGCCCGCAGTGGCAATTCCTGCGCGGATTTTTGAAGAACCCAGTCATGGTCGGCTCGATCATTCCGTCGAGCCGCGTTCTGATCGACAAGATGCTCGACCCCGTGGACTGGGCGAACACCAGGCTCTTCGTCGAATATGGCCCGGGCGTGGGCACCTTCACTCGCCCCGTGCTAGACCGCCTCGGTGCCGATGCGACGTTGCTGACGATCGACACCAACCCGGATTTCACATCTTATCTTCGCGAGCAGATCAGCGATTCGAGGCTGGTCACTGTCACCGGCTCGGCCGCGGACGTCGAAAAGATTCTCGCAGAACGGAGCCTCGGCGATGCAGATTATGTTCTCTCCGGCCTTCCGTTTTCGACTCTCCCGCCCGGCGTGGGGGACGACATTGCGGAAGCGACTGCCAAGGTAATCCGTCCGGGCGGCGCGTTCCTGGTCTATCAGTTCAGCCCGAAGGTGCTGGATTTCATCAAGCCGCATTTCGAGCCGATCAAACGCGGCTTCGAATGGATCAATGTGCCGCCGGCCACCCTGTTCTGGGCCTATAAAGGCGAGCCTTCGGATTAACGCTCGGCCCGGAAGTTGAGCCGCCGAGTGACCGTATAATCCGTCACGTTCACTAGGAAGTGAGAGACGGCCCACTTGATTCGCCGCCAGAGGGTCGCACGCCGTTTGTGCAGAGCCGGAGTGATCCATTTGCACTCTTCTAGCTCGCGCTCGAAATAGCCGCGCATCTCCGCGGCGAAGCCCGCGTCCTTGATCCGAAGCATCACCTCGAGGTTGATGTACAGGCTTCGGTAATCGAAGTTCGAAGAGCCGATGTGGACGATGTCGTCGACGATAGCGAGCTTGGTATGCAGTTTGGCCGGCTGATATTCGTACATCTCGACATGGCGGCGAAGCAACCGGCTGTAGCTGTGCCGCGCGGCCGCGATCGTCGCATTATTGTCCGATTTGGCGGCGGTGATGATCCGCGCGCGTCCACGCCGCCCAAGGCGGCCGATCCGCCGCACCATCGCGCCCGGCGGGGCGAAATAAGCAAAGATCATGTCGAGGCGGTGCCCGCGACGGATGTCCTGGCCGATGCTCCGCCACCAGCTGTTGCGAAGGCTCAAAGGCCCGCTGAACTTCCACTGTAGGGGGCCGCGCCACTCGCTGAATTCGGCGAGCTGGCGTCGAAGAAACTTAAGGCTTGGATTCTTGCGCTTCGACCAGCGAAACAGTGTGTCGAAATAGCGGCACGGCATGGCGACCTCGGGCCCTTCGAGCTTGAGCCACAAATCGCGCCAATCCCTCAGCGATCCGTCGTGCAGGTAGGTGTCGTCGATGTTCGCTCCGCCGATGATCGCAAGCCAATCGTCGACCACAACCAGCTTCTGATGGTTCCTCATGAGGTATGAGCGGCCGTAGCTCGGATTGAAGACGCATTCGTCTCCGCCGGCTTCCCGGAGCGGTGCGAAGAATTCCGGCGACGCGACCGAGCCGAAGCCATCGATCAGCACATTCACTCGCACTCCGCGCTGGGCGGCGGCGACGAGCGCGTCCCGAACCTCGTGACCGACCGCGTCGGGGTTGAACATGTACATCAGCATCTTGATCGATTGCTGGGCGCCGCCGATCATCTCGAGCAGGACCCGAAGCCGTGCTTCTCCGCTCTCGATCAACTCAAGGCGATTGCCGGCGATCTCAGCCCGGATAGCCGCCCTGCTGACAGTCTCGGTGCCCTGATCGGCCATAGGCTGCAGATTTGTTGACTTTTCGTGGCACCGCAAGCTATTGGCGACGCCTTCCTCACATCCCATATTCCTGGCTTGGAATAGCTTTGCGGAGCGATTGATGGCGCGCGTTACGGTTGAAGATTGTGTCGACAAGATCCCGAACAGGTTCGACCTCGTCCTGATGGCGGCCCAGCGCGCACGTCAGATCTCGGGCGGCGCCGACCTGACCATCGACCGCGACCGCGACAAGAATCCGGTCGTCGCGCTGCGCGAGATTGCCGACGTGACGGTGAAGCCTCGGGATCTCGAGGAGGCCATCGTCACCAATCTGCAGAAGGTCCGGATCGATGAGGAAGACGAGACCGAAGAGCTGGCATCGCTGAGCGAAGCCGCCGAGGCGCTGCGCCTGACTGCCGCCGCCCCGCCGCGTCCGACCCCGTCGGGCGGGGACTACGAATAAATCCCACGCGCAGCCTGTCCGAGGGGCAGGCGAGCATGCGGTTCAATCCCACTGGAACGAATCTCGGCCGACAGTTAGAGCTGGCCCATGGTTCCCTTTTCGTTCGCAGGCGAAACGTTCGAAGCTACAGCCGACGGCGCGCTTTATTGGCCGTCGCGGCAGACGCTTCTCGTCGCCGACCTGCATCTCGAGAAAGCGAGCTGGTTCGCGCGTCTGGGCCAATTCCTGCCCCCCTATGATTCGCACGCGACGCTGACCGCGTTGGCGGCTGAGGTGGAGCGCACTGGCGCGGCGCGCCTCTATTGCCTCGGAGACAGCTTCCACGACCAGTTCGGCTGTGACCGCTTACCCGGACAAGCGCGCGAACTGCTGAGTGCCCTCACCTCGATGCTCGACTGGACCTGGATCGTTGGCAACCACGATCCGGGCTTTGCCGACCATTGCGGCGGTTCCATCGTCGATGAAGTCGAGATCGGCGGGATCATCCTGCGCCACGAAGCTGTGCGCGGTGAGACGCGGCCGGAAATTTCCGGCCACTTCCACCCCAAGCTCAGGGTTCACCTCCGCGGCCGCCGGATCTCTCGGCGCTGCTTCGTCACCTCCGCGACCAAGATCATCATGCCGGCATTTGGTTCGCTGACGGGCGGGCTCGATGCGCACCATCCGGAGATTCTTGGTTCTGTTGGAAGTGAAGCATCGGCTCTGGTGCCGGTGTCCAACCGACTGCTGCGTTTTCGGCTTGCCGCTTAGTCCGACTTGACCTCGATCGCCATCGCGCCTGTCGGCGAAAGCAGCAGCCGGGCAATCGCCGTTCGCCTCTTTCCGAAGGTCGCGGCCTGCAGCTCGTTGCGGGCGGCATGGCGGTCGAACTTGAAACCTTGGCCTTCGGCGGCGGCTTTCAACCGGTCAAGATGCATGTCGAGGTCGGCAAGTCCTTCGTCCGGATCGAAATGCATCGTTTCTTCAAGATCGCTCATCCTCATCATTCATCACCGCGCGAACGGCAAAGAACAAGCCCCCCGGGACCATCGCTGATTGCAGGACTTTGCGGCTGTTCCTAAACCCCCTGGCATGACAGCTAAAGCCGCACTCCTGTTCGCCTCCGCAATGCTGCTATCATCGGCGGCCGTGGCACAACCGACTGACAAATCCATCTCCCCCTCGGTCCAGGCGCGCATCGACCGCATCCTCAAAGGCACGCCGCTGATCGACGGCCACAACGACCTCGCGGAGCAGCTTCGCGAAAACTACAACCTCAGCATTGAAGACCTGGCGAGCGGAACGGACAAGCGGGCGGATCACCCGCTAATGACAGACATGGCGCGACTGCATCAGGGTCGCCTCGGGGGGCAGTTCTGGTCGGTCTACATCCCAAGCTCGGTGACCGGAGACACGGCGATCCGCGAGACGATCGAGCAGATCGACATCGTGAAGCGCCTCGTCAAAGCCTATCCGAACGACCTCGAGCTCGCCCGCACGGCCGACGACGTGGTGCGCATCCACAAGAGCGGGAAGGTCGCGTCGCTGATCGGGATTGAGGGCGGCCACCAGATCGGCGGAAGCCTCGCTGCACTTCGCCAGTTCTACGAGCTTGGGGCGCGCTACATGACGCTGACGCACTTCAAGAACAACGAGTTTGCCGATAGCGCGACTGACGATCCCAAGTGGAACGGGATCAACGAGTTTGGACGGATCGTCATCCATGAGATGAACCGCCTCGGGATGCTCGTCGATTTGAGCCACGTTTCGCCCGAGACGATGCGCGCGGCGCTCGCGGTCAGCAAGGCGCCGGTGATCTTCAGCCACAGCGACGCGCGGGCGCTCGCCGACCATCCCCGCAACGTGCCCGACGACGTGCTCCAGCTGCTTCAGAAGAATGGCGGCGTGGTGATGGTGAATTTCTTCCTCGGGCACTTGTCGCCGGAGTTCATGAGCTGGAGCGCTTCTAAGGATGCCGAGGATGCCCGTCTGAAGAACCTCTACACCGGCCAGCCCATGCGCCGCGACGAAGCGATGAAGGCTTGGCTGGCCGCGCATCCGACGCCGCGCGCAAATGTCGGGCTCGTGGCCGATCATATCGAGCATATCGTCATGGTTGCGGGCCATGATCATGTCGGCCTGGGCGGCGACCTCGACGGTATTGACTGGGACGGGGCACCCGCTGGGATGAACAGTGTCAGCGGTTATCCACTGCTGTTTGCCGAGCTGATCCGCCGCGGCTGGGACGACGCGGACCTCGCCAAGCTTGCCGGGGGCAACCTGCTGCGGGTCCTGCGGCAAGCCGAGGCGGTCTCCGCCTCGATGAAGGACGAAGCGCCGGCTATGGCGACGCTTCAGCCTCGCTCGACCACAGATCCGTGGAAATGAGCGAGCCGCCGCTAAAGGCAGCGGTCATCCCGGTTACGCCGCTTCAGCAAAATTGCACCTTGCTGTGGTGCACGGCGACAATGCGCGGTGCCTTCGTCGATCCTGGCGGCGACCTGCCGCGTCTGAAGGCCGCTGCAAAGCAAGCTGGCGTCACGATCGAGAAGATCCTGCTAACTCACGGCCATATCGATCATTGCGGGAGTGCCGGCATCTTGGCCGAGGCGCTTGGAGTGCAAATCGAGGGTCCCCACCAGGCCGACATCTACTGGATCGAGCGGCTCGCCGAGGACGGCGCGAAATATGGAATTGCCGGATATCCCTTCGAGCCGTCACGCTGGCTGGTTGACGGTGATCAGGCCACGGTCGGCGAGCTGGTTTTCGATGTCCGTCACTGTCCCGGCCACACGCCCGGGCATATCGTCTTTCACCATCCCCAGTCGAAGCTGGCGTTGGTCGGCGACGTCCTGTTCCGTGGCTCGGTCGGCCGCTGGGACTTCCCGCACGGCAACCAGCAGCAACTGATCCACTCAATCACGGAGCGGCTGTGGCCGATGGGCGATGAGACGGCCTTCGTCCCGGGCCATGGCCCGATGTCGACCTTCGGCCATGAGCGCGCGACCAACCCGTTCGTCGGCGACGCCGCTCTGGCTGCCTAGACGAAGCTTTTTAGGAGGCAGACGATCGCCCAGAGGATTAGCGCGATCGTTACGCATGTCGTCGTCGTCATTCCGTACACTCGAAAGCGCGCCTTCTCGCCGCCCTCCATTCCAACACCGTGCGAAAGCCGCGCCAGGATGAACAGAGCGGCCACGATCGCGAGCGCAATCTGGTTCACACCCGACAGCTCGAGGCCCAGAATGAGAAACAGGAAGAACGGCGTGGTCTCGATGAAGTTGGCCTGGGCCCGCATTCGCCTGAGCAACGCGTCGTTACCTCCGTCGCCGACACTGATCCCGAGCGCTCGCCGGAGCTTGCCGGTCCTCGCCACAAGCCAGCCGTTGACCAGCGCAGCCGCTGCTGCCGTTCCAAGGAAGACTGGAACTATAGTCATTGCGATTGCCCTCCCCTATTCTTAATCTTCATCGCTCGCGCGCCCTTGCAACAAGCGGCCTTTTCGCTATAGGGGCCGCTGTTCGCGACGATCCGGCCGCCACCCGCGGGTACACCCGTTGAGATGAGGCGCAGATCGTCGCCATTTTTATTGTTGTTTGATCTTTTTTGAAGGTGCCGCAATGGCTGTCCCCAAGAGAAAAACCTCGCCGTCGAAGCGGAACATGCGTCGCAGCCATCATGCGCTGAAGGCGACAGCATTCCAGGAATGCCCCAACTGCGGTGAGCTCAAGCTCCCGCACAACATGTGCTCGGCCTGCGGCTATTATAACGGCCGCGAAATCGTGTCGTCCGAGGCCTGAGCCACCGCAGCGATTGAAGAGGTCGATAGCGACGAATGGCTAAAGGCCCGCGCATCGCCATCGACGCCATGGGAGGCGATACGGGCCCGGCGGCAATGATCGCCGGCGCCTCGCGCGCGATCAGGAAAGACGCGACGCTCCAGTTCACTTTCTATGGCGACGAGCGGCAGGTGGAGGCTCAACTCGCGGAGCATCGCAATCTCGCCGGAAATTCGCTCGTCGTCCACTCGCCCGAGGCGATCTCGCCAAGCGAGAAGCCCAGCCAGGCAATCCGCCGTGCCCGCACGACGTCGATGGGCATGGCGATCAATGCCGTAAAGGAGCAGATCGCTGACGCGGCGCTGTCGGGCGGGAACACGGGCGCTCTGATGGCGATGTCCAAGCTCGCGCTTCGGACCATGCCGGGAATCGACCGGCCAGCGCTCGCTGCGCTCCTTCCGACGCTCGGCGACAATGACGTGATCATGCTCGACCTCGGCGCGAACACCGAGTGCGATGCCCAGAACCTCGTCCAATTCGCGGTCATGGGTGCAGCTTATGCCCGCTGCGTGCTCGGCATTGCCGCTCCGCGCGTCAAGCTGCTCAATATCGGCACCGAGGAATTGAAGGGCACCGATGAGCTAAAGGACGCCGCCGCGCTCCTTCGCGAGGCCGACTACCTGCCGTTCCGGTTCGACGGATTTACCGAAGGCGACCAGCTTTCCCGCGGCGCTGTCGACGTTGTCGTTACCGACGGCTTCTCCGGCAATATTGCCCTCAAGACCGCAGAGGGCACGGCGCGCTTCGTAACCGACCTGCTGCGCCGGGCATTCAAGAGCTCGCTTCGGTCGAAAGCGGGGTTCGCTCTGTCGCGCCCGGCATTGAACCTGCTGAAGGTCCATCTCGATCCGAACAACCACAATGGCGCGGTTTTCCTGGGCCTCAACGGCCTCGTCGTGAAAAGCCACGGCAGCGCCAACGCGAAGGGCGTCGCCAACGCGATCCGTGTCGCCGCGAGCATGGTTCGCAACGACATCACCCGCAAGATCGGCGACGATCTCGACAATTTTCGGGCGCACGCGTTCGCCGGCGAGGCGGCGGAGTGAGGCACTCGGTCGTCGCCGGCCTCGGCAGTGCACTGCCGAAGCGGCGAGTCACCAATGACGAGCTCGCGCAGAGCGTCGACACCAGCGACAAGTGGATCGTCGAGCGCACCGGCATCCGCAGCCGTTTCATCGCGTCGGACGGTGAGACGACCGGCAGCCTCGCGACGGAGGCCGCCCGCCGAGCGCTCGAGCATGCCGGAATCGACGCGGGCGAAATCGATCTCATCGTGCTTGCAACCGCGACACCGGACCAGACCTTCCCGTCGACGGCGACGAAGGTTCAGGCGGCGCTTGGAGTGAACGACTGCATTGCCTTTGACGTGCACGCAGTTTGCACCGGGTTTCTTTATGCCCTCTCGGTCGCCGATGCGATGTTGCGCGCGGGCAGCGCCAACAAGGCGCTGGTGATCGGGGCCGAGACATTCAGTCGGATCCTCGATTGGGAGGATCGCGCAACCTGCGTCCTGTTCGGGGATGGCGCCGGGGCGCTGGTCCTTAGCGCTGAGGAGACCGAAGGAGGCATCCTGTCGACCAAGCTTCACGCCGACGGCCGCCACAACGACCTGCTCTTCGTGGACGGCGGGCCATCCACCACCGGAACGGTCGGCAAGCTGCGAATGAAGGGCCGCGAGGTATTCCGCCACGCGGTCGTCAACCTCGCCGAAGTGCTCAATGAGGTGCTGGAAAGCGCCGGCCTTACGGCAGCGGACGTCGACTGGGTCGTTCCGCATCAGGCGAATGCGCGCATTCTCGACGCTACGGCGAAGAAATTGGGCCTTCCATCGGAAAAGATGGTTGTCACCGTCGACAGCCATGCCAACACGTCGGCCGCATCGGTTCCGCTGGCGTTCGATACGGCTGTTAAGGACGGGCGAATAAAGCGTGGCGACGTCGTCGTTCTTGAAGCGATGGGTGGTGGGTTTACATGGGGCGCAGCAGCGCTCAGGTATTGAAAAAATTGGAATATCAGTTGATTAGTCGAATTGCCGACGGAGCCTATTTCCGTTACGAGTGCGTAATCGAGACGGCGGGGGGCATCGCCGTATTGGGCGGGAGATGAACATGGCCGATCTCGGGATCGCACGGGTCAACAAGGAAGCGGACGCCGCCAACACTTTGACGCGTGCTGACCTTGCCGATGTCGTCCACCGGCGGCTCGGACTGTCGCGTGCCGAGTCCGCGGGCCTCGTCGAGCGGGTATTGCACCACATGTGCCACGCGCTCGCGGTCGGCCAGAATGTGAAGGTCTCCGGCTTCGGTACCTTCATCCTGCGCGACAAGGGCCAGCGGATAGGCCGCAATCCAAAGACCGGCGTGGAGGTGCCGATCGCGCCACGGAGGGTGATGACCTTCCGCGCAAGCCAGATCATGCGCGACGAAATCGCGAAGGGCTGACCTTGGCTAGCGCCGGCGACAAAGACCCCGGCGCTTTTCTGACGATCGGCGAATTGTCGCAGGAGCTTGGCGTCGCCCAGCATATTCTCCGTTACTGGGAGACAAAGTTCCCGCAGTTGCGGCCGATGCAGCGAGCCGGCAATCGGCGCTATTATCGTCCTTCGGACGTCGCGCTGGTGCGCAAGATCCACCGGTTGCTCACCGAAGAAGGTTATACCGTCCGGGGCGTCCAGAAGTTGCTTCGAGCGAAGGGAGATCAGGAGTCGGTTTCGGCCTCGCGCGCAGCCCCTCAGTTCCAGCCGACCGCCGATGAACCGTCGCGCAATATCGATGTGTTCCGGCTGATTGCACTTCGAGACCGGTTGGCGGAAGCGCTCGAGCTCTAGGCCAATTCCTTGGGCAGGATCAGGTCGACGACCTGACCGCATCCTGGCGCAACGTCGCTCCAGCTTTCGGCCTGGAGTTCAATCACCGCAAGCGCAGCAGTTGGGAATTTATTCGAGACGCGCCGCCTGAGGCCATGGTCGTCATCACGGGTGAGCTCAATGACAAGTCGCTCCAGACCGGGATTGTGCCCGACGAGCAGCGCCGAATGCACGGTTTCCGAAAGGCCGCGTACGGTCGAAAGCAGCGTCTCGGCACTCGCGAGATAGAGCTGCTGTTCGAAAAGGATCTCGCAATCAAATTCGAACTTCTCCTTTAAACCGTCAATCGTTTCGCGCACCCGCGCGGCTGTGCTCGCGAGGACGAGATCGAAGTGGATCCCGCGATGCTTGAACTCCTTTCCAATGCGCCGCGCCGCCTTCCAGCCGCGTTCGTTCAGTGGACGATTGAGATCGTCGACCTCCTCATGGCCCCAGTTCGATTTGGCATGCCTGAGGAGCGTCAGGCGTTTCATTCGACTCGTTCCATCGGCAGAGGCACGGCAGTTCCGAGCCTCTGCTCCACGCGCGCGATCGCGTGGTCGAGCGGGACTCGCCGCACGGGGACTCCTGGCGGGAATGCCGAAAGCAGTCTCGACGGAAAAGCGGCTGAAAGAACCACGAACAGGCCGCAATCACCCTGGCGACGGATTAACCGCCCGAACGCCTGGGCGAGCCGCGCGCGGACGACTCGGTCGTCATAGGCGCTTCCGCCTCCAGCCATTCGCCGCGCTGCATGAAGCACGGTCGGCCGAGGCCACGGCACTCGTTCCATCACAACCAGCCGAAGCGATTCGCCAGGCACGTCGACCCCGTCCCTCAGTGCGTCCGTTCCGACAAGCGACGCACGCGGATCGTCGCGGAAGATGTCGACGAGCGTCCCCGCGTCGATCGGATCGACATGTTGAGCAAGCAGCGGAAGACCGTCCCGCGCGAGCCGGTCGGCGATCCGCGCATGCACCGCTTTCAGCCGCTGTATCGCCGTGAAAAGGCCGAGCGTTCCGCCATTGGCTGCCGCAATCAGCCGGGCATAGGCGCCGGCGAGGGCTGCGATATCGCCCTGCTTTACATCGGTGACGATCAGAACCTCGGAGCAGCCAGCATAGTCGAACGGGCTCTCGGCCTCGAAATGGAGCGGGGGGACGGGCAGGTGTGCCGCACCGGTGCGCGCGTCGGCGGCTGGCCAGTCCTCGCCTCCACGCAGCGTCGCAGAAGTGACAAGAACGCCGTCCGCCGGGGCAATGACCGCAGTCGCCAGCGGTCGGGTTGGATCGAGCCAGCGCCGATGAATCGCGACATCGAACTCGCGGCCGTCGATTCGATCGACCGCCAGCCAGTCGACGAACTCAGGGTCGGCTTCGCCACCGATACGCGCGAGCAAAGCAATCCACGCCGCAAGCGTCTCCCGCCGCCAAGCCAGTCCGCGAATCGCACCGTCGACCCGCGCGCGCGCCTGGCTGTCGAGCCAATCGGGCGCGTCCTCGAGCACTGCCTCGAGGCGCCGCGCGAGTGCTGCGAGCGGTTTCTGGAGCAACTCCAGCGCCTGCATTGCCACAGCAGCAGAGGAAACCAGGGCACCGTCAGCCTCGGCGAGTTCGGTCTCCAGCCCGTAGCCCGCCTCCTGCGCTTTGGCCCGCGCGTAAACTGTGCCGCGCACTTCGACGAGAAGCGCCTCCACGGGCCCAAACGGAGCGCCTTCATTCAGCCGCTGCAGCCAGCCGTCGGACGGCAGCGCTTTTGCCGCCTCGACTGCCGCATCAAGCGCCTCTGCGCCCTCCTCGTCGTAGGATGCGACATCCATCAACCGCGCTGCAAGACCACGCCGCCGGCCTCGCGAGCGGCCCTCCGGCCCGACGATCCAGCGCCGCAATTCGATGGCTTCCTGGCCGCCGAACGCGACCGCGAAGGTCGAATCGGCCGCCTCGAACAGATGATGGCCCTCGTCGAACAGGATTCGTCCCGGCGCGTCCTCGCGCGCTCGCGCGGCATTGACCATCACCAGCGCATGGTTGGCGATGACGATGTCTGCCTCTCGGCTGGCGCGCTCGGCGCGCTCGATGAAACAGCGGCGATAGTGCGGGCAGCCGGCATAGATGCATTCGCCGCGGCGGTCGGTCAGCGCGGTTGCGCCCGTGCGCCGGAACAGGCTCGGAAGCCAGCCCGGCAGGTCGCCTCCGACCATGTCGCCGTCCTTAGTGAACGCCGCCCAGCGTCCCACCAATTGTGCGAGAATTGCAGCGCGGCCGCTGAACGCGCCCTGCAGCGCGTCTTCGAGGTTCAAGAGGCAGAGGTAATTCTCGCGGCCCTTGCGCACCACGATTCGCCGTGCCCGCTCTTCGGAATTGGCGAAAAGCTTCGGTCCTTCGCCGTCGAGTTGCCGCTGGAGCGCCTTGGTGAAGGTCGACACCCAAACGGTGCCGCCGGAGGCTTCCGCCCACAGCGACGCGGGCGCAAGATAGGCGAGCGTCTTGCCGATGCCGGTACCAGCCTCGGCGAGCAGCAGGTTCGGCGAACCCTTTGCGGGCTTTGGCGCGAATATTTTCGTAATCGCTTCCGCCATTGCTCGCTGCCCCTCACGAGCCTCGGCGCAGCCGGTCAGCCGGTCGAGACGTGCCCGCGCATCTTCGGGAGAAACGATGACTGTACGTGGCGGCGGCAGTTCGCCCGCTTCTTCCCACTGCTTGAGCCGCGAGAAGAGCATGCGCTCGCCGCGTTCGGGCCTCTCGAGCCGCGAGCCGATCAGCGGCGCCCAGCCCCACCCCAGCCGATGCAGCGTGGCGTTGCTCGTCCACGCGCCTTCGCGCTCGCCCCAGGAAGGGTCGGCAAGCGCCATCAGCAGCTTTTCGGCGATGCCAGCGAGCGAGGCCGCCGCGTCTGCCTCGCTCGCTGGCGGATCAATACCTACTGAGCGACTTAGTCCGGCCACCGTCGGCACTGCAAATCGCGCCGGAGGCAGGAAGGCGAACAGCTCCATTAGGTCGAGACCGCTGAGCTCGGGATAGCCGAGCCTTTGCCCCACCAGCGGCGCGTTGAGGATGATGTGCGGGGTCTCGGCAGCTCGGGCAATCGCTTCCCCGCGGCTCGCTTCGTGGACTTCGCCATCGCCGCCGGCCAGCCAGATTCCGGCGTGGGTTGCGTGGAGCGCGGGAAGAGGCAAAGGAGCAGCCATCTCCACGACCCTGCCGCTACAAGAACAGAAGAGCAACGAATTTGGCCGCTGACGACATCCGTTCTGCCGCAATGCAGTCGAAGGCCTGGCCCTATGAGGAAGCACGCAAGCTCCTGAAACGCTGGCCGGACGGAAAGCCTGCAGGCGATCCGCTGATCTTCGAAACCGGCTACGGCCCGTCGGGCCTGCCGCACATCGGTACGTTCAACGAAGTCGCTCGAACCACGTTCGTGCGCCAGGCCTATGAGGAACTGACGGGCAATCCGACCCGCCTGATCGCATTCAGCGACGATATGGATGGCCTGCGCAAGGTCCCTGACAACGTCCCCAACCAACAGATGCTGGAGGAGAATCTCGGCAAGCCGTTGACACAAGTCCCCGACCCGTTCGGCGAGCATGAAAGCTTCGCGCATCACAATAACGCGATGCTGCAGCATTTCCTCGACCGCTACGGCTTCGACTACGAATTCCTGTCGGCGACAGACTGCTATACCAGCGGCCGCTTCGATGCGGTCATTCGCAAGGTGCTGCACAGCTTCGAGGCAATCATGGGTGTGATGCTTCCAACCTTGCGCGAGGATCGCCGCAAGACCTATTCGCCCGTGCTTCCGGTCTCGCCCGCCAGCGGCCGAGTGCTTCAGGTTCCGGTCGAGGTCATCGATGCCGAAGCGGGGCTCATCGCATTCGACGACGAGGACGGAAGCCGGGTTCACCAGTCGGCGTTCGGCGGCTCGGCCAAGCTGCAATGGAAGGTCGACTGGGCGGCGCGCTGGGTCGCGCTCAGTGTCGACTATGAGATGGCGGGGAAGGACCTGATCGACAGCGTCGTCCAATCGGGCAAGATCGCGCGAATCTTGGGCGGCCGCCCGCCAGAGGGGTTCAACTACGAGATGTTCCTCGACGAGAATGGCGAAAAGATCTCAAAGTCGAAGGGGAACGGCCTCAGCCTTGAGGAATGGCTGCGTTACGGCTCAGAGCCAAGCCTCGCCTTCTACATCTATCGCGAGCCCAAGCGGGCCAAGAGCCTGCACATCGGCGTGATCCCGCGCGCGGTCGATGAATATTGGCAGTTCCGCGGCAATTACCCGAACCAGCCGGTCGAGCAGAAGCTCGGCAACCCGGTGCACCAGATCCACGCCGGCAAGGTGCCGACCGAGAAGCTGCCGGTGACCTACGGGCTGCTGCTCAACCTCGTCAGCCTTCCGGGACTGCAGGACAAGGAGATCGCATGGAGGTTCGTGCAGCGCTATGCCCCGGGAACCTCACCCGAGAGCGAGCCCGAGCTCGACGAGCTGATTGGCCTTGCCGTCAATTACGCGCGCGATTTCGTCGTGCCGGGACTGAAGCGCCGGCTGCCAAGCCAGATGGAGGCCGATGCGCTTCGCGACCTGGATACTAAGCTTGCGCAGCTCCGGTCGGACACGGCCGCCGAGGACATCCAGACTCAGGTCTTCGAAATCGGCAAGAAGCACTTCGGCAAGGAGAATTTGCGCAGCTGGTTCCAAGCGCTTTACGAGACCCTTCTCGGCTCCAGCCAGGGCCCGCGCATGGGCAGCTTCATTGCGCTCTATGGGATCGACAACAGCCGCAAGCTCATCGCCGAGGCATTGGAAAGTGTTACTGCCTAGGGCGCGAAGATTCCGTGGCGCCAGCCGAGATCGAAGATTGAACCATCCGGCACCCTGTCGGGCAGCGTGATCGTGGTTGCCCCTTTCGCCTGCTGGGGTGCATGCCATGCGCCCGCAGCCGCCGCCTGAGCTCGTTTCTTCGGGCAGTCCCAACGGTGCTGCGCCGCTTTTGCGGCTTCAACCTGCCCCGCGACTGCAGGTCCGACCAACAAGACCGCGGCGAGAGCAACGAGCTTGAGCAAATGCCTTGGCATGCGCATGCCTCCTCGATTCTCCGCCTTACTCCGATGCGAGCCAGTCGGCGTCGGTCGATCGACGTTTCGGTCACGTAATTTCGACGAACGGCGGCAATCAAAAAATCAACATGGATCAGAAGGAGCGGCTCGAATGCCCGTCTCGTCTCGCATGATGACTTGCACGATTGTCGGCGTGCCGTTGGGCGATTCCAGGCTTGTCTTACCTAGTAGATTTCCCCGGTTCCTTGCCGCGCCGCGCTCGTTATAGTAAATTATTGTTAATCATGAGCTCGTGGATCTGGGGTGAAGCGCCGTTGCTTGCCCCTCCACGGACGATGCAGGGGGCAAATCGATGATCGTCAAACACGCGCTGGTCGGCCTTGCCGCGGCAGCTTTCTTCTCATCTGCAGCAATGGCGCAGGTTACAGTCGGGACGCCGACCCCCGGAGTAGGAAATTGCTACCCGTTTTCATGCAATGACTCTGGTTCCTCGTCCGGCCAATCGATCGACTATTACCAGATTTATAGTTCGACCGCGTTCTCTGGGCCGACCACCTTCGATACCATTTCCTTCGCGGACGCAGGATTTGGCGGGCCTGGAGACCTTATCGGCGGCGCCTATGATATCATATTCTCGACCACGACGGCCCCGCTCGGCAGCTCGTTCCCGATCGGACCGCTTTCGAACACGGCTACGTTCCTCAACGCGACCTTGACTGCTTCCGGATCCACGGCCGGGCTGACTCTGGCGGGAACGCCCTACCTCTACAACCCGCTCGACGGTAATCTGGTCATGGAAGTGGTCGTGACCAATCAGGACCTGGTGCCTAACGGTTCAGGCAATTCTTACCTGGCTCCAGACCTAAGCGGCAGCGACGCAACCCGGGCCTATCAGGTGACAGGCTCGGGCGCTGCGAACGACTTGGTGGCACTGGTGACCACGTTCTCGGTTTCCGGGGTTCCGGAACCCGGAACATGGGCCTTCATGCTGTTGGGCTTTTTCGGAATCGGGTTTGCGATGCGTCGCAAAGCCGCGGAGGCTGTCGCTATAGTTTGACTCGCCGCTGATCGGGTGGGTGCGGAGGTTGAGGGCTCTTTGCTAACTGGCTTTCTTCACCCGCAATCCACCGATCGATCTTCTGCTCGAGAATCGAGAGCGGCAGCGCTCCGGTGTTGAGCAGCTGGTCGTGGAACTCGCGAATGTCGAACTTCGAGCCCAGCGCGTCCTGCGCTTTCTTGCGCAAATCCTGGATCTTGAGCGCGCCGACCTTGTACGCGACCGCCTGGCTTGGAATCGCGATGTAACGTTCGACCTCGGCGGTCGCATCGGTCTTCGATTCCCCTGAATTATCGAGCATGTACTGGATCGCCTGGTTTCGGGTCCAACCCTTGGAATGAATGCCGGTGTCGACCACCAGCCGCATCGCGCGCAGCATCTCGTCGTTAAGCGTTCCGAAGCGCTGATAGGGATCCTTGTAGAAGCCCATGTCGTAGCCGAGCGTCTCCGAATATAGCGCCCAGCCCTCGACATAGGCGGTGTTGCCGCCGAATCGCATGAAGGCGGGAAGATTTGGATTCTCCTGCGCCAGGCTGATTTGGAAATGATGACCCGGCTCGCCTTCGTGGAGAAACAAAGTCGTTTCCTCCCATGTGCTGCGTGACGGCAGGTCGTAAGTATTGAAATAGAAGGTTCCGGGCCGCGAACCATCCGCCGTGCCCGCGTCATATGACCCGCCAGCCTCGAACTTCTCGCGGTAGACGGGATAGGGCCGGATCACGAGCCGCGTTTTGGGGACTCTCGAGAAATATTGCGGCACCTTGGTCTCTACCGCGGCCTTGAGCCGATAGAAGTCGCTGGTAAGCTGCTGGCCGCTCTTCGGCTGGAAGTTCGGGCTGGTGCGCATATAGTCGAAGAAGGCGTGGAGATCGCCCGTGAATCCCACCTCCCGCCGCACCTTTTCGAAATCCTGAGTGATGCGCGCGACTTCCCTCAGTCCGAGCTCGTGGATCTGATCGGGTGTATAGGGTAGCGTCGTGGTCGACTGGATATCGTAACGGTAGAGCGCATCTCCGCCCTTCATGTACATGAGGCCGACACCGTCGCGCGCCTGGCCGAGATACTCATTCGCGAGGAAATCGCGCATGCGCTTCAGCGCCGGATAGACGACGTCCTTCAGCGACGCGCGATACTGATCCGTGATCCGCTGGCGATCGGCGGCGCCGATTGATGCAGGGAAGGCCTTGATCGGTCCCCAATATGGAGAATCTTGGGGCTTCAGCTGCAGCTGGGTGTCGAGCTGCTCGATCATGTTGCGGACGGTGAGCTTGGAATCGACCACGCCCTCGGCCTCACCCTTGCGCCATTGCCTGATCGCTTCGTCGATATTTGCCGCGAAGTCGCGATCGCGGCTTAGGCCCGCCTGGTAATCTGTGACATTCGAATATGGCGCCCCGCCCTGTCCGCTAGCGATCGTCGGATATTGCGTGTGCAGGCCGAAGAAATGATTCATCGGCAGGGATTCGGTCAGCATCAGGAGGTCGGGTTGAAGACCGCGCAGGCTGTCTTTGGTCTCGAACTCGAACGCGTCATAAGCGATCTGATCTGTCGGACTGAGCTCTCCGCGCGAAATTGCCTGGAGCGCGGCAAGGTCGTGCTCTGCCGCTGCCTTTTCGGCCTGATAGTGGGCGTCGCTGAACAGGTCGCCGAGGTGATCGACGTAGCGCATGTCGCCGCGGAACAGTGCTTGAAGCGGATTGCGCTTGAGATTCGCCTCATCGCTTTTTTTGAACAAAGCGAACAGGCGTTCGTGCGCGCTCTGCTGCGCGGCATCGATTGCGGTCGCCGGAGCTTGCGCGAACGCGTGCGGCGCCGGTGCAAGCGCAATCAGGCACGAGCTGAGGATCAGGCGGCGAGCGGCGTTCATGCAATTCCTTTAATGGTCGAATGAACCGCCGGTACGCAAAGGGGCGCTGCGAGTGTGGCCCGCAACGCCCCTTCGATCAATGAGCAGTAGCGCTCTACCAGAAGAAATCGCGAATGACGTCGACGACTTCACCTGAGTACATGTCAACCAGGACCGCATCGTTCCAGTAGCGGATCCACTCGGTTCCCGGCGGTGCGTAGGGCAGTCCGTACATCGCCGGATCGATCCAATATTGCTGGCCGAAATAGGCCGGCATCAGTTGATAGCCGATGCCGAACGGCCGATAGCCATAGCCGAACGGATCGTAATAGATGCCGAGGTGGAAGACCGACCGGTTCCGGTCGCGATAGCTTCGCCAGTCGTAGCGGCGATCGGTCCGCCAGTTGCGGTTCCAGCTGCCGCCATTCGCCCAGCGGTCGCCCTGCCGATATTGTGACTGCTCGACCTGGCGCTGGCGGAAATCGCCGTCGCGATTCTGCCTCCAATTATTTCGATCACGCGCCCAGCTGCCGCTGCGCTGCGCCTGTTCGATCTGCTGCTGCTGGACGGCATTGCCGCCATTCCAGTTTGAGCGGTCGCGGCGGTAGTTTTCATAATTCCCGCGACGATCATATGCCTGCTGCTGCACCTGGACCTGCTGCGGGCCACCTTCGAACCGCGCTCGATCCCAGCCGCCACGATACGCGTTCTGCTGCTGCACCTGCTGGCGAACTTCGAAATGCTGGCGCTGGCCGTTGTCGCCATTGCCGTTCGAACGCTCGCCGCGGTTCTGGTCATGGCCCTGCTGGTGCTGCGCCTGCGGGCGATTTTTGTCGCCGTCCTTGTTCCAGGGCTCGGCAATCACCGGCGATGCTGCAACGCTGGCGAGAAGTAGTGAGAGGAGGATTTTACGCATGTCAGTAACTTTCTCTGTTCCCTGATGCGCGAAATGCGACTCATCACATGAGCGATGGCTGAATTGTTTCGGAAGCGTTTGTTCAGCCTTGGAGGTTGGCTGCGACGGGCTTTGCCGCCGCCTGCGCCGCACGCACAATTGCTTTCCTGATCCGCGGATAAGCGCCGCAGCGGCAGATGTTCGGAATTGCTGCAATCTGCTCTTCGCTCGGCGCCGGGCTGGTTTCGAGAAGTGCCGCGATTGCCATGATGAAGCCGGGCTCGCACATGCCGCACATGGTTACCTGCTCGGCGAGCCATGCCTGCTGCACCGGATGGGTGCCGTTCTCCGACAGGCCTTCGATCGTCGTGACCATCGCGCCTTCGAGGTCGCGCAGGGCGACGCTGCAGCTGGTGACTGCTCGCCCGTCGATGATCACCGTGCACGCGCCGCAATCATGACTGTCGCAGCCATATTTGGTGCCGGTGAGGTTGGACGCGTCGCGGAGCGCCCACAACAAAGGCAGTTCGGGATCGAGCTTGTACTCGACGCCTTCGCCGTTGACCGTCATCCGCACCATAGAAGCGACGCTAGCCTCACAGCCGCTCCACTGCCAAGATGCGCCTATGCCTCGCGTCATAACCAATAACGGCTACGACATCGGCTACGTCGAAGCGGGCGCCGGCGACGCCGTTCCGATCGTCTTTCTCCACGGGGTCGGCTCGGACAAGTCGGTATGGCACCCGCAGCTTGAAGCTTTCGGCAAGATGCGGCGCGCAGTCGCCTTTGATTACCCGGGTTATGGCGACAGCGATCCTGCGCCCGAGGGCACCAGCCGCGACGATTATGCATCGGCGATCATCTCGGCGATGCACGAAATCGGGATCGACCGAGCGCACATCTGCGGCCTCTCGCTCGGCGGAGTCGTTGCAATCGCGATGCACCATGCAGATTCCCCTCGTTGCGCGTCGCTGATCCTCGCCGACACGTTCGCGGTGCATCCGGAAGGCCGTGCGATCTACGAGCGTTCGCTGGCCGGCAGCCGCGACCTGCCGGCGATGGCCGAGGCGCGCATCGACGTGCTCCTCGCCCAGCCCGCCAAGACGCAAGTTCGCCGCGAACTGGTCGAGACCATGTCGCGGATCGATCCAGCCGCATACCGCATCGGCGCCGAAGCGGTGTGGCTCGCCGACCAGCGCGACCGCGCCGGCAACATCGGCGTTCCCGCCCTCGTGCTTTGCGGTGCCCAGGATCTGATCACGCCGGTCGATCTTTCGAACGAACTTTTCGACCTCATTCGCGATGCACGCATGCAGGTGATCGTCGGTGCGGGGCACCTTACGAACCTGGAAAAGCCGCACGAGTTCAACCGGCTCGTCGGTGATTTCCTCGACGAGGTCGAGGCCTAAAGACTCAGCCTCTCACCTGGCGGTAAGCGCAGCGGCGATCTCGGCGCCCTTGGCCTGCTTAAGCACGCCGCAGTTGCGGACGCGCTCGAGCATTCGGCGGAATTCCAGAAGCCCGACGTTCGCCTTCATGATCTTGGGGCCGAGCTCTCGCTCGACCCGATCGGCCTCCGCCGCGCCGCATTGGCTGTTGAACATGCCTGGCAAACGGCTCGTGATGAAAATGCCGTTCCCGCTCGCCAGCTTGTCGTAATTTGCGAGGATCCAGTTGGCCGTGAGTTCCCGCGTTTCCGGAACCGACGCGAGCACTCCAATCAGCTCCAGGCGGTCGAAGCTGCGCAAGCGCTTGTCACTGAAGCCGAAGAGATAGTTTGCGACGTTGGCATGTCCGCCCGAAGCAGCGGCACCGAGCATCTGCTGCCGAACGCCCGAATCTTCGGTCGACAATGCCTGCTCGACCAGCTGCTTGGCGGCGGGAAGCCCGCCATCCTCCGCTACGACGCCGAAACCGGAGCCTAGGAAGCTTGGGTCGAGCGCCTGCTTGTCGCCAGCAAGATAGGCTTCGGCCGCGGCCTTGAGCTTCGCGCGCACGCCCGCATCGTGAGCGTCGAACGCCATCAGCCCGACCAGCTGCTGGCGCAGTTTCTGGCGGTCGGGAGTATCGCTCGCATGAGCACCGAATCTTGGATCGAACCCGATAGCTGCAAGACGCGAGCCGTAGATCGAAGCAATCAGGAAGCGGTACGCTGGTTCCGATGAAGCCCCGATCAGGCCGAGCGTGTGGAGGCCGGACAACCGCTCGCCGGGGTCGACGCTTGCGGCCGCGCTCGGATTACCAGCCATCGCGCGCGCTTCGTAGACCAGCCAGGATGCGGGCGCCCTGCCGGCGCGGAACGACGCCCAAAGGCTGTCTGTTGTCGCGAGTGCTTCGCCCGGCGGAAGCTGTGCCGACGAGGCAATCAGCGCCTGCCAGTCACTGGGTTCGAGGTTGAAGCGGTAGTAGCCCGTGCCTCCGACATTGGGCACCAGTGCACCGGGTCCCGGCACGTCGATGGTCGTCACCTTTTGATCGAGCAAGGAGCACGACTTGGGTCCAGCCGCGCGGATGCAGAAGGGGATGGTCCAGGAGAGCGGCGGCGGATTGCTGCCAAGGAACGCATAGCGCGACTGAGTGACGACGAGCTTCGATCCGTCGCGGCGGACATCGACCAGGGGGACACCCTGCTGGCCAACGAAGCTCTTGAACGCGGCGAGCACCTTCGGATCCTGCGCGGCGTCGGCGATGGACTGGAAGAATTGCTCGGACGTTGCATTGCCATAGGCATGGCGGCGCAAGTGAAGCCTGACGCCCTGCTTGAACTTTTCGTCACCGAGATAGGCGGCGATCATCGCGACGACCTGCCCGCCCTTGCCGTAGGTGATGCTGTCGAACGCCGAATCGATCTGGCCGTTTTCGGTGATCGGCTGGTGGATGGGGCGACCGACGACCAGCGCGTCGGTGTTCATCGCGCTGAAGCTTTCGTCGAGCGCTCCGACGCCGATGTTGAGCTCGGGCCGCCACTCGTTGCCGATTCGGTAGCCCATCCAGTTCGCGAAACTCTCGTTGAGCCAGATGTCGTCCCACCAGGCGGGGGTCACGAGGTCGCCGAACCATTGGTGCGAAAGCTCGTGGGCAACGACCATTCCGAAAGCCTGCTTGTCGCCGGTCGTCGCGCCCGGCGGCAGGAAGATGATTCCATCGCCGTAGGTGTCGGCTCCGGCATTCTCCATCGCGCCCGGCATGATCGGAGTTCCGATCTGGTCGAGCTTGGGAAACGGGAACGACTCGCCGAAATAGTTTTCGAGCAGGCTTATGATGCGCGGCGTTTCCGCCATCACATAGCCCATCTTATCCTTCTGGGCCTGCGTCGCGACCGCGCCGTAAGGCATGGGAGTGGATCGCTCCGCGTCCGGCGGGATGACCCCGGTCTCGTGGACGAACGGACCGGTATCGATCGCGACTAGATAGGTCGGAAGCGGCCTGGTCGGCGCGAGCTGATGCTTTTCCAGCCCGCCGGCTGCCTTGGCAACCGAGACCTCCGGCGCGTTGCCGACGACCACCAAGCCGGGATGGGTCGTCACGGAGACAGTGAAGGGAGTTTTGAACCCAGGCTCGTCGAAGCCGGGGTAAGCGGCGCGCGCGTCGATGCTCTCGAATTGGGTCCAGCTATACCATTTGTCGTCGACCTTGACGTGGAACATGCCAGACGCGCTGTCACCGAATGGCGCGCTGTAGACGAACTTCAAGGTGAGCGGCCCGGCGGCAAGCGTCTGAGGGAAATCGAGACGCGCCGTGCCGGTCTTGTCGACCTGCGTCCATTTGGCCGGAATGCGCTTGCCCCCAATGATGGCGACGGCGCTGGTCACCGTCAGGTCGCGACCATGCATGTATAGCGACCTTTCCGGACGGTTGAGCGTGATGTCGATTTCGTCGTGACCCGAAAATCGGTCCGCCTCGGGCAAGATCGTGAAATCCAGGCGATAAGCGTTTGGCGTTGCAGTATCCGGGAGCTTGCCCTTGGGCGCCTGCGCATCGGCGAGGATCGCGGGCGCCTTCGCCTGCGGCGCGGCATTTGCGGTTGTCGAAAGCAAAATTGCCAGTGAAACGGCGATGAAACGCATATTGTGCTCCCAGCTGTATCATCGTGGTAATACAGCTGGGCGGCAGAATGGCAAGCCGTCAAGCTCGCACAAAAAGAGCGGCGGCTCCTTCAAGGAGCCGCCGCCCTCCACCAGCTAGTGGGGATTCAATATTAGAGCTTGTTGGAGACGTTATTGAACGTCGTATTCAGCTTGTTGCCGATGCCCTGCATCGCGCCAATGGCAGCAACAGCAATAAGAGCAGCGATCAGACCGTATTCGATCGCGGTCGCGCCCTTCTGATTTTTGATCAGTTTCAGAAACTTACTCATGGTCTTGGCTCCTTGGCCCTTTTTAAGCCGAGGTGATTGTCTCAACTGCGGGTTGCCAAATCGTTAAAATCGGCGCGTAAGTGGTTGATGTTTATTTACTATCTTTAGTTGGTACACGCTCTCTGTTTCGTCTCGAATTGGGCGTGAACAAGCATGTCGAGGAGCGACATATTGGCTCTGTCCTATTGCAGCGCTGCTGTGCCATGCTTCGGCGATGCGGTTCTGCCTTGAATCGAGCCCTCGCCGGGGTCGAAGGCGGCCGCGCTTTAATTCACGAAAGAAAGGCGACGCCCCTCGTGACAATAGTGACTTTGGGCGGTGTTCGACCATGAAGATCGCCTGTGTCGGCGGCGGCCCGGCGGGCCTCTACTTCGCCATCTCGATGAAGCTGCGCGATCCTGCGCACGAAATCGAGGTCTTCGAGCGTAATTCGCCGGGCGTTACCTTCGGCTGGGGAGTCGTCTTCTCCGACCTCACCGTCGACAACATCAAGCGCAACGACCCGGTCTCTGCCAAGATCATCACGCGCGAGTTCGCACACTGGGACGATATCGACGTCCACTTCAAAGGCGAGACGATTAGCTCGAGTGGTCACGGGTTCATCGGCATCGGCCGCAAGCGACTGCTTGAGATCCTGCAGGGTCGCGCGCGCGAGCTTGGCGTCGAGCTTCACTTCAACGCCGAGTGCGATACGGCAGATCCGAAGTGGCGCGAGTACGACCTCGTCATTGCCTCCGACGGCGCCAACTCACGCTTCCGGGATGCGGACGCAGACGCATTCGGGGTCGATATCGACATTCGCTTTAACAAGTTCGTCTGGCTCGGCACGTCGAAGGTCTTCGATGCTTTCACCTTTGCATTCGAGAAGACCGAGCACGGCTGGATCTGGGCTCACGCCTACCGCTTCGCACCCGATTGCTCGACCTTCATCGTCGAATGTTCGGAGGAGACCTGGAGCAGCTTCGGCTTCGACAGGATGACGCAGGAAGAGAGCATCGCGGCATGCGAGAAGCTCTTCGCCAGATATCTCGACGGCCATTCGCTTCAATCCAATGCAACACATCTCGTCGGCTCGGCGGCCTGGCTCAACTTCCGTCGGATCAAATGCGAGCGCTGGGCGGGCGGAAGCGTCATCCTGCTCGGCGACGCGGCGCACACCGCGCATTTCTCGATCGGAAGCGGCACCAAGCTCGCGCTCGAAGATGCGATCAAGTTGGCCGAGGTTCTGAACCGCCCCGGCCTTTCCCTCGAAGCCGCGCTCGACGAATATCAGGCCGAGCGGAGTCTGGAGGTGCTGAAGCTGCAGAACAGCGCGCGCAACTCGACCGAATGGTTCGAAACACTGGAGCGCTACACGCATTTCGAGCCACTCCAGTTCGCTTACTCATTGCTCACCCGCTCGCAGCGCATCAGCCACGAAAATTTGCGGCTGCGCGACCGCGAATGGCTGGAAACCGTCGAACGCTGGTTCTGGAAGCGGGCGACCGCGGGCAAATCGAACAAGACCGCGCCGCCGATGTTTGCGCCGTTCAAACTGCGCGAATTGACGGTCGAAAACCGTATCGTCGTCTCGCCCATGGACATGTATTCGGCGGTCGACGGAACGCCCAACGACTTTCACTTCGTCCATTATGGCGAGCGAGCTCTTGGTGGAGCGGGGCTGGTCTTCACCGAGATGACCTGTGTCTCTCCGGAAGGCCGGATCAGCCCTGGCTGCACCGGGATGTGGAACGACGATCATGTCGCTGCCTGGAAGCGGATCGTCGATTTCGTCCATTCGCACTCCAAGGCGAAGATCTGCCTGCAGCTTGGTCATTCGGGCGGCAAGGGTTCGACCGGGCTTGGCTGGGAAGGCAGCGACGTGCCGCTGGCCAACGGCAACTGGCCGGTGATGGCTGCGAGCGACGTCCAATGGTCGCCGGTCAACCAGGTGCCCAAGCCGATGACCCGCGCCGACATGGACGCGGTGCGTGACCAGTTCGTTGCAGCGGTGCGCATGGGTCTCGAAGCGGGGTTCGACATGGTCGAGCTCCACGCCGCTCACGGCTATTTGCTCTCGGGCTTCATCACGCCGCTGCAGAACCGGCGCACCGACGAATATGGCGGCTCACTCGAGAATCGCCTCAAATATCCGCTCGAAGTGTTCGCGGCGATGCGCGCCGCCTGGCCGGGTGACAGGCCGATTTCGGTCCGCATCTCGGCGACCGATTGGGCTGGCGAGGACGGGATCACGCCCGAGGACGCAGTGCTGGTCGGCGAGGCGTTTGCCCGCGAAGGCGCGGACCTGATCGACGTCTCGGCGGGCCAGACCTGGGCGGGTCAGCAGCCGGTCTACGGCCGAATGTTCCAGACTCCATTGAGCGACCGAATCCGCAACGAGGGGCAACTGGCGACCATGGCGGTAGGCAATATCTACGAGCCGGATCACGCCAATTCGATCCTCGCAGCCGGCCGCGCCGATTTGGTCGCGCTGGCAAGACCGCATTTGATTGACCCGTTCTGGACGCTGCGCGCTGCCGCTGCGCTCGACTATCGCGACGTCGCCGTTCCGCCGCAGTATCTCAACGGCATGGCCCAGCTCGCCCGCAACCTGAAGCGCGAAGCTGAGGCCAATGCCGGAGTGCTAAAGGCGTGAGCAAAGATGCCAACCGCGGCACGCGTTCTGATCGCTCTTGTCCTGGGAGCCGGCGGTGTGGCTAGCATGATTTGGATTAGGCTCTCCGGCTGGCGGCCGGGCCCTCCCTTCCACTGCTGCTGGTGGACACCGGTTCGATCATCGGCCTGTCGCCTTGTGCCTACCGGCGCCCCTTGGCGACCGAAATTGAAGCTCGCCGCTGGCTTTCTTAGCTGATCGTCATGGCCGGAGCCTGTTCGTTGCGGCCGTGATCTTGGCGCGTCCGGGAGGCTCGTCCATCTGATAGCGAAATTATAGCGCCACCGACTCCGCGAAGACACCGCCGGACTCATTGCCGCAGGCCCAGCAGATCAATGCGCGAACCGGGAAGTCCTTCGCGGCTTCGAGAGTCACTTCCCAACCGACCTGGAGCGGGTTCGACGTATGGAGACGGAAGCCGTCGCTCGACAGGTTGACGATCTGGGCGCCGACCTCTCCCGCCTCGCAGTGCACGCGCACGTCGAAATCGACGTCGACGCGCGGGTCCCTGGGGAGCCAGTCGCCCGCCAGAATCGCTTCATGTTTCATCTATCGTCCACTTCAGCTTGCACGGGAGTCCAAGTCCGCGCATCGATTCCACGACGCCACTCTGACGCACTCTTGCTGAGCAGCTTCTAAAAGGATGCGGTTTCGAATTCGTTTACCAAACCAAAGGGCTCAATGCCGGAACATTCGGAAGCTGTGCGGGGGAATGGAAACGCTCTTCGCCGCCTGCCCCTTGCGCAGGATCCCGACGCTCGCCGAATCGTCGCGGAAATTCTCGATGACGAACGCGCCATTGTCGTAGGTGAAGAGCGCGACATGGTCGGGCGCATCGATGGTGACGGGCGAGTCGCCGAACAGGAACTGCTTTAGCCGAGTGATCATCGCCTGGGGCAGATTGTACAGGTCGCCCAAATTCTCCGGCATCGTCCAAAGATAGAGCGTGCCTTGCGAGTAGTGATTCATGAGAACGATCGGGAAACCCTTCGCCGCTGCGACGCCACGAATGATCCCCCAGCTGTCGTTGGTATAGAATCGCACCTCGGGGAACAGCACCGGCCTTGTCTTGCCGCGCTCCTTCAGCTCGGTGCCGTTCCCGGCGCCGAAACCCACGAAATACTGGTCGATGGCGATGACGTGGCTGGTTGCCTGCCATTCAGCGAGGTCCTTAAAGCCGTGGTCTTGCGTTGCTTCGAGGAAGCCCGACGTCACGATCACATTTGCTCCGCCTTCTAGGCTGCGCTTGATCTTGCCGATGATTGCCGGGTCGCTCGCCGCGCCCTCGGTCAGAAGGATCGTGTGGGCGGTCGCGGGATATTCGGGATAAAGCTCGATCGGCACTCCGAGGTTGCCGATGTAATTGTGGAGGAAGTCCTCGCCGGTCGCGTGCGGCGGCCGGTAGCTGGCGATGCCCACGGGCTTCCCGAGTTGCCCGAGCACCCCGTCGACGACGTGCAACGCCTCATTCGCGGCGCTCGCCCATCCGTTGCCGGCAGCGATCGGCCATTTGAAGCTCGTCGCCTGGTTCGCCCACGGCCTTGCCCCCACATCCGCCGGCGCCTGCTCGGCCATCGGGTGCCAGTTGAACAGCATCTGCTCGGGGGCCTTAGCGAAGAGGCCGTCCCACAATTGCTCGGCGTAGCGGTCGATTGCGCGGGTGCCGAACGTGTCCACCCAGGCGCCGAGGTTCGCGCCCGGCCGGACGTTCGAGAGGTAGCGGTAGATCTCGTAGCTCTCGTACTGCTGCAGAAGCTGGTCGGTGACGATCGGGTCGCGGGTCTCGGTGCCGGTATAGATCGCGTCGAACATGTGCGCTTCGTCGGCGAGGTCGTAGCCGAGGCCGTGAAAATGCTCGTACCAGTTGGGATATTTGATGATGACGCGAACGCGCGGATTTTCCTGCTTCGCGGGGCCGAGGACGAGGTCGCGGCTCGCCTCGCGCATCTTGTCGACCCGGTAGTCGGTCCAGCTGCGATTACCCTTGGCGGCAATGTCGGCATCGCTCTTCGAGGTATAAAAGAAGAAGTCGTCGAGGATGACTTCGTCGAAGTGGCGCGCGATCAGGCGCACGGCTCGTTCGCATTCGGCCCGGTCTGCCGGATTCTCATAATCGAAGGTGCCGAACTGCCCGCCGGCGCCGCCGGCGGCGAGTGTGATTCCGCCCGACGTCTGGATGCCCTTCGCCTTGAACTCGCGCTTGACCGCGTCGAGCTCGGAGTCGGTGGCAAACAAATGATTTCGGTAGGCTTCGATATAAACCTTGTCGAACTTGAGTTGGGAGGAGACGCGCTGGAAATCGCGGTTGAAAGTCGCAGGGTCGGCGAGCCGCTTGGTATCCCCCACGGTGATGTAGATCGCCGCCCGGAAGTTCTTGTAGGATTGCGCTTCGGCCGGAACCGCGAGCAGACAAACCAGGCTCAAGTAAACGGCGACGATCCGCTGCAGACGCATGCGCTCCCCCTGCACTCCGTTAGCGCTACCAATAGCTGGAGCAGGCGCAGGAGCAAGCGAGGTTCGGAACTGCGGTGGTTCTACACTCCGTTGACAGGCTCAGCCCATTCACGCGCCTTTTCGACCGCATTCAGTTCACGGATCAGCGCGTCGACGCTGCGCGTCAGCTCGTTGAGGAAGGTGACCTCGTGCCTCGCGCCGCGATAGCTTTCAGCCATCAGGATCGCGTCGATGAGGATCGGAACGACCAGGCTTTCGGGGTCGTCCATCTCCTCAAGCCCGCGCAATTTCGTCAGCGCTTTTCGGCGCGCCGAGACCGGGTCGCTCATCGCCTCGGTCCTGCCGATACACCAAGCCATCTTCATCCTCCCGCATTCGCGCACAAGAATACGCCTGCCGTTTTGGGCGGGAAGTTCGGGCTGCCGCAGGTGTGGCGCACCTCGGCGATATTGCGGTTATGACCGGCAGTCGTTTACCTCGCGGGATGAGCGCTGAAACATATGCCGGCGTCGAGCTAGGGGGTACCAAATGCGTCGCGATCCTGGCCAGCGGACCAGAGCGGATTCTCGCTCGGGAGACGGTGCCAACGACAACGCCCGATGAGACGCTGGGTCGGCTCGGCGACATCCTGTCCGCCTGGAGATCGCAAGGCTTCGCGGCGCTTGGCATTGGAAGCTTCGGTCCATTGGATCTCGGTAGAGGCACAATTGCGAGCACGCCCAAGCCTGGCTGGCGCGACGCAGAGGTGAAGCGCCGGCTCGAAGATGCTGCTGGAGTTTCGGCTGCCTTCGACACCGATGTGAATGGCGCCGCGCTCGCCGAAATGCGTTGGGGGAGCGGTCGCGGTTTCGATGACTTTGCTTATGTCACGGTCGGGACCGGCGTCGGCGTCGGCCTGATCGTCAACAGAATGCCGACGCGCGGCTTCGCGCATTGCGAGCTCGGCCACATTCGAGTCGCGCGCCTGCCCGGCGACACGTTTGCCGGCTCGTGCCCCTTCCACGGCGACTGCGTGGAGGGCCTGGCGGCTGGACCATCGCTCAAGGCGCGTGTCGGCGACGGCGTCGGGGAACTCAGAGCCGACGATCCGCTGTGGAAATCGGTCGCGTGGGCGCTTGCGCAGCTCTGCCATGCGATCGTCTGCGCAACCGCGCCGCGGGCAATCGCGATCGGCGGCGGTGTGGTCGAGAACCAGCCGCATCTGCTCGGAGGCATCGAGCCCATGCTGGTCGAGAGCCTCCACGGCTATGTCGAGCTTCCGGGCTCCGGATATATTCGCGCTCCAGCGCTCGGCGGGGATGCCGGTCCGCTCGGCGCGATCGCGCTTGCTATGGCCGCCGGTAAGTAGCGCCGATCAGAATCCGTCCGCCGAACGCCTCGACCGTCTCGTACGGTTGGACGAGGAGGCAGGCGCCCGGCCCGGCAGAATCATCCCCAGTCTTCGCTTCACCATCGAGCGGAATGATCCAGCGAAGGCGGTCGGTCAGCGCATCGCAGCTTGACTGGAGCAGTGTGAAATGGGGCCCGTCGACGAGCGTGCGTTGTTCGTTCCCGAAGCGATGGACGAATTCGGCGGGACACCGGAAAGGATTTGCGACGGCGATACCATCGTCGAGGTGAAGCTCGCGCGGACGGCCGTAATCGTAGAGGCGATAAGTGACATCGCTGTTCTGCTGAAATTCGAGAAGCGAGATGCCGGCGCCGATCGCGTGGATCGTACACGGAGGAACGAAGATGAAGTCTCCAGCGCTAACTGTCCGCCAGTCCATCAGCCGCTCGATGGAGCCGTCCAGTGCCGCGGAGCGAAGTTCGTCCTTGCCCATGTCGCGCTGAAGGCCGAGCCCAAGCGTCGCGCCCGGCTCCGCTTCGAGGATCATCCAGCACTCGCTCTTGCCCTGCGCCTGGCCGCGCGTGCGGGCCTGCTCGTCATTCGGATGAACCTGGATCGAAAGGCGCTCGCTCGTAAAAATATACTTCGCCAGCAACGGCAGGTCGGCGGCGCCGGTGAACCAGACTTCGCCAATGCGCTTGCCGACGGGAGCGTCGAAAATCGCCGGCAGCTCGGTCCGGCCCCAGGGCTTCTCGACGAAGCGCCGCTCTAGCTTCATGCGGCTCGCGACGGCCCGAACAAGCAGCGCAGAATCGGCTCGATAATGGTCGCCATCGCGTCGTAACCGGCTTCGTTCGGGTGCACGCCGTCGATCGCAAGTCCGGGCCTCATCGCGCCGCTCCCATCATCGAGCACACGCCAATAGTCGACCCAGATCGCGCCCGTCTTGCGCGCAAACGCCTCCAGCCCGCGGTTGATTTCGACGATCCGCGGCCGAGCCTGCACTTGCGGGGCCCATGGAAAAAGAGCCGCCGGCGGGATGGGCGCAAGCAGGAGCTCGATGCCGTGGCGAGTTGCGATGTCTGCCATCGCTCGGAAATTGTCCTCTGTCATTTGTGCGGTCATCGGGCCGGTATTCCCCGCAATGTCATTGGTGCCGGCCATGATGTGCACTGCCTTGGGCTTTAGTTTTACGACATCGCTGTACATGCGCAGCACCATCTGCGGCGTGGTCTGGCCACCGATCCCGCGATCGATCCGGCCGCGCGTGAAGAATCCAGGCCGCTTGTCGTGCCAGCCTTCTGTGATTGAATCGCCGAGGAAGACGATATCGACCGGCTCGTGTGTCGCGAGCAGTGCTTCATTGTCGTCGCGATAATAATCGATCATTCCAAAGTCCCGTGCGAACCAGCTGTGAAACCATTGGTTCCAGTCCACGCCCGGGGGTGCCCGCTTGGCGGCAATCAGCGGAATAGCAAGCGCGGACTGGATGAGGCGACGGCGATTAATCATCAGATGCGATCCGAAAGCGAACAGATTTCGGGGCGAAGAGCTCCCCTCGGCGTGACCCCGGCGTCGCTGAACAGCACATGCGCCGGCGAAGCGGACGTGAAACGTGGCCAATACGGGAGCCCACGATCATTCGGGTCCCCAGTGCGGATGAAGTTCATCCAGTAAGGTTTCAGCGACAGCCTGGCGGCAAAGGTCGATTCACCGAAGGCATAGGGAATTTCGGCCGCGTGCGAGGTCTTGCCGCCACCTTGTGAAGCATCGAACTCATATTGCCAGACCGGCGCCCCCCTGGCTGACATAATCGAGGCCATATGTGCTGTTGGGCAGCGAAACAGGAGGTCGGTCGCAATTTGGTCATCGCGCGATCCGAGGCGCAAATCCAAAGAAGGTTCAGGCTGGCCGAGATGATAATAAGCGCGGGCTTGTCGCAACCGGGCACCGAACGCGCCCGCCATTGCCCGGTCCCGCTCCTGCGCTCCTCCCCCCAAACCAAACTCGAACCGGTTCGACCCGAGTATCACCGGCCTTGCTGGAGTTGCCGCAAGCAATTGGCGCGGATTGGTGGTGATCGCTTTTCCATCGATGGTGATGTGCAGCCAGATGAAGGAATCGTCGGGCGCGGCGGGATCGTGAAGCTTCGCATCGGCGGCGAGTAGCTGAGCTGCCGGAACGGCGCGCAATTTGCGCAGATCGCCGCCGCTGCCAACGAGCTTGTCGAGCTGGTCGCCAATTCGCTCGGCATCGGCGCGACTGCGAAAGCCCAGGCCAAATCCCGGTGTTCCGCTTTCCATGATCGCCTTGGCGAACAAGGGTCTCGCCTCGGGCTCCGCCAGCAGCAGGCTGACGTCCTGCGAACCAGCCGATTCGCCCGCGATCGTCACGTTGGTCGGATCGCCTCCGAACTTGGCGATATTGCGATGGACCCACTTAAGAGCGGCGATCTGGTCCATCAGTCCGTAATTGCCGGACGCGCCCTGTTCGGCGGTGAGCTTGCTGTGTGACAGGAATCCGAAAAGGCCGAGCCGGTAGCGCACGCCGACGATGAGCACCTGCTTTCCGATATCCGACAGGACGATGTCGTTGGGGCCGCCGGCGCGGTTGCTGCCACCATGAATCCAGACGAGTACCGGAAGGTTGCCGTGCAGCGACGGTGTCCGGACGTCGAGCGTCAGGCAGTCCTCGTTTTGGATCATATAGTCCGCATGATTCCAGCCCTGGTCAGGCTGAATGCACGAGGCAGGCTGGGCCAGGCTTTCGCGAACGCCGGT
>JANWLR010000036.1 GCA_025450755.1 Sphingomicrobium sp. | reverse complement strand
GCCGAGCGAGCCAACCGAAGGTCCTCGGCTACCAGTACGACGTCTCCCGACGAGTCGACGCGGCCAATTGCCTCGGCAGCCTCTTCAATGAGCTGTGCCTGTCGCCGATTGAGCGCAAGCGCATCTTCGCCTGGAAGGAACGATTGCGCCATTTGCTCAATGCGCTCGAGCAGCTGGTCGACGCCTTCGCGCGTAACTGACGAGACAGCAATCGACCCATTGGGAACAGCGCCCCGATCCGGAAGATCCGCCCTCGCATGAACGCAGATGAGGCGCGGGTGCGCTGTTGCGTCAGCAGGGCCACCGAGCCAAACGAGCACCTCCGCTACTTCGACCAACTGAGCAGCGCGCGCCACGCCAATCGCCTCCACCTTGTCTTTAGTCTCCCGCAAACCGGCCGTGTCGGTGAGCAGAAGCGGAACGCCGCCCAACGACAACGGCACCTCTATATGGTCGCGCGTTGTCCCCGGAATGTCGGTGACGATCGCCCTCTCTTCACCAACTATCGCGTTGATAAGGCTGGACTTCCCAGCATTCGGTGGGCCCGCGACCACGACTCGAACGCCGTCCTTGAGCGGCTCGACGCGCGGCCGCTCAAGCCAGACGCGAAGTTCGGCGGCAAGCGCCTCGCCGTCGCTCGCCAGCGCATGATCGATCCCCCGATCCTCTTCGTCATAATCGATTGCCCTCTCAGCGCGTGCGGACAATGCCAACAGCCGCTCCTGCCACAACCCGATCTGCCTCCTTAATCCGCCTTCTGCGAGCGCCAGCGCTGCCCTGCGCTGCGATTCAGTCTCCGCCACAAGCAGATCGGCCAGACCCTCTGCCTCCGTGAGATCGATGCGTCCATTCTCGAACGCGCGACGTGTGAACTCTCCCGGCTCGGCCTGCCGCAATCCCTCAATCCCACCGAGTGCAGAATGCACCGCGTCGACTATGGCGCGGCCGCCATGGCATTGAAATTCCACAATATCCTCACCGGTAGAGCTTGCAGGAGAATCGAATCGCAGTACGATAGCCTCATCAAGGAGCTGAAAGGTTGAGGGTTCGCGGAGCTCACGCATCGCCGCCGTCCTCGGCTTCGGCAGCGAACCGACCATCCGCTCTGCTGCCCGATGCGCTTGCGGGCCGCTGATGCGGATCACGGAGATCGCAGCAGGCGGACGGCCGCTCGACAGCGCGAAGATCGTGTCCTTTTCACTCATGCGCGGCCTATTAAGCGAAGAAGGGAGCGACGTCGTGCCAGCCTTCCCAAATCATCTTCAGCGCGACGTAGAGGATCATCAAGAGGCCGGCCCAGGCAAGTAACGGGAAGCGGTGAATAAGCCTGGCGACGAAGCTTGCCGCAAGACCCATGAACGTGACTGAAAGCACCAGTCCGACGAACAGCACCGATGGGTGCTGTCGCGCCGCCGCAGCTACGGCGAGCACATTATCGAGGCTCATGGACAAGTCAGCGATCGTGATTTGGATTGCTGCCTCAAAAAACGTCTTGCTGGCCGGTGGGCCCTCGATCGTCACAGTCTCGGGATCGTCCGCGATCACCTCTTTCGGCGGCCTCAGCTCGCGAAACATGTTGTACGCCACCCACAGCAGGAGCAGCCCGCCGGCAATCACGAGCCCGGTGAACTTGAGGAGTTGGGTCGCGACAAGCGCGAAGGCGATGAGGAAGGCGACGGCGATCCCGACGCCCAGCATGATGACGCGCCGCCGCTCGCGTGCCGGCAGGCCCGAAGTCAGCGTTCCCAAGATCACGACATTGTCGCCGGCCATGGTGAGGTCGATCAGAATGACCTGAAGGAGGACGGCGAACCCGGCGGGCGTCAAAATCTCCGCGAAATTGAACATCCCGCCCGGCACAACGGCTGCTTACTGGTTCATCGACGCAAAGAAATCCTCGTTCGACTTCGCATCCTTCATCTTGTCGAGGAGGAACTGCATCGCGTCGACAGTCCCCATCTGCATGAGGATCCGGCGCAGCACCCACATTTTGGTGAGCGTGCCCTGCTCGACCAGCAGCTCTTCCTTGCGGGTTCCGGACTTGCCGACATCAAGCGCCGGGAAGATGCGCTTGTCGGCCACCTTGCGGTCAAGCACGATTTCGCTGTTGCCGGTGCCCTTGAACTCTTCGAAGATGACTTCGTCCATCTTCGACCCGGTGTCGATCAGCGCTGTTGCAATGATCGAGAGCGAGCCACCTTCCTCGATGGTGCGCGCGGCGCCGAAGAAGCGCTTCGGCCGCTGCAGCGCATTGGCGTCGACGCCGCCCGTAAGCACCTTGCCCGAGCTCGGCACGACCGTGTTGTAAGCGCGGCCGAGGCGAGTGATGGAATCGAGCAGGATGACGACATCCTTTTTGTGCTCGACGAGCCGCTTCGCTTTCTCGATGACCATCTCGGCGACCTGGACGTGGCGCGACGCCGGCTCGTCGAAGGTCGAGGAGATGACCTCGCCATTCACAGACCGCTGCATGTCGGTGACTTCCTCGGGACGCTCGTCGATCAGCAGCACGATCAAGGTCACCTCAGGATTGTTGTCGGTGATTGCCCGCGCGATGTTCTGCATCAGCACGGTCTTACCGGTGCGCGGCGGAGATACGATCAGCGCACGCTGTCCCTTTCCGAGCGGAGCAACGATGTCGATCACCCGTGCCGACTTGTCCTTGATCGTCGGATCGAGCGTATCGAGCTTCAGCTTCTCGTCGGGATAGAGCGGCGTCAAATTGTCGAAGTTTACGCGGTGACGCACGGTTTCCGGATCATCGTAGTTGATCGCGGAAACCCGGGTCAGAGCGAAATAACGCTCACCTTCCTTGGGCCCGCGAATCTCGCCTTCGATGGTGTCGCCGGTGCGAAGTCCGAAGCGTCGGACGATCGACGGAGCTACATAGATATCGTCCGGCCCGGCCAGATAATTGGCTTCCGGCGAGCGCAGGAAACCGAAGCCGTCGTTCAGCACCTCGACGGTGCCCGAACCCATGATCTCGACGCCATTTTCCGCCTGAACCTTCAGAATCGAGAACATGAGGTCCTGCTTGCGCATCGTCGACGCGCCTTCGACACCCATTTCCTCGGCCATTGCGACCAGCTCGGCGGGCGTCTTTTTCTTCAATTCTTTCAAATGCATATGATTAATCTTTTCTTGGGAGGTGGTGCTCGAGCTTCTGAAATGCAGGTCGAAAAGCTGAGGCGCGGCAGGACGCCGCGGTTTAGGAAGGAACTGCTGCCGACAAAAAAGGGGAAACTGGCGGGAGCCGCTCGCGAATCAGAGCTATGTCCGGCCTTGTCCGAAGTCAATCAGCGGTGCGAGATCAGAGCGCCGAATCGGCTAAAATGGGCGTACAATCACCAGTACAACGATCAAGGCGGCTGCAATTCCGGGAATCTCGTTGATTGCCCGCACGGCTTTGCTCGACAAAGGCCGTTGGCCGTTTGCAAGCTTCTTTCCATAGGCGCCCAGCCATCCCTGGTAAGCGCTCAGGCCAATTACCAGCGCCAGCTTCGCGTGGAACCATCCCTGGGTCCATGCACCAATATCGAACGCCAGCATCAAGCCCAGAACCCAAACCGCGATCATCGCGGGAGTCAGGATGATCGAGCGGACTCGCGCCTCGCGCTCGATCCAGGCGCGGTCGTCGGGCGAGCCGACAGCGGCTTCCTGGTGATAGACGTAGAAGCGCGGCAGCAGGAATAGGCCTGCCATCCAGAAGATTACAAACGTAACGTGGGCCGCGAGCACCCAATTGTGGGCAGGGCCGAGCCAACCAATGTAGCCGTTCACTTGGCCCCTTTCACGCTGGAAATTAGCTGCTCGACGTGCGCGATCGGCGTGTCTTGCAGGATTCCGTGCCCGAGGTTGAAGATGTGAGGACGGTCGGCGAATGCGTCAAGGATTCGCCGGAGGGCGGCATCGAGCTGCGCCCCGCCCGCGACCAGCACGAGCGGATCGAGGTTGCCCTGAACCGGAAGGTCTTCCGGCAACTCTTTCGCAGCCCAGGCCGGATCGACCGTTTCGTCGAGGCCGATCGCGGCAATAGCGGTTTCCCGGGCGTAAGCAGCGAGCTTTCCGCCCGCACCCTTTGGGAATCCGATCACGGGCACGTCGGGATGGCGCTCTCGAAGCGCGCTGATCAGCCGCGAGGTAGGCGCGATCACCCAATTCTCGAACTGCGCCGGCGAGAGGCTTCCCGACCAGCTGTCGAACAATTGCAGAGCTTCGGCGCCGGCGTCGATCTGGCCGGAGAGATAATCGAGCGTAACTTGCTCGATCCGCTTCACAAGCTCGCCGAACCGGCCAGGATCAGCGTAAGCAAGCCGCCGCGCATCGGATTGGTCGCGGCTGCCTTCTCCTGAGACCATGTAGGTGGAGACTGTCCATGGACTTCCCGCGAAACCGATCAGAGTCTTCTCGGGGTGCAGCGCGGCTTTGACCTTTCGAACTGTCTCGTAGATCGGCTCCAGCCTTGTGAGGAAAGGGGTGAGATCATCGAGGCTCGCATCGGCCAGCGGCGGTGTCAGCCTCGGCCCTTCCCCGCTCACAAGGGTCAAGTGCTGACCGATCGCGAACGGTACGATCAGGATATCCGAAAACAGGATCGCCGCATCGAGCTTCGGAAATCGCTTGATCGGTTGGAGCGTGATCTCCGTCGCGGCGTCGCTGTCGTAGACGAGGTCGAGAAAACTACCCTTCTCCGCCCTCAACCGGCGGTATTCGGGCAGATAGCGTCCTGCCTGGCGCATCATCCATATCGGAACCGGCTCGCGGCGCACACCGCGAAGGACGCTGAGCAAGGGCTTTTTCGCCTGCGTCGTCAACAGATCCGCAGGCTGTGGTGACACCCCTCTACTCTCCCTTATATATTTAGAATCTTAGATTGATGATGTTGTTGGGCGCGGGACTGCGGGGTTTAGGCGGCGCTTCCGAAATTGCCAACAAGAGCTGCTCCATCTCGCTCTCGGAAGAGCCGCGAGTCGCGGCGATTCGATCCCGTGATTCACAATCTGGGGATTGAATCTGTCCCCGTGGATGAATCCTCGAATGATTAAAGCCTGACGGCGGACAATTCCGAGGTTGAGCCTGTCCCCAGCCTCGCGCTAGCGTCCTCACGCCCCTTTTCCACAAGGTTGTTCTGCTTGGGTCTGATCCTTGCCTCAACGAGCACGATCCGCCGCCAGATGCTCGTCGCTGCTGGCCTGGCGTTTGAAGTCGAGCCGTCCAATGTCGACGAAGAGGAGATCAAATCACGAATTGGCGACGCTAACCAGCTCGCACAAACCTTGGCTGTGGCGAAAGCGGAAATGGTCAGTGGCGAGAGGACCGAATCTTGGGTGATTGGAAGCGACAGCGTGGTCGCCGACGAGGGCCGAACCTTCGGAAAGCCACGCGACCGGGACGAGGCCGTCAAGCACCTGCGCATGTTCTCGGGCAAGGAGATGCGGCTGACAAGCGCGGTCGCGCTGTCCCGCGCCGGACGGGTTGACTGGTGCCATATCGAGACCGCTCGGCTCCGGGTTCGTCCTCTCTCTGACGCTTTCATCGCGGACTATCTCGATGCCGAATGGCCCGAGGTCGGCTACACTGTCGGAGTGTTCAGGCTGGAGGCGCGCGGCGTGCAACTGTTTTCCTCGATCGAGGGGGACCATTTCACCATCCTCGGTATGCCGCTGATTGCGTTGCTCGGAGCTCTTCGGAAGAGGGGCTTGCTGCTCGCATGATCCGTATCGCGCTCACGGGATCGATCGGCATGGGCAAGTCGACGGTAGCCAAGATGTTCGAGCAGGCAGGCGTGCCTGTATTCGATGCCGATGCGATAGTGCGTCGGTTGCAGGCGCCGGGCGGAGGCCTCGTCGAAAAGATCGGTGAGCGGTTTCCGGGTACGGTGCGTTGCGGCACTCTTGATCGCGAATGCCTCGCGCACATCGTCCTTGCAGATCGCGACAAGTTAGCCGCGCTCGAGAGCATCGTGCACCCGGCGGTGCGGGATGCGCGCGAAGGCTTCGTCGCCGAGCATAAGAATTCTCCGGCGCTGGTTTTTGAAATTCCGCTGCTGTTTGAAACGGGCAGCGAAAAGGAATTCGACAAGGTGGTTGTTGTGTCGGCTCCGCCTGACGTCCAGCGCGCTCGAGTCCTCGCCCGCGCCGGAATGACTCTGGCAAAGCTGGATTCGATCCTCGATCGGCAGACGCCCGATGATGAGAAGCGGAGGCGCGCCGATTTCGTGATTGAAACGGGGAGAGACCTATCCACAACTGAAGAGCAGGTAAGGGAAATCCTCGCTTGTCTCGGAGTCGCGCGGGGCCGATAAATTCTTCCCATGCGGGAAATCGTCTTCGATACGGAAACAACGGGCCTCAATCCGATGGGCGGCGACCGAATGGTAGAGATTGGCTGTGTCGAAATCGTCAATCGCGTTGAGACGGGCCGTCATTTTCACTGCTACTTCAATCCTGAGCGGGACATGCCGTTTGAGGCCGAAGCGGTGCACGGCCTCTCGTCGATCTTTCTTTCCGACAAGCCCCTGTTCGGCGAGAAGGTCGAAGAGCTTCTGCATTTTATCGAGGACTCCCCTCTCGTCGCACACAATGCGAGCTTCGATTTTGGCTTTCTCAATCTGGAGCTGGAGCGCTGCAGTCGGCCCGGGGTCTCGATCCATCGCATGGTCGACACGTTGGCTCTGGCGCGATCAAGGCATCCGGGCGCGAAACATAGTCTCGATGCACTGTGCATGCGCTTCGGAATCGACCGCAGTCACCGGATCAAGCACGGTGCGCTGCTCGACGCCCAGTTGCTTGCGCAAGTCTATGTGGAGCTGACTGGTGGCCGTCAGATCGGGCTTGGCCTTGTGGCCGACACCGGCGCGATCATGGTCGAGCAAGCAGCTGGACCGGTAACTGTCCGGGAACCGCGACCGCCGCGGCCGCACGCTCCATTGGCAGAGGAACTCGAACGTCATCGCGCGTTTATTACCAAACTGGTCAACCCGCTTTGGGAACGCTTCCTCGGCGCCGGTTGACGGGTGGTTCGGGCAGGTCCTAAGCGCCCGCCAAACACGAAGGAGCCTGGCACAGTGGATGTACGGGTCGCGGGTCATCAGGTTGATACCGGCGACTCGCTGCGCGAGCATGCTCAGCGGCGAGTCGCAGAAATCACGGAAAAATATTTTTCGCGGTCAGTTGGCGCGAGCGTCACGTTCGGCCGCGGCCCGAACAATGATTTCACCTGCGACATTGTCGCGCCCGTAATGCAGGGCGTTGTCCTCAAGGCCTCTCATAGCGCCCGCGAGCCGCAGCTGGCGTTGAATGGCGCGGCGGACCGGATCGAGAAGCAGCTTCGCCGGTACACGCGCCGCCTCAAGGATCACAAGGTCGACGAAAATCAGCAGGAATATGTCGAGAATGCCGATTACACGATCTTTTCGGCACCGACTGAAGCCGAGGCCGGCGAAGCCGAATTCCCTGCAATCGTCGCGGAGACTCGAGTCGATATCCCCGAGACGAGCGTTTCCGACGCGGTGATGCTGATGGACCTCCGAAACACGCCGGCGCTCATGTTCAAAAACAGCGGGACAGGCGAATTCAACATGATCTACCGGCGGGAGGACGGGAACATCGGCTGGGTTGAGCCCAACGCCGACTGACCCCATCTCCACCTTCTGGCGGGCCTGGTACCGAGGCCGCACCTGGGTACGAAAAGAACGATGCAGCTTGCCGAATTCCTCGACTGCGATGCGATCAAGACTGCCTTACCGGGCGGAAACAAACGCTCGCTTTTCCAGCAGCTGGCGAATCTTGCGGGCCAGCGGCTTGGGCTGGATCCGTCGACGATCCTGACTAGCCTCAATGAACGAGAGCAGCTTGGATCGACGGGGTTCGGGCAGGGAGTCGCGATCCCGCACGCGCGGATCGACGGGCTGGACCGCATCTATGGCCTGTTTGCCCGTCTGGGAGAGCCCGTCGAATATAAGGCGATCGACGGACGGCCAGTGGACCTTGTTTTTCTTCTCTTGTCGCCTGCCGATGCAGGCGCCGAGCATTTGAAAGCACTCGCGTCGATCAGCCGAGTTACCCGTGACGCCGCGACGCTCGAGCGGTTGCGCGGTGCGCGCAGCCGTGACGCACTTGCCGCGCTGCTGATGGGCGCAGACGAACTGGACGCCGCCTGAGCAGCGACCGGCTTCCGACCCATGTCGAGGTCGGCGCCATCCTGCGCCGAACCGCGGCCGACGGCGGTTTCGCCACAGTAATGAGGCGCGGCGACGCCGAGCGCGGCTCCATGCTCCTGTTCGTCAGCAGTCGAGGTTCGCATGTCGCCTGCCTCGAACGTATCCTCAACCTCGACGGTAGCTATCGCTGGGAACGCGTCGGCCCGGGTGATTCGGCGGGTTCCGCGGAAATCGCCGACTTCCTCGCGCGCCGCGCACGGTTCGACGAGGATCTGTGGGCGATTGAACTGGATATCGCGGAGCCTGAACGGTTCATCGCTGAAACGACCTTGGCGGGTTGACCCTCGGTCTCATGCAGGGGACACCTCGCTCAAGAACAAGAGCGGGGGGCATTTCCTGTGCAGCAACTGCCGGGGATGCCACGCGAGACGGGGAGTCACCAGCACGGCCAGCGATAGTATCTGCGCAGTATTGGCTAGTGTTTCCGGTTGGCTAACCGCACCTTTTAGGCTCACATGTTGGTTTCGTTTCGCTCAGCGCTGCTGATGATTGCAGCGCTTACCGCGACTGTTATTGCTCCGGCGCAAGCCGGTCCTTCCGCCGAGCCCGTGCTTCCGGTGGCTGCTTCGGCGCTTCCCGGCGTCGCCATCCCGCAACTGATCGATCCCAAGGGGCAGCCGACGCTTTCCCAGCCGAACGCTGAGGATAGCCAATCCCAGGCGGATACCGACGAGATTCCACCGGCGGTAAAGCCGACCGGCGATCTCGTTTCGATGGTATCGCAACTTCGTGGATCTGACGCGGGCAGCGACGAACTCAAGTGCCTCGCCACCGGGATCTACTTCGAATCCAAGAGCGAGCCTCTCGCGGGTCAGCTAGCCGTGGGCCAGGTAATCGCGAACCGCACCCAGAGCGGCGGCCGATTCCCGGGCACCTATTGCGGCGTTCTCTTTCAGCGCGGGCAGTTTTCGTTCGTTCATGGTCATTCGCTTCCGAGCGTGAGCCACTCCAACAAGCAGTGGCAAACCGCGGTCGCGATTGCGAAGATCGTCGATGAGGGTCTGCAAAGCTCAGTTGCTGGCGACGCACTGTTCTTCCACGCGCGCTATGTTTCGCCTGGCTGGCATTTGAAGCGCGTTGCCTCGATCGGCAATCACGTCTTTTTCCGCTGATCTAGACCGAACGCGAACGGACAGCGGGCGAGGATTCCTCGCCCGCTTTCTTTTTGGGCTCGGTTTGTTCTACCTAGCTCATGGCCACCCAACCCGAGTCTCTCTGCTTTTCAAACGCGCCGCCAATCGCTTCCGAGGTCGCCCGGGGAGTCACTCGCCTGCTGTGTCGCCAGGACTTGTTCGCGGTCTGTGAAATGCCGCTGCCCAATGGCCGCCGCGCCGATCTGATGGCGATCGACGGCAAGGGCTCCTTCACGATCGTCGAGATCAAAGTCGCCAAGGCGGACCTCGTCAACGATATGAAGTGGCAGGATTATCTCGATTATTGCGACCGCTTCTTCTGGGCCGTGCCGCCGCACCTTGCGCGCATCCTGGAGGAGGAGCGCTTCTTGCCTGGCGAAGCGGGGCTGATTGTCGCCGACCGCTATGACGCTGCAGTCGTTCGGGAGGCCGTGCACCGGCCGCTTCCGCCTGCGCGACGCAAAGCTGAGCTGCTGCGCTTTGCCCGGCGCTCGGCGCGAAGGCTCGCGGCGCAGGTCGATCCTTCTCTGGGTGAGGCTAGTTAGCGGACGCTGCCGCGGCCGGCTTCGGCTTTTTGTCCTCGATCATCTTCAGGATGTCGCGGTCATGGGGGTCGCGCTTGGCATAGTCTCGTGCCGAATAACCGGCGGCCGCATCGCTCTTGTCGGGGTTTGCTCCGCGATCGAGCAGCAGCCGAACCAGCGGCGTGTCATGACGCTGCACGGCGACAATCAGCGGCGTCTCACCCATCTTATTGTCGGCGTCCACCTTGGCGCCCATGCTGACCAACCACTCGGCTGCTTCGACGAAGTCGACGCGCGCGGCGGCGATGAGCGGTGTGTCTCCCCCTTTGCCGGGAAGGTTCGGGTCAGCGCCTTGCTTGAGCAGGAAGCCCGTCCAATTATCGTCGCTGCGGGCAATTGCGATGATTAGCGCGGTGTTGCCGTCTCCGTCCTTGGTATCGACAAGGCCGCCCGGATGCTGGTTGAGCAGGTCGATCGCCTTGTTGCCGTCACTCTTCTTCACGGCATCGATGAAGTCGTAACCTGCGGTGGTGAGCGCTTGAGCTGATGCCGGAGCGGGCATCAGCGCTGCAGCCACGAACAAAGCAAAACCCAGCTGTTTCACGACTTTATGCCTCATTACCCCGCTTGATTGCGCTCGCTTAGCAGAGCAAGGCTCGACTTGGAATGAACGGCGCCGCGCCTTTTTGGGAAAAGCCTCTCGGTGCGCTCGATGGCGGCGAGTGGGAAGCGCTGTGCGACGGCTGTGGACGCTGCTGTGTCCACAAGCTCGAGGATGAAGAGACCGGCCTGCTTTACGCTACCAATGTCGCGTGCAAGCTGCTCGACCGGCGAAATGGCCGCTGCCTTGACTACAAGCATCGAATGAAGCTCGTGTCCGATTGCGTGAAGCTCGACCGTAAGAATCTGAGCGGCCTCGATTGGTTGCCCGAGACCTGTGCGTACCGGCTTCGCGCCGCCGGCAAGTCGCTTCCAAAATGGCACTATCTCATCTCCGGAAGCCGCGAGACGGTGCACGAAACAGGGCAGTCGACACGCGGCTGGACGGTCAGCGAAGAGGATGCCGGCGAGCTTGAATATCATGTGGTCGACAAGCCGCTCTGAAGCCGCCTTTGAGGCTGCGCTTCCTGTTCCGATCCAGGTTCGCCCCCTTAAGGGCGCGAGACGATTGCGACTCCGGTTCGATGAGGCCGCAGGAGTGCTCAAATTGACGTGCCCGTTGCGGACGAGCCGCCGTTCGGCGCTCGCTTGGGCGCTCGACCAGCGGGACTGGATTGAGGCCCAACTCGCTCGCGCAGAACCGGGCGCGCCCTTCGTTCCGGGAGCGACGTTCGAGATTGAGGGCGAGAGCGTTAGGATCGTCTGGGATTCGTCAATGTCGCGCAAACCCGCGCTCGCCGCCGGCGAACTGCGCTGCGGCGGGCCGGAAGCAGGACTGGCACGCCGCATCGAGCAGTTCCTCAAGGCGCGAGCGCTCGAAACCATGTCGGCCGAAGTGGCTGCCTACGCTGCCTTCGCCCGCGTCGCTGCCCATTCTGTAGGTGTCGGCGATGCAGCAACGCGCTGGGGCAGTTGCTCCTCCGAGGGAAAGATTCGCCTTAGCTGGCGACTCATCCTCGCGCCGCCCGAAGTCCGGCGTTACGTCGTTGCGCATGAAGTCGCACACCTGAAGCACCTCGACCACGGCGCTGATTTCAAGGCGCTGGAAGCGCGGCTTTACGGTCCCGGGCTGAGCGAGGCGAAAGCGGCGCTACGCCGCATCGGGCCGCGGCTGAAGCGGGTCGGACGGGGGAGTTGATTGAGGCGGCGGTTGCCGCTGCGGCTGTGGAGGATAGGGCTGGGGCTGGCGCTGCGAGTTGCCAGGCTGGCGCGGCTGCTGATTGGGCGGGAAGGCCTGATCGAGCTGCTGCTGCGTCGGCTCGCCGGTTCCATCGGGCCGAACCATCGGCTGCTGCTGAGGCGGATAGCCCGGCTCTTGAGCTGGCTGGTTGCTAAGCGGCATTCCGTTCTGATCGACCATCGGCTGCATCTCGTTGGCGTCGGCTGGCTGATCCCCGTACATTTCCTCCTCGGGGGTAAGCTGCCAGTCGGGCATCGGCACCTGCGTCTCGAACTGTTCCACCGGGCGGTTTGCGACCGCGACGCTCATGAAGTCATGGAAGGCGCGTGCCGGCGCAGTGCCGCCCTGTAGGCCCCCGACCGGTTTTGCATCATCCCGGCCCATCCACACTCCGGTGGTCAGTCCACTGGAAAAGCCAATGAACCAGCCATCCTTGTTGGAGGTTGTGGTGCCGGTCTTGCCGGCCACAGGGCGGCCGATCTGAGCGGCCCGTCCGGTTCCGGACAATACTGCTGACTGAAGGAGGTCCGTCATTTCCGCGGCGACCCACGGCGCGACCAGGACGCGTTCCTCGTCGGCATCGTGATTGTAGAGCATTCGACCGTCCGCCGTGACGACGCGCCTAATCCCGTACGGCGTCAGTGCGACACCCTTGTTCTCGATCGACGCAAAGGCACGGGTCATTTCTATCAACCGGACGTCGCTGCTCCCCAGCACCATCGAGGGGTAGGTCGAGATTTGAGTCGTGATCCCGAAGCGTCGCGCCATGTCGGCAATCGTCGAAAAACCGACCTGCGCGCCGATCTTAGCGCTGACCGTGTTGATCGACCTCGAAAAGGCTTCCCGCAGGCTAACCGGTCCGAGGTTTTCCCGCTCGGCGTTCCGCGGACTCCAGCCATCGATGGTCACTGGCTCATCGACGATCGTATCCGTCGGCTTCATCCCGGATTCGAGTGCGGTCAGATAAACGAACAGCTTGAATGCGGAGCCGGGCTGCCGTTCGGCCTGGGTCGCACGATTGTAGATCGAAGAGACATAATCCTTCCCCCCGACCATCGCTCGCACCGCGCCATCGCGGTCGATGGCCACGAGCGCGCCTTGCGCTCCATCTGGAGCATTGGCGCGGATCGCGCGGTCGGCCGCGGCTTGCATGTTGGGATCGAGGGTCGTCCAGACGTCGATCGGTTCAGTGGTCTGGTCGATCAGCGTGTCGAGCTGCGGCAACGCCCAGTCGGTGAAATAGCGGACGCTGTTGTTGCTCGTCGTCTGCTGGATTCGGATCGCGGCGGGATTGGCGGCTGAAGCCTCCTGCTGGGTGATGAAGCCGTTCTTCGCCATGGTGTCGAGAACGACGCCGGATCGTGCCCTTGCCGCCTCCACATCCGCCGTCGGCGAATAATTGGACGGCGCCTTGACGAGCCCGGCGAGGATCGCCGCCTCGCCGAGGCTCAGGTGATCCGCGCTATGGCCGAAGAACTTTCGCGAGGCCGCATCGATTCCATAAGCGCCGCCGCCGAAATATTCGCGATTGAGGTACAGCTCGAGGATCTGGTCCTTGCTGAACTTGCGCTCCAGCGCCAGCGCCAGGATCGCCTCCTTGAGCTTGCGGACATAATCGCGCTTGTTTGTCAGAAAGATGTTGCGAGCGAGTTGCTGAGTGATCGTGGAAGTCGCGCGTACGCGATGCCCTTCTAGAACCGCAGATCCGACCGCCCTGACCAGGCCGATCGGATCGACGCCGATATGGCTCCTAAATCGCCGATCCTCCGTCGAGATCAGCGCCGCGCGCATTTCCGGTGGGATCTCATCGTAGGTGAGCCACTTGCCGAAGCTGGGTCCCATCGAGACCAGCACCTGGCCGTTTGCCGCGCGGACTCGGATCATTTGGCCGAGGTCCGACCGTTTGGTCAGCTCGGCGTAGCTGGGCAGATAAGCGGCAGCCACGGCGACAGCCACGATGAGCGCAAGCACGGCGAGCAACGCTGCATAAGCAACGCCTTTGATGATTCCCCGGAAGGTCGATCGGCCGGATCGGTCGGAACGCTTGGATGCCATTCAGTCAGTCGGGATAGAAAGGTGCGGGCAGGCCGACAATAGCGGCGCGGCAAACTCCTGTGCCAGATAAGGTTAGCCGTACCTTAACCCTGTCTTAGGCAGCAATCCGATAGAGCCCCCACCATGCGAGGCACAAGGCATTTTGCGCTTCAGTTCGCGGTTGGGGTCGCGGCCGCCGGGCTATGGTCGCCGGCGGACGCGCAATGCCGCTTGTGCGATCAACCAACGACGGAGCTTCCCGCGAGCGGTCCCGACGGCGATATCCAGCTCCAGATTGAAACCAAGCTCGACTTCGATCGGCTGATCCTCTCCGGCACCGGAGCAGGCGCGGCGACGATTCGGCCAGACGGGTCGCAATCCGCCGACGGCGGAGTCATCGATCTCGGCCCACGAGCGATGGTCGGTACGGTGCTTGTGCATGGGGAGGCCGGCCGTTCGGTGCGCGTCGAGCTTCCGCACAGGATCGAGCTCTACTCGCTTGGCGGTGGCAGGATTACGCTCGATGAAATTACCAGTGATTTGACGGCGCTTTCGCGACTGGATCCCGCTGGAAACCTGAGCTTCCGATTTGGCGGCCGCTTGATCGTTTCGGGAGATTCCGACGGGCAATACCGCGGCGATCTGCCGATTACCGTCGAATATAACTGAAAAGACGCGAAACCCTAATCGCGCGTTAACCACGACGTTGAGGGAAGCCGTAAGCGCCAAGGGTTAATTGGGCGATCACGGTAACCGGCGCGTGGCCCGGAGGCCGCGTAACGCAACCAGTGGGGAATTTTGACATGAACAAGCTTCTTGCGACAGCTGGCGCCGTCACGGTGCTTGCGTTGACCAGCGCTCCGGCCGCGGCGGTCAGCCCGGCAACTCAGTCGACGGCGACGGCCAAGATCTTCAAGCCGCTCACCATTGCTTCGACCCAGAACCTGGACTTCGGTACGATCGTTCTGGCGGGCGCGGCGTTTAGCGGTGAAAGCGTCAACATGGACACGAGCGGTGTCGTCACCTGCGGGACGACCGCTGGTGACCTGACCTGCTCGGGAGCTCCGAAGCCGGCTGCCTATCATCTTGCCGGAACGGCCAATGCCGTCGTGACGATCACATCGCCCGGGTTCAATCTCTCGAATGGCGCGGCGACACTGCCGTTCGTGCCGAACTTTTCGGGAACCGTGACGCTCGATCCGACCGGCGCGCTTGATATTTCGCTCGGCGGAAAGATCACCGGACTGTCGAACACCACGACCGACGGCGTCTATACCGGCACTTTCGCGGTGACTGCCAACTATCAATAAGGATGGAGACGATAGCGGCAGATTCTGCCGCTTGCGTAGGGAAGGGGCTGCCGCGAGGCGGCCCCTTTTTTTCGTTGCGGCTTACGAACCATGGTTGACCGAAAATCAACCACTTTGGTTCTAGTGCCAACCTCGAACCATTGGATCCGAGGAACAGCTTCATCTTAAAATCCCGCGTCGAAGCGACTGTGCTCCTGATTGCCGGGTCGAGCTTCTTGTTCGGCGCTGGAGGGACCGTGCGCGCAGCGACCGTGACCGCAAGTGTCAACGCCTCGGTCAATAAGCCGCTGGTTCTGACCAAGGTTCAGGATCTGGATTTTGGCACGGTGACGCTTGGCCCCGGAGTTTGGAGCAACGCCAAGATATCCGTCTCGCAGGCCGGCGCACTGACCTGCGGAAGTGGAAACGTCGTTTGCAGCGGCGTTCCGATGGTCGCCAGATATAATGTCCAAGGTTCGAAGCAGCAGGCCGTGCGGATCAGCGCACCCAATGTCACCCTCGTCAATCAGAGCGATTCGACACAAACGCTGACCCTGGTGACGGATGCTCCCGCGACGATCACGCTTGCGAATTCGGGTCTGCCTGGATCCAACTTCTCGGTCGGCGGGTCGATCACCCTCAGCTCGACGACAACGGCCGGCACCTATGTTGGCACGATGAATGTCACGGTCGATTATTGACGAAAACTGGGCCGAAGAGCGTTTTCTCCGGCGCTTTTAGGATCATGGTTGACCGAAAATAAACCATTCCGAACCAAAGTGCCGGCGATGCTCCATTCCGGAGCAATGTGGGGAATCGCTGACATGACCAAGTGGACCGGGTCTATTCTTGCCGCGAGTCTGTGCGCGGCCTTCATTGCGTTGCCGACCACGGCCAGTGCGGGGATCGGCGATCTGCTCGTCGCTCCGACGCGGCTTGTTCTCGATGGCCACAAGGGCGCGGAAGTCATTCTCAACAACATCGGCGACCAGCCCGCTACCTACCGTGTTTCGGTTGAGTTCCGGCGCATGAACGAGAATGGCGATCTGGTCGACGTGCCGACACCGAGTGCGGCCGACAAGACCGCCGAGGACATGATCATCTATGCTCCCCGCAAGGTTACTCTTGCACCACGCGAACCGCAGGCGATCCGCATTGCAGTACGTCCGCCCGAGGGCCTCGCCGACGGCGAATATCGTGTGCACATGCTATTTCGCGCCATCCCGCCCGCGACGCCGGTCGCTCAGCCTGCTGGCGAGCAGCCGAAGGGGGTGCAGTTCAAGCTCACTCCGGTGTACGGTGTGACGATCCCCGTGATCGTCCGCCTTGGGAATCTCCAGGCGGCCGCTGGAATTGCCAATGTCCATCTTGAGAAGACGGCTGGCGGAAGCGCCGTGGGCTTCGACATCATCCGTACCGGTGCGCGATCAACCTATGGCGAGGTTCGCGTGCTCAAGGCTGGCGTCAAGGATCCGATCGCCTCGGAAAAGGGTGTTGCCGTTTATACGGAAATCGGCACTCGGCACGTCACCGTACCGGTGGCCGAAACCTACAAGGGCGAACTTAGTGGTCCGGTGACCGTCGAATATATCGAAACAACCGACGACGGCTCGCACCTCCTTGCCCAGACGCAGGCGGTGCTGCGCTAGGGCGCTCAGGCGAACCGCGGGTGAGGTCCAATGCCGGGCGGCCGTTCCTGGCTGCGCAAGGAAGCGATGCTGCTGGCGCTCTTCGCCGGGAGCATTGCCGCATCCGCGCCCACGGCGCCGCAGCCGGCGAAGCCCGCCCCAGCGTGGGTCGCGGATCCCGACGAACAATTCATCCTCGACGTCAATATTCGCCAGTTGAAACTTGGCGATACGGTCCGCGCATACAACGCGCCTGAGGGCACATGCGTCGTCTTAGGCGACTTTGTGAAGGCGCTGGACGTTCCGATCCGGCTAGACCTGGTCGCGAAAAAGGCGAGCGGATGGGCGTTCAAGGAGAGCAACAAGCTCAACATCGATCTTAACGCGCGCACGGTGGCCTATGGGGCAAGGAGCGAAGCGCTGGCTGCGGGCGTGATCCGCGAGGTGCCCGAGGGATGGTGTGTCCAGACCTCGGCACTGGGCCGGTGGTTCGGAATTGGAGTCAATCCGCTCACGGCCGGTTCCGTGCTGCTGCTCCAATCGGACACGAAGCTTCCGATCGAGCTCGCGATCGAAAGGCAGCAGCGCGCCGCATCCATCCACCGCGTGAGCTTCGACCTTAAGAGTCTCCCGCAAGTGCGCATCCCCTACCGAATGTGGCGCGCGCCGGCGCTCGACTTTGTCGTTAGCGGCGGAGCGACATTCCGCGCGGGCGATGGAGTGCAGGTCGATCGGCAGAGCTCCGTCTACGCCGCGGGCGAGATTGCGCACATGTCATACGACGCGCAGGTCACGACGACCGCCAAGGGCAAGCCAAACCTGCTTCGGGTTCGCGCGTTCCGCTCCGACCCCGACGCGAACCTCCTCGGCCCTCTCCATGCGACGCACATGGGTATCGGCGATGTTGAAGGCTTCGACAGTGCGCTGACCGGCTCTGTTGCCGACGGCCGCGGGGCGGTGGTCACGAACCGTCCATTGACGGCCCGGACGGCCTTCGATCGAACACGGATCGAAGGCGATCTTCCGACTGGGTGGGAAGCTGAACTCTATCGGAATGGCGAGCTGCTCGGATTTACCAAATCCGATGGCTCGCAACGCTACATCTTTGATGATGTTCAACTTCTTTTTGGAGAGAATCGGATCCGGGTCGTTCTTTACGGTCCGCAAGGCCAGGTTCGCGAACGCGATGAGCTGCTCGATGTCGGCCAGGACAATGTGCCCAAGGGAAAGACCTGGTATTGGGTGGGAGCGAACGAGCCCGGCAAAGACCTCATCACGCTCGAAAAGCCTCCCGATGCTGAGGTCTTGCCGAAGGCGCAGGCGACCGCGTCGCTGGAACATGGGCTCGACGATCGGACCTCGGTCGGCGTGCTCGCCCGCGCAATGCTTATCGGAGACCAGCGTTTGACGTTCGTCGAAGGAACGCTTCGCCGTTCCGTCGGAGCAGCAATGGTGGAAGTCAGCGCCGCGCGTGAATCGAACGGCGGTGCGGCGGCTCACGCGCAGATCTTGGGCAAGTTTGGGCCCTTATATGTGAATGCCGAGGCCCTTATAGCAAATGATTTTCATTTGCGTGGAGGTGATGTCGAAACCGAACGAGAAGGGCGGCTTTCGCTCGATGTGCCGGTCAAGCTCGGCAAGACGCTCGTGCCTGCACATGCGGACGTCCATGTCATCGACCGCCCTGATGGCTCGAGGACGCTCGAGGCTGCGTCCCGCTTGTCGGTCGCCTTTGACCGGTTCGACCTTGGCACCAGCATGACATACCAAAAGGATTATGTGCCGGCGGGGCCGGCGACGCCCGGTCAGTTTCAGGTCGGACTGCTGGGCAGTGGCCGGATCGGGGACGTGCGAATCCGCGGCTCCGCCGATTTCGACGTGAATCCGACGGGGCGCTTCAGGCAGGCCGAAGTCTCGGCTTATTGGTCTTCTTCAGACCAGAGCGATTGGGAAGGCGATCTTGCGTACGACGGCCTCCTCCACCGTTTTCGCGCTCGCGTGAGCCACATCGTCCGCATCGATACGATGGCGATCGCGCTTACTGGCGAAGCGGACACCCACGGCGACCTTGCCGCTGGCTTCAACCTCAACTTTTCGCTTGATCCGCGGAACGGCTTCATCTTGTCGCGCCGGCCGCTCGCGCAGGGCGGAATGGTTCACGCAACCGTATTTCGCGACCTTAACGACAATGGGCTGCACGATCCGGATGAACCTTATGAGAAAGGCGCGCTCATCACTACCGGAACGCTCCAAGCGGAACGCAAGACCGACTCGAACGGATCGGTGACGATCGGAGGCCTCACCGCTTACGTGCCTCTGCCCGTAGGGGTCGACGTGACCAGCCTCGATGACCCGATGCTCGTTCCGGAAAAGGCACTGCAAGTCGTCACGCCACGTCCTGGCGTTCCGGCCAACGTCGAAATCGGACTGGTTGGGGGCGGCGACATTGAGGGCGCGCTGATCAAGAGCGGCGAGCTCGGATTTGAGGGCGTGGACCTCGAGCTGATTGACTCGAGCGGCAAGGTGGTGGGCACTGCCCGCACCGACTTTGACGGCTTCTTCCTGTTCGATCGCGTGGGTTACGGCAAATATACGCTGCGCGTCAGCGCCAGCTCCGCCGCAGCTGCAAAAATCGCATCCGATCTGGGGGTAAAGATCGAGGTCTCGGGTAAGCGGCCGGTCGTGCGTCTCGGATCGATTCAGGCGCGACCGCAACCAAGGATCGCCTCCGCGGACACGGCCGAGGTCGGGGCGCCTTAGCCTAGGGAAACTGTTGCCTGGTGCGGTCGAGAAGACTCGAACTTCCACGGCCTTTCGGCCACAGCGACCTCAACGCTGCGCGTCTACCAGTTCCGCCACGACCGCACGTCATGAAATCAGCCGGTCAGGAATGATCCGGCGCCTGGCAAGGCGCGCGCCCTAGCAAAGGGTATTCATGCATGCAATGCCGGGCCCCCCGCCCCCAAATTCGGTCCAGAACGGGACAATAGTTAAAGCGATATTTACCATTTGGGCCCGAGCGCGTTAGTCGCGCTCATGATCATTCTCGCAGCAGCCGCAATCGCGACCCCTTCGCCGCAGCCCGCGACCCGATCGCCGACAGCCGCCGTCGCACAGGCCACCGCCACGATCCGCATCGTCTCCGGCATCGCTCTGAAGTTGGATGCGCTGACAAATCCTGGCGCGCCGCCATCGCGCGACTGCGTGATACACGCCGCTGATGGTTCGACGGTTCCAGCAAAACTGATTGAATTTCAATAGTTTAGAAGGATCAAACCTTTGGACCTGGAGTGATCGTCAGAAACTCACCTCCTGGCGGCACATTGACCTCGGCGCTGTTGAAACTCGCGCTTCCACCGGCCGGGATCGATCGCGCCGGAGGCTCGATCGTCCATTTCTTGACGACCTTTCCTGCACGATCGGTGAGACTTGCCTGCAACGGCGGCACATCCTGTTCATTCGTGGTCGGATTGATCACCCGTCCGCTGATCGTCAAAAGCTGGTTGCCGCTCTCGAGCTGCTGCCGGTCCATGTGGGTCATCACCAGCGTCAAAGGACTTGCACGCCCTGCCGCCAGTCCCAGGCGCGCCTTTATTTCGACGGGCGCGAACAGCCAGAACAATGCAGCGACGATGATGATCAAGACAGCGACGATCAGGATCGTCGTAAGCGGACTTCGCCGCTTCGGCTCCTCCTCATCGGGAGCGGCGAAGGGACTGAAGACGTCGGGTGCAGCTTCGGCCTCAGGCGGTTCCTTCCAGTCCTCGGCGACAGCCTCAGCCGCTGCGGGCGCAGCTTCCTGGGATTCGGCCGGTATTTCTGTGCCGGGAGGGACATCGATGCCCGGCGCACTCGTTTCTCCCTCGATCGCAGCTTCCTCGTAAGCGCGCTCCTCTGCCTCGGGGCCGCTGCGCGGCTCGACCAAGGTGGCTTCTGCGAAACTTAAATCGTCGGTTTCGGCCGCTGCTTCCTGCTGGTCGTCGAATGCAATGTTCTCGTCGGTTGCGCCTGATGCCTCTGTCTCGCCCGGCTCCTCGCGAACCGCACTAGCCTCAGCCTCTTCCGGTGACTTTGCCGTTTGCGGCTCTTGGTCCTGGTGCCAGCTGTGCTTGCAGGCCGCACAGCGCACCTGCCGTCCCTCCGGCGGTATGGCGTCATCCTTCACCACATATTGTGTGCCACAATCGGGGCAGGTGAGGATCATGATCGGCAAAAGCCCTCTTTCAGGACGGTGAGCGCAAGGTAAACAGGAATGCGCATGGCTTGGCAAGGTTGCGCACCTTGGCAAGATGCGCCGATTGAGCGGGAGGGACAGTGGCAGCAGTTGCTGAATTCGACAGTGTTGGACTGCGCTATGGCACCGGAGCCGAAGTGCTACGTGACCTCGATTTTCGCCTGCGCACCGGCGCCTTCTATTTCCTGACCGGCCCGTCGGGCGCGGGCAAGACTTCGCTCCTCAAGCTCCTCTATCTGGCGCAAAGGCCGACGCGCGGACGGATCAGCCTGTTCGGGGAGGAACTGACCGAAGCGGCGCGCGATACGCTACCGCCATTTCGGCGACGTATCGGAGTCGTGTTCCAGGATTTCCGGCTGATCCGTCATATGTCGGCTTTCGACAATGTCGCACTGCCCCTCAGGGTTGCGGGCGCGAATGACGAGGATGTCGAAGGTCCGGTGCGTGAAATGCTGGCCTGGGTGGGCCTGGCCGATCGTGCAAGTGCCCGGCCTCCAACGCTTTCGGGTGGTGAGCAGCAGCGGGTCGCGATTGCCCGTGCCGTCATCAACCGCCCTGAGCTGCTCGTGGCCGACGAGCCGACCGGCAACGTCGACGCCGAAATGGCGAATCGCCTCATGGGTTTGTTCACCGCGCTTAATCGGCTCGGCACGACCGTCGTCGTTGCGACCCACGACGTCGGTCTGATCAACGCGACTCCAGGCGCACAGCTGATCCGGCTGGAGAACGGAACGCTGGTGGATCCGACCGGCGCACTCAGAAACCCGCCGCGGCCGACAAAGGGACAGTCATGATACTCGGTTGGCTGTTCGTATCTTCCGCTGAACGCAACCTGCTTGGGGCCACTTCGCGGCGGGCGCCCACGCCATGGGTTATCGCGATCATGAGCTTCGCGATCATGCTGATTGCGGCGACCGGACTTGCGCTTGCCAATACGGCAGGCTTGCTGAGCCGCGCGATCGAGGCGCGCTATGCACTCGAAGTGCCGGCCGGGGGTGCCAATCTCGATTCATTGCTGACAGCGGTGCGCAATTCGCCCGGTGTAAAGTTTGCCGAAGCGGTTCCCGAGAAAGAAATGCGACAGACGCTCGAAAAATGGCTCGGGCCGGCAGCAGATAGCAGCGAGCTGCCGGTGCCGGCGCTGATCAATTTCGATGCTGCGCCTGGCGCGAACCTCGATTCACTCCAGCAGCGCGCGCAATCGATTGCTCCAGGGGCGAGGATTTCTGCACATCGCGATAGCGTCGCACCGCTTCTGCATTCGCTCATTCTGTTGCAGTGGGTGGCGTTCGGGCTGGTTCTGCTGTTGAGCGCCGCTGCTGCGGCTGCGGTTGTGCTTGCAGCACGCGGAGCGCTCGACACGCACCGCTTCACGATCGACGTGATGCACGGAATCGGCGCAACCGACCTTCAGGTCACGCACCTGTTCCAGCGAAAGATTGCGATCGACGCGT
>JANWLR010000035.1 GCA_025450755.1 Sphingomicrobium sp. | reverse complement strand
TCGCGAGGATGACGATGAAGATGAGTGCGCGCATGACCCCTGTTTCCAACCTAAGTTCTGATGCGGTGCGCAACCGACAATTGTTAAACGCAAATATTGTCCGACGGTTGCCAGCCTAACAAGTGGCGTAACGTTGACGAGCGACACCTAAGCGGCTAACGGGCGGCGCTCTTCGGGCCTCCCAAGGGCTCGCTAAAAAATCAGGATATACATCATGTCGCGGGTTTGCGAACTGACCGGCAAGGGCCGGCAGGTGGGCAACAACGTTTCCCACGCCAATAACAAGACGAAGCGCACGTTCCTTCCGAACCTGCAGAACGTCACGCTGATTTCCGACGCGCTCGGGACGAGCATCAAGCTGCGCGTCTCGACGCATGGCCTCCGCTCGGTCGAACATGTCGGCGGCCTCGACAATTGGTTGCTGAAGACGAGCGACGACAAGCTCAGCGCCAAGGTGCGCAAGCTCAAGAAAGAGATCGCAAAGAAGGTCGCCGAGCAGCCCGCCGCTTAAGTCGACTAAGCAACTGATTTCACTACGAATTTACCTGAACGAAGACTGCACGCACTGTTCAGGCTTCATACCCCGCGAATCGGGCATAAGTGCCTGCATTGGCGGGGTTTATCCCCTTTTCCCCGTCGCGCCTGGCGACAGGCAACTTCCCTCGCGTCGCGTAACGAGGGGGCCCCAGTGCGCGTAATCGCGCTGGGGCCATTTTTTTATGCGGTTTCGAAAAGCTTTGCGAGCTGCTCGATCATCGCTCCGGCGAGCTGGTCGGCATCCATGATGGTGACCGCACGTTCATAATAGCGGGTCACGTCGTGGCCGATTCCAATTGCGATCAATTCGACCGTCGACCTTTTCTCGATCCACTCGATCACCTGGCGAAGGTGCCGTTCAAGGTAGGAACCCCCATTGGCGCTGGCGGTCGAATCGTCGACGGGAGCGCCGTCCGAGATGACCATCAGGATGCGCCGCTCCTCGGGCCGGGCGATCAGCCGGTTGTGCGCCCACAGCAAAGCCTCGCCGTCGATATTCTCCTTGAGCAGGCCCTCGCGCATCATCAGCCCGAGGTTGCGCCGCGCGTGGCGATACGGTTCGTCGGCGCGCTTGTAGACGATGTGTCGAAGGTCATTGAGGCGGCCGGGGTTAGCCGGCCGGCCGGCGGTCAGCCACGCCTCACGGCTCTGGCCGCCCTTCCAGCCGCGAGTCGTGAAGCCGAGGATCTCGGTCGCGACTCCGCAGCGCTCGAGAGTCCGTGCAAGGATGTCGCCGCAGATCGCGGCGATCGCGATCGGCCGTCCCCGCATCGATCCTGAATTGTCGATCACAAGCGAGACGATCGTGTCCCTGAACTCGGTGTCGCGCTCGATCTTGTAGCTCAGCGAATGGCCGGGATTGACGACCACCCGGGCGAGCCGTGCCGCATCGAGGATGCCCTCCTCCTGGTCGAAATCCCAGCTTCGCGCCTGCTGCGCCATCAGCCGCCGCTGCAGCCGGTTCGCACGGCGCGTGACGACGGTGTGAAGCCCGGCCATCTGCTGGTCCAGATAGGCGCGCAGGCGCCCGAGCTCCTGCTCGTCGCAAAGCTCCTCGGACTCGACGATCTCGTCGAAGCGCGTCGTGAATGCCTTATAGTCGGTCGCCGGCGAGAGATCCCAGTTGCGCCGCGACGGAGCAGCCGTGACGCTGTCAGCAAGATTGTCGCCGGCGCTGGCTTCGTCCTCGCCCGCTTCAAATTCTTCGCTGGATGCGCCCTGCGCCTCCTGATCCTCGACCTCTTCGCCGCGCATCTCGACATCGCCGCTGCCGGGCGTGCCCTCCTCGCCCTGCTCAGCCTTGTCCTCGCTTGCGCCTTCGTCCCCCTCTGCCTCATCGCCGGCTTCCTCGGCCTGCTCTTCCGTCGGCTCTTCCGCGGCGGCGAGATCAAGGTCCTCGAGAAGCCGCCGCGACAGCTTGGCGAACGCCGCTTGGTCATCGAGGGTCAGTGCGAGGGCATCGAGCTCCGCTGCAGCCTTATCCTCTATCCATGGCGCGATGAGCCTCAGGCCGCCTCCTGCCGCTCGCGGAGGAGGCTCGCCCGTCAGCCGCTCGCGCGCGATCAGCCCCACTGCAGTTGCCAGCGGCACTTCTTCGGCGGAGCGGGCGCGCACGATCGCATCGCCGCGGACGCGCGCTTCGGCGAGCTGTGCGAGATTGTCCCGGACTCCGCCCATCGCGCGGGCGCCGAGTGCCTCGACACGGGCGGTCTCGAGCGCGTCGAAAACGGACCGGGCATCGGCATCAATGGGCGCCGTGCGCGCGTGAAGCTTGGGGTCGTGGTAGCGCAGTCGAAGCCCAGCTGAGTCGGCTGCGCCTCGCGCCTCGGCAACAAGCTTGGGCTCGAGCGCAGGACCGGGGGACGGCACGCGCGCGGTCTTGCCCGACGCGGGCGCGAGATCCGAGGCGAAGACGACATCAGCTTCCGGGTCCCTGGCAATGGCTCGTGTTGCGCCTGCTAGAGCGCGCCGGAAAAGGTCGATCTTCTCGGCCATGAGCGGGCCTCAGCTGGCCTTGCCGACCACACTCTCCGGCAGGTCCTCGCCGAACACCCGCTGATAATATTCGGCAATCAGCGGCCGTTCGGATTCGTCGCATTTGTTGAGGAACGACACGCGGAAGGCATAGCCAACATCGCCGAAGATATGCGCATTCTGCGCCCAGCTTATGACCGTGCGCGGGCTCATCACCGTCGAAATGTCGCCGTTGATGAATCCCTGGCGCGACAGATCGGCGACCTTGATCATCTTGTCGACGATCTCCTTGCCGCCGGGCTCGTCATATTCTCCGGTCTTGGCGAGCACGATCTGCGCTTCGACCGCCGCCGGCAGGTAGTTGAGCGTGGTGACGATGTTCCAGCGGTCCATCTGACCCTGGTTGATCGCCTGGGTGCCATGATAGAGACCCGTCGTATCACCGAGCCCGACCGTGTTGGTCGTCGCGAACAGCCGGAACCACGGGTTGGGGCGGATCACCCGGTTCTGGTCGAGCAGCGTCAGCTTGCCCTCGGCCTCAAGCACGCGCTGGATCACGAACATCACATCCGGGCGACCGGCGTCATATTCGTCGAACACCAAGGCAACCGGATGCTGCAGCGCCCAGGGCAGAAGGCCCTCGCGGAACTCGGTCACCTGCTGACCCTCGCGAAGCACGATCGCGTCGCGGCCGACGAGGTCGATACGACTGATGTGCGCGTCGAGGTTGATCCGGATCAGCGGCCAGTTCAGCCGCGCCGCAACCTGCTCGATGTGCGTCGACTTGCCGGTGCCGTGGTAGCCCTGGACCATCACGCGCCGGTTCTTCGCGAATCCGGCGCAGATCGCCATCGTCGTATCGGGATCGAACACGTAGGTCGGATCGAGGTCCGGGACGCGCTCGTCCGCCTCGCTGAAGGCCGGCACTTCCATGTCCGAATCGACGCCGAACAGCTCGCGCACCTTCGCGATCTTGTCGGGTGAGGCGATCAGCGTCTCCGCCCTGCTCTCGGGCTGCACGTTGGGTAAATCGGTCATGACGAGATGCCTTAGGGGATGGGCGCGCCCGCCTCAACGTTCAGCCAATTTTTGGCGGCAGCGGGAAAAGCGTGACGAAACGCTTTGCAAGCTCAATGTCACCTTCAACGCCAATCGTTTCAAGAGGGGCGCCGCCATAGACGACCGCGGCTAGCGCCGCCGGGGCGGCCGTGAAGATCAAATCGGCATGCTCGATTGGCCGGCGTTCGATGTCGAGACGGCCTTCGTGGAGCCTGGTGAGGTAGCTCGTCTCGCCCAGCCGGAAGCCGAACGTCGCTTCCATGCCTGCCGAGCGCGCGGGATCGAGCATCGTTTGCAGCGACATCATCACCGCGACGTGACTGATCGGAAGGGTCGGATCGTGGAGGGGACTGCGCGCTGCCCACCCGCCGAGCCTGGCAATCACGGGTGCGGCCTCCAGTCCCCATTCCGTCGCCTCATAGACCTGAACCGAAGCGGGTGGCGGCAGCTTCGTCTTTCGCACGATGCCGCGCTGCTCCAGCTCCGTCAGGCGCTGTGTCAGCACGTTGGCGCTGATTCCGGGCAAATCCGACTTTAGCTCCGAAAAGCGTCTCGGCCCGTAGGCGAGCTCGCGCAGCACGAGCATCGCCCAACGTTCGCCGATCAGCTCCAGCGCGTGGGCGAGGCCACAGGCGTCATCATAGCGCCGCTTTTCTTCTTTTTGTCGCACCGCAGTTAGTTTTTCTAACTCCACGGTTGCAATTTATGACTTTGGGGCGCAAAAAGCAAGGAAATCGAGTCGCTACGGAGGGAAAAAATGTCGCGGGTGATGTTCGAGCCCAGGTTCAGCAACGAGGTTGCGGCGATGATGGTGCTTTCGGACACCGTCTTTGTAATGCTGCTCACTCATCCCTTCTATGCCACGTTCACTCGCAAGCCGATTGCAGACGCCAGCACGACCAGTCAGGTGATGCTGTGCATCTCATGCGAGAGCCCGGCCGAGGTCGATCGGATGACCGATGCCGCTGGAGCAGCGGGCGGCAAGATAGGCGTCTTGCAGGAAAGTGAGACGAAGAACGGGCCGATGTACGGGCGCGACTTTGAGGATCCGGACCGCCACCGGTGGGCGCCGATGTGGATGGATCCGGAATTCGCCGAAAAAGGCGCGCATCCGGTCGAAGAGAAAGCCACAGCGTAACAATCGAAGCTTAGGAGGGATCAATGCCAATCGACCCCCATGCGGCGATCGAGATTACGGCGCTTCGCTGGGTGCCGGAAGGCGCGCAGGGCCTGGGCAAGGACCTGCGCGTGCGCTGGGCTCTCGAAGAGGCTGGACTCAACTATAAGGTCCGTCTCATCGGCGGGGAACGTCCAAGTGGCTACCTCCAGGACCAGCCGTTCAACCAGGTGCCGTGCCTTCGCGACGATACCGTCCGCATCTTCGAGAGCGGCGCGATCCTTCAATATATTGGCGAGAAGAGCGACGAACTCCTGCCAGCCGATCCGCAGACCAGGTATAGCGCGATCCAATGGACCTACGCTGCGCTCAGCAGCGTGGAGCCGTTCGTCCAGTTTCGCTCACTTTTGAACAATGTGTTCGCCGGTGAGGAATGGGCCGAGCCCGCCAAGCCAACGATCGAACATTTCGCGCGATTGAGGCTGCAGCAGCTTTCCGATCGCCTCGGCGACAAGCAATGGCTTGAGGGAGACCGTTTCACCATCGGCGACTTGATGATGGTCACGGTCCTGAGGATCGCCCAACGCAGCGGTCAACTCGCGGATTACCCCGGCCTTGCGGCCTATGTGAAGCTCGGCGAAGCGCGGCCTGCTTTTCGCCGGGCGCTCAGCGACCAGCTCGCCGTATTCGCGGCCAATCAACCCCAACCGGAAGGAGCAGCAGCATGACCTATTTCGAAGGATTCATCGTGCCCGTCCCCGAGGAGAACAAGGGCGCCTTTACCAAGCATGCGAATGAATTGGCGCCATCGCTTCTCGAATGCGGCGTGCGGCGACAACTCGAAGCCTGGGGCACAGACATTCCTGAAGGAAAGCTCACCGACTTCCATAAGGCGGTCGACGCCAAATCCGGCGAAAACGTGGTTTTCGCCTGGTTCGAATATCCGGACCGGCAGGCGCGCGATTCAGCCAACGAACGAATGATGAGCAATTCCAAGATGATGGAGATGAGCACAAACGTGCCCTTCGACGCCAAGCGAATGATCCTCGGCGGCTTCAAGGCGGTCGTCGAGGAAGGCTCTCCTGGCGGCCGCTATGTCGACGGGATCGTCGTACCAGTCCCAGCGGACAAGGGCGATCAATATGCACGTCTCGCCCAAGCGAATGCGAAGGTCTTCCGCGAATTCGGAGCGACGAGAGTCATTGAAACGCTTGGCGATGATGTTCCGCATGGCCAGGTCACCGACTTCCATCGCGCGGTGAAAGCCGAACCGGGCGAAACGATCGCCTTCTCCTTCATCGAGTGGCCCGACAAGACCGCGCGCGACCAGGCCTGGCAGAAGATCATGCAGGACGAACGGATGCAGCACGGCGGCGGCCTGTTCGATGGCAAGCGCATGTTCTGGGGCGGGTTCGAGGTCGTCATCGACTCCGGGCACGCAGAGCAGATCGCCGCTTCAGCTTCGGCACCGATCACCGCCTGAGGACAGGCATCGCAGCAAGGAGGTCAACCATGACCGACGTACGTGACCAAGCGGCTCCAACGTTGAAAGAGGAGCGGCCCAGCGAATTTGGCGGCTACATCTGGTACGAGCTGATGACCACCGATCCGGACAGCGCGAAGGACTTCTATGACGCGCTGGTCGGCTGGAACATCCAGAAAGGTCCGCAAGAATATGGTAGCTATCGGGTGATCGGCCGATCGGATGGCGGCTTTGCCGGTGGCCTTATGTCCCTCAACGATCAAATGCAGCAGCATGGCGCCCGCCCGATGTGGCTCGGCTACATCCATGTCGCCGATGTTGACAAAGCCATTGCCCGAATCGAAGAAAAAGGCGGGAAGACTGAGATGCCCGCCACCGACATCCCGAATGTCGGCCGGATCGCAATGGTGACCGATCCGCAGGGCGCGCCTTTCTACGTGATGAAGCCGATCCCGCCGGCAAACGATCCGAATGCCAAGAGCGATGTCTTCGACCCCAAAGCTGAGCAACGCTGCGGCTGGAACGAGCTGTCGACCAGCGATCCGGTCGCGGCGCGGCGCTTCTACGGAGAGCTGTTCGGCTGGACGAGCGACGAGTTCATGCCGATGGGCGAGATGGGAGAATATCGGTTCTTCAATCGCGGCGATGTGATGATCGGAGCGGTTGCCGGAACGATGGAGGGTCAGCAGCCGCACTGGCGCTATTACTTCCGTGTCCCGTCGATCTCGAAGGCGAAGGAAGCCGCAGAAGCGAAGGGCGGAACGATTCGAATGGGACCGCACCAGGTTCCGACAGGCGACTACATCATCATCGGTACTGACCCGCAGGGTGCGGAGTTCGCGTTGGTCGGCGGCCAATAGGAGGGAAGAACATGACTGGTAAGATTGCGCCCTGCCTGTGGTTCGACGGGCAGGCAGAGGAAGCTGCGAACTTCTACGCATCGGTTTTCCCCGACAGCGGGGTGAAGGCTGTGCATCGCGCGCCCGGCGATTATCCGGCGGGCAAGCAGGGAAACGTGCTTACGGTCGAGTTCAGTGTGCTCGGAATGGACTTTCTGGGCCTCAACGGCGGTCCGCAGTTCAAGTTCGACGAGGCGGTGTCGTTTCAGGTCTATACCGACAGCCAGGAAGAAACCGACCGCTACTGGAATGCGATCGTCGACAATGGCGGCGAGGAAAGCATGTGCGGTTGGTGCAAGGACCGGTTCGGCCTGTCGTGGCAGATCACGCCGAAACGGCTGATGGAGCTGGTGTCCGAAAAGGACCCGGCGAAATCGAAGGCAGCCTTTAAAGCGATGATGACGATGCGGAAGATCGACATTGCAGCACTCGACCGCGCCATCGAAGGCGTCACCGCCGATGCGTAAGCTCACCGGCGCGATCGTCCAGTCGCTCGACTGCGTGATGCAGGCGCCGGGCGGGCCTGAGGAGGATCCAACCAGCGAGTTCCGTTTAGGCGGCTGGTCGCAGCCCCTGTTCGCTCAAGACATGGGCCCCTTCGAGAAGCTCATCATGGGCGAGTATGACCTGCTGCTCGGTAAGCGGACCTACGATATTTTCGCGGCCTATTGGCCATACAACCAGGACAATCCTGTCGGCGAGAAATTCCAGCGGATCAACAAATATGTGCTGACCCATTCGAACGAGCCGCTCGAGTGGGAGAACAGCTCCAAGCTCTTGGGCGAAACCGCCGATGCGGTGGCGGAGCTCAAGCGCAGCGAGGGCCGGGACCTGCTGATCCAGGGCAGCAGCACGCTCTATCCGCCACTCCTTTCCAAGCGATTGATCGACCAGCTGATCGTGATGACCTTTCCCGTCGTTCTCGGCTCCGGAAAGAGCATCTTCGACGGCTCCGAAAAGCCCGGCGCGCTGAAGCTGGTCGGCCACTTCGTTGCGGATACAGGCGTGATCATCGCCACGTACGAACCGGCCGGGGACGTCAGAACCGGAACGTTCGCGACCAAGGAACCGAGCGAGGCCGAGCAAGTGCGGCAGGCCAAGATGAAGGAAGGCGCCTGGTGAGTTTGGAACTCTTTGGACATCCATTTTCGTCTTACACATGGAAGGCACTGATCCCCCTCTATGCAGACGGGACGAAGTTTGAATTTCGGCAGGTTCCCGAGAATGACGAAAATTATTCCGAGCTCAAATCCATCTGGCCGTTCGGCAAGTTCCCAGTGCTGGTCGACAACGGCCAGGTCATCGCGGAGGCGACCTGCATCATCGAGCATCTGCAGACGCATTATCCGGCGCAGAATGTCTGGATCCCCAATGGCGAGTTGGGCCGGCGGGTCCGGTTCCTCGATCGATTCTTCGACCTTTACGTCCAGGGCAACATGCAGCCGTCGGTCAACCACGCGCTGCGGCCGGAAGGAAAGGGCGACGCTTACGGCGCCGAACAAGGACTGAAAAATCTGCGGATCGCCTACGATTGGCTCGAGGCGAACTTGCCGAACGACGGATGGGCGGGAGGAGAGACCTTCACGCTTGCCGACTGCGCCGCGGCACCGGCGCTCTTCTACGCCGACTGGGTCGACGAAATCGGCGCCGCGCGGCCGAAGCTGAACGCTTATCGAGCGCGCTTGCTCGCTCACCCGCAAGTATCGCGCGCTGTGGAGGAGGCCCGGCCCTACCGTCCCTACTTCCCGCTTGGCGCGCCCGATCGCGATTAGGCGAAAGCCGAAGCTCTCCGAAGCAGCTGATAGGCCTCGATCACCTCGCCCAGCCGCCGCTCGTGCGACCGGTCGCCCCCATTCTTGTCCGGGTGATAGCGGCGAACGAGACCGGAATAGCGTTTGCGCAGCTGGTTACGGTCCGCGTTCTCGGCAAGCCCGAGGACCGACAAGGCACGGCGCTCGGACTTGCTGAACCGGGAAGGCGCCGTCCGCTCGTGAACTCTGCCGAAGCGGCCGGAGATGGCGTTCAGCGGATCGGCGAAGTCGCTCCAGCGTGGCGGCGGGTCGGCGCCGTTCGCAGCGAACTTGCGGCTCGGGCGATCCCACCCGGCGAGCGGATGCTGGGCCACCGTAATCTCCTCGGCGCTCATGCCCTCGAAGAAATTGTACTTTGCATTGTGCTCGCGGACATGATCGAGACAGAGAAACCTCCAGCTGCCCGGACCGTCGAAATTGGCGGGCTGCAGCGGTGCCTTATATTCACCGGGCGCGGTGCAGCCCGGCACGGCGCACCTCGCCCTCGCCCCTTCGATTCTTCCGTGCATCCTGGATTGCTTCGTCGCCATTGAGCCCCATTATATAGGGCTAATGAGCGCTGCAAAAACGGGTCCGGTCGCAACTGAAATGCTTCGCCGCCTCAACTTGGCGCTTTATCCGACCGTCATTGAGCTGATTGACAACAGCGAGCAGCACCGCGGCCACGGCGGCTACAATCCGGCCGGCGAGAGCCACTTCACCTTGTCGATCGAAAGTTCCGCCTTTGCCGGAAAGAACCGTGTCGAACGCCAGCGGATGATCTATTCCGCGCTCGGGGACCTGATGCGCGAACGGGTCCATGCCCTGTCTATTCGCGCGACAGCACCAGGAGAGGGATGATGGCCACAGTCGAAACAGCCTTCGAGCAGGTCATCACGCCAGTCACGCACGATCTCGGCGACTTCAAGGTCAACCGGACGCTTCCAGCGCGCCAGCGCACCATGGTGGGTCCGTTCATCTTCGTTGATGAGTTCGGGCCCGCCCGCCTGCCCGCAGGGCGCGGCATGGACGTCCGCCCGCATCCGCACATCAATCTCGCGACTGTCACCTATCTGTTCGACGGCGCGATCGAACATCGCGACAGCATTGGGTCGCACGCAGTGATCCAGCCGGGAGCGATCAACCTGATGACCGCCGGAAGTGGCATCGTTCATTCGGAGCGAAGTCCGGCGGCGCTTCGTCCTGAAGGACCAAGCCTCTACGGCATGCAGACCTGGTTGGCGTTGCCCGACGGACGGGAAGAAGTCGATCCGGCGTTCGACCATGTTGGGTCCGACGCCCTTCCGCAGGTTGAGGAAGGCAATGTCAGCGCTCGAGTGCTGATGGGGACGCTTTGGGGAACAACTGCGGCAACGCCATGCCACTCGCCGACCATCTATGCCGATGTCCTGCTTAGAGACGCCGGATCCATTCCCATTGATGCCGAGGCCGACGAGCGCGCGGTGATGCTGGTCGGCGGTGAAGCGGAGCTGGATGGCGAGAAGCTTCAGCCGTTCGCGCTCTACGTGTTGCGGCCGGGCCATGCGGCTCGGCTCACCAGCGCTACTGGCGGGCGCGCCATGCTGTTTGGAGGCGAAGCGTTCACCACGCGGCGGTACGTCTTCTGGAATTTCGTCTCCTCGTCGCGCGACCGGATCAACCAGGCAAAAGAAGACTGGAAGGCGCTTCGCTTCGCGCTGATTCCAGGCGACGACCAAGAATATATTCCGCTCCCCGAGGTGCCGCTGACGGTCAGCTATCCGTGACCGAATTCCGGCGGGTTCCCTTGAGCACGGGCGTGACTCTCAACGTCGCGACGGCGGGCGACCCGGCGAACAGGGCTGTCATCCTCCTCCACGGCTTTCCAGAATCCCACCGGACATGGCGGGAAGTGGCGCCGCGTCTTGAAGACAATTTCTATCTCGCCATGCCCGACCAGCGCGGCTTTGCCGGTTCTGACCTGCCGCAGGATGTCGAGGACTATCGAACCGACAAGCTGATCGATGACATTTTCGCGCTTGTGAATGCGCTTGGTCTCGAACATTTTTCGCTGGTGGGCCACGACTGGGGCGGCGCAATCGCCTGGGGAGCTGCGCTACGTGGAGATCCGCAGCTCACGCGCCTGGCCGTCATCAATGCGCCGCATCCTGTTGTCTTTCAGAAGAGCCTGATCGAGGACGAGGACCAGCGCCTCGCCTCGCAATACATCAACGCGTTTCGTACGCCCAGCTTCGAGAAAGCCGTCGAGGCGATGGGCTTCGAGGCCTTCTTCGACAAGACCTTCGCTCGCCACACCGACGTGTCGAAAATTCCCGAGGGTGAGAAGCGCCAGTACATCGAGGACTGGTCACAGCCGGGCGCATTCAGCGCGATGCTCAACTGGTATCGCGCCAGCAAGGTGATCGTGCCGCCACCCGGCGTGACGATCCCCCTGCCCGACTGGCTGCTTGGCCCATTGCCGGCCGTCAAAGTCCCGACGCTCGTGATTTGGGGAATGAAGGATTCGGCGCTGCTTCCGATCCAGCTCGACGGCCTCGATCGGCTCGTCGAGCATCTCACGATAGTCCGGCTGCCGGAGACTGGCCATTTCGCCCCCTGGGAAGCCGGTGATCAGGTTGCTGCGGCGCTCGAGGCCTTCCTTGCGGAGCAACCCGACGCTACTGCCCCTGCCCCATGACCGAGGCTCGATCGCTTTCCCGTTCCGCTGCCCGCCTGGCCGCGGTTCAGGCGCTGTACCAGCAGGACATGGAGGGAACGCCCACTCCTCGGCTACTTAAGGAATTCCACGATCACCGGCTCGGAGCGACGATCGAGGACGCGACCTACCACGATGCCGAGCGTGGCTTCTTCGACGACATCGTCGTGGGCGCCGATGCCCGGCGCGAAGAACTCGACGCCCTGATCAGCAGCCGGCTTGCCGAGGGGTGGACGCTCGAGAGGCTCGACCGGCCGATGCACGCGATCCTTCGTGCCGGCGCCTATGAGCTGATCGCCAGGGCCGACGTACCGGTCGGCTCGGTCATTTCCGAATATGTCGATGTCGCCCATGCGTTCTACGACAAGCGCGAGAGTGGCTTCGTAAACGGCCTACTTGACGCGATTGCCAAGGATGTGCGGTCCTAGGTTTTGACTGATCGTTCGAACGTCGAGCCGACTTCTCCTTGCGCGCGCTCGGTGCGAGGCTAACCTGCTGGCGTGATGCGTGAATCCGAGGTCATTGAGCGCCTTCGCCGGATCGCGACAGCCCCCGAAGCGCGCGGGCTGCTCGACGATGTCGCGGTGCTCGACGGCTATGTCGTCACCCATGATAGTATTGCAGAAGGCGTCCATTTCCTGCCGAGCGACCCGCCGGCGAGCGTCGGCTGGAAGCTCGTCGCGGTCAATCTATCGGACCTCGCTGCGAAAGGTGCCGAGCCGGCCGGTGCCCTACTTGCACTGACGCTTTCCGGGCCGTCAGAGTGGGCGCTCGGTTTCCTGGGCGGGATCGAGGCCGCGTGTGAGAGCTATGGCCTGCCGCTGCTGGGGGGCGATACAATCTCGTTACCGATCGGAGCGCCGCGCGTGCTCGGAATGACGGTCATTGGAAGGGCGAAAGCCGAAGTCCCGCACCGAAGCGGCGGAAAGACGGGCGACTCGTTATGGCTGGTCGGCACCGTTGGCGATGCCGCCGCGGGACTCGCTTTATTGCGAGCGGAAAGCAAATCGACCGGTCCGCTCGTCGACATCTATCGCCGGCCCGTGCCGCAGCTCGTCGCCGGGCGCGGACTTGCTCCCCATGCGCACGCAATGATGGACGTCTCCGACGGACTGCTGCTCGATGCCCGGCGGCTGGCCCAGGCGAGCAAATCCGGTGCGACGATCGAGCTCGATGCGTTGCCCCTCTCAAGTGCATTCGTGGCGGAGCGAGGACAGGACCTGGCAGCACGTCTCTTCGCGGCGACCGGTGGGGACGATTATGCGTTGCTTGCCGCTTTGCCTGCCGAGCTCGATCCGGAAACACTTTCTTTACCAAAGGATACGAGGATTACCCGCATCGGATCGCTGAGCGGTGCTGGGCCAAGCCTTTGCCTGACCTGTCGCGGCGAACCCGTCGAGCTGCCGGAGAAACTTGGGTTTGAGCACGAAGGCAACTTCCCTTGCGGGCTTTCCACTTCGCCAATGGCTGATCGGCCTTAGCGGCCTCGTCTCCGGAATGGCCCTGGCGCTGCTGCTTCATTAAACCTTTAAACACACGCGGTTGCCAGCCGCGAAAACGCTGCCTAAAGCTTCGCCGCTTTTTTCATCGCGGCTGCCGTCCAGCGCGGCCGCTTTTCGCCTGCTTGAATGAACGGGGAAGCGTGAACCCATGAATCTTGGCTTTAACCAGCTTTACATAGCCCTGGCGTGCGGCGTGATCGCCGTGCTCTACGGCATCTTCACCAGCCGCCAGGTGCTCAGCCTGTCGCCGGGCAACCAGCGCATGATCGAGGTATCGGGCGCGATCCAGGAAGGCGCGCGCGCCTACCTGCGCCGTCAGTATACGACGATCGCGATCGTCGGGATCATCGTCGCCATCATTATCGGCATTTTCCTCAAGCCCCTGTCGGCAATCGCATTCCTGATCGGCGCGATCCTGTCCGGTTCGGCCGGCTTTATCGGAATGAACATTTCGGTCCGCGCGAACGTCCGCACGGCCGAGGCGGCGCGCACAAGCCTGCAGAACGGGCTCACCGCCGCGTTCCGCGCCGGCGCGGTGACGGGTCTCCTCGTGGCGGGCCTCGCACTCCTCGCGATCGCTAGTCTGTTCTGGTATCTGACCGGCCCGGGAGGCTACGCTCCAAACGACCGCGCGGTCGTCAACGCGCTCACCGCGCTCGCGCTCGGTGCTTCGCTCGTGTCGATCTTCGCCCGTCTCGGCGGCGGCATCTTCACCAAGGCCGCCGACGTTGGCGCCGACCTGGTCGGCAAGGTCGAAGCCGGAATTCCCGAGGACGATCCCCGCAACCCCGCCGTGATCGCCGACAACGTCGGTGACAATGTCGGCGACTGCGCCGGAATGGCTGCCGATCTGTTCGAGACTTACGTCGTGACCGTTGGAATCACCATGGTGTCGGTCGCGCTCGCCCTCGGCGCTTCTCCGCAGCTGCTCGCGTTGATGACGCTTCCGCTGCTGATTGGCGGGGTGTGCATCATCACCTCGATCATCGGCACCTACATGGTCCGCCTCGGCAAGAACGAGTCGATCATGGGCGCGCTGTACAAGGGGTTCTGGACCACCGCCGGCCTGTCGGCGATCGCCATCTTCGGCGCGACCAAATGGGTGCTCGGCAACCTCGACGCCGCGATCGGCAATGT
>JANWLR010000034.1 GCA_025450755.1 Sphingomicrobium sp. | reverse complement strand
GCCCAACTCTGCGGCGCTTCGCCGGCAGGATCGTTCTGTTCCTGCCGCATCAACAGCTCGTCGACGGTCTGCGCGAACTTCACGACCGAGATGGGCTTCGACACATAGGCCTGAGCGCCTGCAGCCCGGATTCTCTCCTCATCGCCGCGCGCCGAATAAGCGGTCACCGCCATGATCGGAACTTCGCTGAGGCGGTCATCCTTGCGGATCATGCGGATGAGGTCGAGGCCGCTGACGTGCGGAAGCTGGATGTCGGTGATCACGAGATCCGGATCGAAGTTGCGCGCGGCGTCGAGCGCGTTGCGGCTGTCCGTAACCGCCTCCGGCTCGTGTCCGTGCGCTGCGAGAAGATCGCAGAACAACTTGATGTTGAGGGCATTGTCCTCGACGATCAGGATCTTGGCCAATTTGCTTCCTTCTATTCGGCCGCAGAGTGTAGGCCGTGCCGCGGCATAGTCCAAACGATCCGCTAGCTCTTGCCCTTGCCGCGCTTGCGGCAACGCTTGGTGATGAGCGACGGGCGCAGCGGTTCATCGACCTGACCGGAATCGGGACTGATGAGTTGCGCATCCGGGCGGCCGAGCCCGCGCTTCTTTCCGCGCTCTTGCGCTTTCTCGAGGCACACGAACCCGATCTCGTCGCCGTCTCCGAGGTGCTTGGCCTCGACCCGAATCTGCTCGTAGAGGCCCGGCGCGAGCTCGAAGAAGGAAAGCTATGAAAACGATCCTGATTACCGGCGCGACCGCCGGGTTTGGAGAGGCTGCGGCGCGCAAGTTCGTCGCCGGTGGCTGGAAGGCGATCGGTACCGGCCGCCGCGAAGAGCGGCTGAAGAAGCTTCAGGAGGAACTGGGGGATGCTTTTTTGCCGCTCGCGTTTGATATGCGCGACGTCGGGGCGATCCACCGGCTTTCAGACTTGGCGCCGCCGTGGGGCGAGGTTGATCTCCTATTGAATAACGCCGGGCTTGCACCACCGACAGACCCGCTTGCCGAAACGGACTGGGAGCGGATCGAGGCGGTGATCCACACGAATGTGACCGGTCTCGTCGGTCTTACGCGCGCTCTCCTGCCCAAGCTGATCGAACGAAAGGGGCAGATCATCAATCTTTCGTCGGTGGCCGCGACTTACCCGTACAAGGGCGGCGCGGTCTATGCAGGGACAAAGGCATTCGTGCGCCAGTTCTCGCTCGACCTTAGAAGCGACCTCGCCGGTACGGGCGTGCGTGTCACGTCCGTCGAGCCCGGAATGGCCGAGACCGAGTTCACGATCGTGCGCACCGGTGGCGATAAGGAGGCTTCGGACAGACTTTACGCGGGCATGAACCCGATGACGTCCGGGGACCTTGCTGATCTTTTCTGGTGGCTGGCAAACCTTCCGCCACATTTGAACATCAACACGGTCGAGCTAATGCCGGTCAGCCAAAGCTTTGCCGGGTTCACGGTAACTCGGGAGGGTTGATTCGTCGCGCTCCCGGTGCTTGGGGCAAGCCGATGAGCATTGACAATCGTCTTGCCGAACTCGGCATCACCCTGCCCCAGCCCGCTGCGCCCGTGGCGGCCTATGTCCCCACGGTTGAAGCGGGGGGACTGCTCCATATATCCGGCCAGATCAGTTTTGCCGAAGACGGCAGCCTGATTACAGGTCGTCTCGGTGAGGACACCGATCTCGAAGCCGGCCAGCAGGCCGCACGCCGCTGTGGGGTCATGCTGCTCGCCCAGATGAAGGCTGCGCTCGGTTCGCTCGACCGGGTCGGGCGGGTGGTGAAGCTCGGCGTGTTCGTAAACAGCGCTCCCCATTTCACCGACCAGCCGAAGGTCGCCAACGGTGCCTCGGAGCTGATGCAGGATGTGTTCGGCGAAATCGGCCGCCATGCACGCAGTGCGGTCGGGGTCGCCGTTCTCCCGCTTGGCGTCGCTGTCGAGGTCGACGCGATTGTTGCGGTGAAGGCCTAGTTCATTTTCAAGGGCTTACCCAAGTAAAGGGTATGGCCGACCGCGAATCTGAAATTGTCGCGAAGATCGCTTCCGGCGTGGCCGGGCTCAACGCGACCGCGTGGGATCGGCTGGGCGGCGGCGATCCATTCCTCAGCCATGCTTTCCTCTCGTCGCTCGAAGAATCGGGCAGCGTCGGACCGGGTACGGGTTGGACGCCGGCGCCGATCCTCGTCGAGGAAGACGGGCGGCTGATTTCCGCAGCCCCTTCCTATCTCAAGAGCCACAGCCAGGGCGAATATGTGTTCGATCACGGCTGGGCCGAGGCGTGGGAGCGCGCCGGCGGACAATATTATCCCAAGCTTCAGGTCGCGGTGCCGTTTACGCCCGTTCCCGGGCGCCGGCTGCTCGGGCATCGGCCGCAGCAGCTTCTGACGGCGATTGAGACTGTGACCGTCCAAAATGAAATGTCGTCTGCGCACATTAGTTTCGCCGACGAAGCCGATGCATCGGAGTCCGAACGGCGCGGCTGGCTGATCCGCGACGGCGTGCAATATCATTGGTTCAACCGCGGCTATTCAAGCTTCGACGACTTCCTTGGCGGGCTGAGGCATTCGAGGCGCAAGTCGATCGGAAAGGAGCGGAGCAATGCATGCCGGGGACTGGATATCCTCGCGCTGCGCGGTGACGAGATCGGTCCGGACGACTGGGACGCTTTGTGGGCCTTCTATCAGGACACCGGGTCAAGAAAGTGGGGCCGTCCGTATCTCACGCGCACCTTTCTTGAGTTCATCGGCAAACGAATGGGCGATTCAGTGCTGCTCTTTCTCGCCTTGCGCGACTCGCAGCCGATCGCCGGTGCGCTCAACTTCATTGGGCCGGACACACTCTTTGGCCGATATTGGGGCTGCATCGAGGATGTGCCATTCCTCCATTTCGAGCTCTGCTATTATCGAGCCATCGAATGGGCGATCGACCATGGTCTGAAGTCGGTCCAGGCAGGCGCTCAGGGCGAGCACAAGGTTGCGCGCGGCTATCAGCCGGTGATTACGAAAAGCGCGCACTTCATCCCGAACCGCAGTTTCAGGGACGCCGTCGACGAGTTCCTGAAAGTCGAACGCGAAGCTGTCGCGGCTGAAATCGAATGGCTGCGCCGCGACTTGCCTTACCGTGATTCTTCGTCCGCGTAGATCGCAACAAGGCGGCCACTCTCATCGGTCATTCCTCGGTACATCGCCGGTGTCGTGAAGCCCCAGGCGACTTCTGCATTCGGAGTGACGGCGATGAGACCGCCTTTGCCGCCCAATGATTGAACATCGGCAAGGACCTCGTCGAGCGCATTCTGCAGGGACTGCCCGCCGATGCGGATGCGCTCGGCGAGCTGATGCGCAGCGACAGCGCGGATGAAATATTCTCCCGATCCCGTGGCGGAAACGGCGCAGGAGCGGTCATCCGCATAAGTGCCCGCACCGATCAGCGGCGAATCGCCGACACGTCCCCAGCGCTTCGCGGTGATTCCGCCCGTCGAAGTCGCGGCTGCCACATTCCCGCGCGTGTCGACGGCGACCGCGCCGATTGTTCCATATTTGATGGGATCGGCAGCGCTCCCGATCGCAAGTGCTTCGTCGAGCTGCCGTTTCCGCTCAGGCAGGATGAAGAAATCGTTGGCCACCTGCTCGATGCCTGCTGCTGAAGCGAAGCGGTCCGCGGCCGTCCCGACGAGAAAGACGTGCGGCCCGCGCTCCATCAGGCAGCGTGCAAGGCTTATCGGTGCGCGCGTGGTCTTGATCCCGGCGACTGCGCCGGCGCGGCGGGCGCGGCCGTCCATGATCGCCGCATCAAGCTCCACTTCTCCTTGCTCTGTTAGCACGCTTCCGCGCCCGGCATTGAAGCAGGAGTCTTCCTCTAAGATCCGAGCTGCCATCTCTACCGCGTCCACAGCGGAGCCGCCCGCCGTCAGGATCGCTGACCCGGCGTCGAGCGCATCGTTGAGGCCGGCCCGCGCCTGCGCTTCATGTCCAGGATCGTCGTGCGCGATTCGCTCCGAACCGGCGCCACCGTGAACTACCAATCGCCATCGCACGAAAGTCATGGGCCGCGCCTTAGCGGCCGAGGTTGCCATGCGCCAGTTGACGCTTCCGGCTATTCATATTATTATGATATCATATTTCAAGGAGGTAGAAGTGGCAGACGGAAAAGTGGTTGCGCTCACACCGACCAGCGAGACGCCCGGCGCAATGACGAGTGGCTATGTCATGCTCATCGTGCTCTTGCTGGCGATCGTCGCTGACATTTACGGGATCCAGCGGCTTGGCGGTGTCCCTGACATCTTAGGCGTCGGAGTCGTCGTAATCGCGACGATCGTTTTCATCCTGGTAATGCCCGGTTTCTACATGCTTCAGCCGAACCAGGCGGTGGCGATCACCTTGTTCGGAGAATATCGCGGTAGCGATCGAACTCCCGGCCTTCGCTGGACCTGGCCGTGGATGGGCAAGAAGAAAGTCTCGGTCCGCGCCAACAACTTCATTTCCGACAAGATCAAAGTGAATGATTTGCGCGGCAACCCGATCGACATGGCGGCGCAGATCATGTGGCGGGTCGTGGATACGGCCCAGGCATTGTTCGACGTCGACGATTATAAGCAATTTGTCCGGGTCCAAGTCGAAGCGGCAATTCGGACGATCGGCTCGCGCTACCCATATGACGATTTCGAACATCAGGAAGTCACGCTGCGCGGCAATCATGATGAGGTCGGAATCGAGCTCAAGAAGGAATTGCAGGCACGCCTGACCGTCGCCGGAATTGCAATCGACGAATGCGGCTTCACCTATCTCGCTTATGCGACCGAAATCGCCGGCGCGATGCTGCGTAGGCAACAGGCGCAGGCTGTCGTTGCTGCCCGCAAGACCCTCGTCGAGGGCGCAGTTGGAATGGTCGAAATGGCGCTCGATGCATTGTCGGAAAAGAACGTCGTCCATCTCGACGATGAGCGCCGCGCTGCGATGGTCTCCAACCTGATGGTCGTGCTGTGCGGCGAGCGAGACACGCAGCCTGTCGTGAACACCGGCACACTCTATCAGTGAGATGCCCGACGGAGGTCGCAAAGCGTACCCACTGCGCGTCGACGCAGCACTTTGGTCGGCGGTCGAACGCGCGGCGGCTGCCGACCTCAGAAGCGTCAATGCCCAGGTCGAGTGCCTCCTGCGCGAGGCGTTGGCGGCGCGGGGCGTAAAACTGAAATCACCGACCCTGCGCAAACGGGGCCGGCCTCCCAGGGAGAGTAAGCAATGAGCGAAGACGGCGAATGGTTCGCGCCGAAGCGCTACGGCTACGGCACGGGACTTCCGATCAGCTGGGAGGGTTGGGCGATACTGTCCGGCTACATTGCGTTGGTCATTATCGCTGCGGTGCTCTTCCGGTATCAGACCTTTCAGCTCATCGCCACGCTGGTCCCGCTGACGATCGCGTTTCTCGTGATTTGCGCGCGCACGACACGCGGCGGTTGGCGCTGGCGCTGGGGAGAGGATGAGTAATGCACGCCATGTTGATTGCTGCTGCAGTGGCGGCCGCCGTTCCGATTACCGCTCCGGGCCCGCTGGGGCCGCTCGCCGGCACCATGGTCGATGCCCGACCGCACGCTCCAGTCGTCCTGATCATCCCGGGGTCAGGCCCGACGAACCGAGACGGCAACAATCCTCTAGGAGTCACCTCCTCGCCATACCGCCTTCTTGCCGAAGCACTTGCCGCAAAGGGCATTTCCACGGTCCGCATCGACAAACGAGGTCTGGGGGGCAGCAAGGCAGCAGTCGCGGACGGTAACAAGGTCACCATTGGCGACTATGCGACCGACACTCATAACTGGGTTGCTGCGATCAGGAAGAAGACGGGCGTGAAATGTGTGTGGGTGCTCGGCCACAGCGAAGGCTCGCTGATCGCACTTGCCGCTGCCCAGCAGCCAAAAGACATTTGCGGCGTGATCTCAGTATCGGGCGCTGGCCGGAAGCTTAGCGACGTCATTCGCGAACAGCTGCGCTCGAACCCCGCAAATGCGCCGGTAATGGATTCTGCAATATCGGCGCTGGATTCGCTCGAGCGCGGGCAACATGTCGATGTGACCAACCTGCACCCTGCGCTCCAAAGGCTGTTTGCGCCGCAAGTGCAGGATTTCCTGATCGACATGTTCAGCTACGATCCGGCCAAGATCGCCGCCTCGCTTCAGGTGCCTTTGCTCATCGTCCAGGGTCAGCGCGACCTTCAGGTATCGGTGTCGGACGCACACTCGCTCGCTTCCGCCCAGCCGAAGGCAGCGTTGCTGCTGCTTCCGCAAATGACCCACGTGCTGAAGGACGCCGAGAGCGACGACCGCTCCGCGATTGCCGCTACTTACACCGACGCCTCCCTTCCCGTGGACGCTGGGCTGGTCGATGCGGTCGCTAGGTTCGTGAAGCGCTAGCCGAGCGACAGGTCGCGCTGCTGGTTGACCAGCCGCCACTCGTCGAGATCGGAGAGCATGATGCGCGCGGCTTGCTCGGCAAGGTCCGCGGCGCGCGACAGGCTAACTTCCTTGCGAAGCTCCGTGTTGATTCGTTCGAGCGTGCTCGCCGTCGCCATCGAGCGCAGCGCATCGCCGCCGAAATCCGCCTGGAAACGAATTCCGAACACTGCCGTGCCGAGCGCGGGAAAGCCCGCCGAGATCAGTGTAAACCAATTGCCGTAACGGCTCACGAAACTCGAGCCCAAGCCGAGCCCCACGAGTGTCGCGATTGTGACAAGAACCGTTATCGAAAATAGGACCATGCCGATTTGCTCCAGGCGCTGATCGAGCAGCTCGATCTGCAGCGCATTACGCTGATGGTACCCGACCTGCGGCTCGACCTCGTGGGTTGCGATTGCGCAGCCGAGCTGTGCTGCACAGGCCTTGTCGATCCGCCCAGATGGGCAGCCCATTGCCCGCCAGATTCCGCTCGCATACCAGTCGATCCAGCGCTTCGGTACGGGGTTGGTTTCGGTGCCGGGCGGATCCGGCGCCGCAATGCCCAGAAGCTTGAGGCTGCGCATGGGCCGCAGCCGCTCGGCAAGCTGGCGATAATCGAGCCAGCGCCGGTGCCACTCCTGGCGCGTGCCGATGATGGCGTTGAGGATGATCGCGAGGGTGATGAGCAGCTCGAGCGCGGCTTCTTCCACCTTCAGGTGGGGTGCGATGAACGCACCAAGGCCGAGGCAAACGGCCACGCCGCCCAGCAGGAAGTTGAAAATGTGCCCGCTGCGGTACGTCTGGGCGAAATGCGTCGCCAGACGGTCCGCCCAGCTGTACGAATCTTCGAGAAGATCGATCGGCGCTGAAATGTTGTGAGCTTCGGCGCAACCGGCGCGATAACGGCGCCACTCATCGCGAGTCTGCGCCTCGGCATGGCTAGTGGTGAGGTCGCGCGCTCGGAAGGGGCGCACTCCGGCGGCCGTCAGTAGCAAGGGATATTCGATCCGCGCCCGCAGTCGCCGCACGCGCTCGCTGAGAAACCGCTTGAGAAACCGCGCCTCCTGATTGTCCGGAGGCGGCATGAGCAGGCCATGAAGCAGGGCCTCGACATGGCTGCGATCGAGCGCGCGCGCGACCCCGGCATCCTCGGCGACCGTCAACACCGTGGGGTCGAAGCCACTCCACAGGATGCGGGTTTCGTCGTCCGGCGCGAGAGGCACATGGAGGATAGCAGTGCCGCGGGTCAGCGCCAGCTGAACAACCTCTCCGGTCCCCCCGCGGCCGCGCGGCGGTAGACCGTCCCAAATGGCAATGAGGACATCGCAGTGAGCGACAGTTGCCCGACCCGTCATCACATAAGCTTCGAGACCGTATGACGGATCGCCGGGCAGCTCGAGCCGGCAGTCTGCACGATCGAGCAAGGAGTCGAAGCGCTCTCGCGCACCGTGGTTCGCCAGGCTGGCGCGATATGCCGCTCGCTCGAACGGAAGAATGGCCTGCAATTCCCAGCCGAGCTCGAGCGCGACTTCGGCTGCGATTTGATCGGCTCCGTCAGCGACGGGCGAGACAAACTGCATCCGTGGCGCAAAGGAAGCAAAACAATCGCCGTTGGCGGCAAGCAGCGCGCGCCCTGCGTCCTCGATAGTTTGGAGGACGTGTCGGATTCGTTCTCGAAGAACCGGAACGCTGTTTTCGGGAAGCACCTCGGCGCGATGGCCAGTCACACCGACCGCGAGCACGAACGGGACAGCCGGGGGGCCGGCCGATGCGCTGGTCAAATCGCCCTGACGATTTTTGTCATTGCCGTAGCTTGTTGAACATCGGCCTCAGGATGAGCACGAGAATGACGATCAGCGCAACAGCGCCAACCGCGTACCAGATATAATCATAGTTCCTGCCTCCCGGACCACCGTTGTTCATGATTGGATCAACCTGCGGGATGTTGTTCTGAAAATTTAGGACATACGTATAGGACCCCGCCGTCGTGTTAGTATCGGTGACGGTCAGGAAGGCATTGGGATTGCCGTGCCGGTCCGCGGTAACGGCGGCAGTGAACTGCGAGTCGAGGGCGGTGCCGGGCTTCGCTGTGCCGGCCTTCACGTAAATCGGATTGGCGGTGTCGAACTGAATTCCCTTCGGATTGACGATCGTGAAAGTGATCGTCGCTTTACTCCCCGTGACGGGGATTTGTGGATAGCTCTTTGGCCCGTTGCTGCCGCCGCCATTCAGCGACATGTTCCATTGCGAGAAATTGCCGCCGGCTTGAACCGGGATCAAATTGACGTTGTTTCCTGGCATGATCTTACCCCCTCAATGATGATCGAATTCTACTCGGTTTGCCTGTAACCCATCCCATTGAGCTTCGCGGCGAAGGATTGAGCCTTAAGCTGTTGGCCAAGCCGTCGCAGAATGGTTGCGTGCTCGGCGATCTCATCAGGCATTTCAGGAACGTTTTTCGGGATCACCGCAAGTGCGGCGCTCCATGCTGATTGCGCTGCCGCCATTTCGCCACGATCACGCTGAATGTCGCCGATCAGCCGATAGGCACGAGCGACCTGAAATGCGTCCGCCGGTTTGTCGGCGGTGTGCACGGTGGCCGCAATTGGCACCGCCTGTGTGGCGAACGACAGCGCTTGATCCTTGTTGCCACCGGTCAACGCGAGTTGTGCGCGAAGTCTCAGGCAACTGGAGACCCCGCTGCGCCACTCCGGCTTGATCGAGGGGCGCTTCATCAAGTTGCCCACCGTTTGGCAGGCTGCCGAAATCTGTTCCGCAGCTTCGTCGTGCTTACCCGTGATAATCAATAACCGGGCCAAGGCCATCCGGTCCCTGTAGCCATATTGAGCCCACAGCGTGTTGCTGGGTTCGACTGCGGTCAGCATGTCCGATTGTGCCACCGATGCGCGAAATTGATCCGCCGCCAGGCCCTGCTGTCCTCGTTCGGCATATAAGTAACCGAGTGCTCGAGTGGCGGGGATCAGCTGCTGTCGATATTGGACATCACCGGTCTGAGCCAAAAGCTGATTGTAAAGCGCGACGTTGCGTTGGCGCAGCGCGATCGCGCGATCATAATTGCCGACCGCGCGCTCGGCATCAGCGAGCCAGGCGAGCGATTCGGCTACGCCCTGGCGATAGTCCTTGTTCGAGGAATCCGCCGTCAGGATCGCGTCCATCGTTCCGAGCGCGTCGCTGAACTGGCTGACCGATTCAGGAAATCGTCGCTGATCGTAAAGAACGATGCCCAGATCCGCATCGGCATATTGGACTTCCATCCGATATTTCATGCTGTCGGGCTGGAGAGCGACCATTTGTCGGGCGAGGCGCTGATATTCACGCATGGAGGCCTCGGCCTTCCGGAGATCGCCGTCGTTTTGTGCAATCTCCCCGACGTAAAAGACGTTCTGCGCATGTTCAAAGATCGCTTGCGGATCGTCGGGCTTGCGCCGCATCGCTTCGGCCGTTCCCGCCATTGCTTCGCTGTAAAGCTTGAGCGACGTCTGCGTGTCGCCCCTCGCGTTCGCGACTTGCGCCATGAGCGTGAGAGCTTGGGATCGCTGTGACAGCGCTGCATCCGTCAGCTGAGATGCGTCCTGCTTTCTGTAATAGGCAAGAACGCGCGAGCCGACTCCGTCCAGCGCGTCGAGCCTGCCGATCGGCTCGAGCTTGTCCTTCAAGTCGCCGAGCATGAAGGCGACCAGGCCTTCCGCTTCGCGCCGCTGGTCGCGCGCCTCGTTCCGTGCCTGGAGGGCGGCTACCGCCAGCGTGCTCGTCACCGCCATGCCCGCGATCGACGCTGCAGCCAAATAGGCCAGTCGCCGCTGGCGCCGGGTCTGTTCGCGCCGGACGAGTTCGTCCAGGCCGACGCCCAGCATCCCCGCGACGAGCTTCAGGAAGGCGATTCGCCGACCGTCGCCTTCTTCCCGGAAATCGGCGGCGAGAGGCTCCGCGCGCTTCGCCGTTTGATGTCCGCGCCGGTCGTACTTGTACCGAAGCGCGGGCGGAAAGCATTCTTCGTCCTCGTGCCCGGGCAGGTCCGTCGCAAACGGCTCCCCGGAGGCGACGGCGGCCAGGACGCAGCCTTCGGGCCGCGTGCGCTTGAAGGACTCAATCTCCTGGTTTGTCCAACGCGACTTGGCTGCTGTTGGCGAGCAGAGCACGACTAGAAATTGCGAAGCGGCCAAGGCGGCCTTGATCTCTTCGGCAAGATCTCCGCCCGCGGAAAGATCATGCTGGTCGCGGAAGATCGGCGTGAGCCGGCGCGGTACGACGCCATTCGCTGTCAGCTTGCCGGCGAGCGAATGGGGGACCCGAAATCGTTCAAGCTCGCGGTGCAGCCAGTCGGATAGCTCGCTGTCCTTGTGGCTGTAGCTGAGGAACGCATAATAACGCGTCCGGAGGCGGGGCATGCGCGCATGCTCCGCTTCGGCTGAGCGCCCAATTGCCGTCAGTCGGGCAAGCTTGGCCATAGGCGGCCCCCAGCGAGTTCGTTAACCCGTTAACACAACGGGATAGGCCGGGCGAATCCGCGCAGCCGGTTTTCCCAAGCGCTGGAACCGCTTATATGCGCCGTCATGTCCATCCGTCCCTGGCGCGATATCGAGCGACGCAAGTCGCGGCAGATCATGGTCGGCTCCATAGCCGTCGGCGGAGACGCGCCAATCAGCGTCCAAACCATGACCAACACGCCGACCGAGGACGCTAAGGCGACAATCGATCAGATCCGCCGCTGCGAAGATGCGGGCGCGGATATCATCCGCGTGTCCTGCCCAACCGCCGACGCAACTGCAGCCTTGAAGGAAATCGTAAGGGCGGCGCGCGTGCCGATCGTCGCGGACATCCACTTCCACTACAAGCGCGCGCTTGAGGCGGCCGATGCCGGCGCGGCGTGCCTCAGGATCAATCCGGGCAACATCGGGTCGGAAGAACGGGTCCGCGAAGTGATCGCCGCAGCCCAAGCGAACGGCTGCGCGATCCGTATTGGCGTCAATGCCGGAAGCCTGGAGAAGGACCTGCTCGAGAAATATGGAGAGCCGTGCCCCGAAGCGCTGGTCGAGAGCGCACTCGACCATATCCGCATCCTCGAGGACCATGGCTTTCGCGAATATAAGGTCGCGGTGAAGGCCAGTGACGTGTTCCTCGCTGTTGCAGCCTACCAGCAGCTCGCGAACGAAGTGGATTGTCCGCTTCACCTAGGCATCACGGAAGCTGGTGGTCTGATCGGTGGCACGGTCAAGTCGGCGATCGGCATCGGTAACCTGCTCTGGGCTGGCATCGGCGACACGATCCGAGTCTCGCTGTCCGCCGAGCCGGAGGAGGAAGTCCGCGTCGGCTATGAGATCTTGAAAGCGCTCGGAATCCGTAGCCGCGGCGTGCGCGTGGTCTCCTGCCCGAGTTGTGCGCGCCAGGGTTTCGACGTGATCCGCACTGTCGAGGCGCTCGAAGCGAGGCTGCAGCACATCAAGACGCCAATGTCGCTCAGCGTCCTTGGATGCGTCGTCAACGGCCCGGGCGAAGCGCGCGAGACCGACATCGGGATCACCGGCGGGGGCAACGGTACACACATGGTCTATCTCTCAGGCGTCACAGATCATCATGTGAAGGACGCCGAAATGATCGACCATATCGTCAGGCTGGTCGAAGCGAAGGCGGCGGAGATCGAGAGAGCGGAGCAAACGCCGACACTCGACGCGGCCGAATAGTTCAATCTTTTTTTACATAGTGAGTGCAGCTTGGCCGAGTGACCAAACTGCTGCTCATCCTGTTACTCGGCGGAGCCCTCGCCAACGGGGTTGCAAAGTCGCAGGAACAGCCGCCGCTGCTGATCGATAACGCTTCGTCGCCCGCGCCACTCGACGCAGGAAATTAATCGCCGATAAGCGGACGCGTGAACCGCGTCGCACAGCATCCGGTAAAGGGCTTTCTGGCCGCCCTCGGCGCGGTCGCGGTCCTGTCGATCATGGATGCCGTGATGAAGCACCTGGTGCTCGTCATCGGAATCGTTGCGGTGAGCATATGGCGGTCGGCGGCAAACCTGTCCTTGAGCGCGCTGCTGTACCTGCCCCGCCGCTTGCCCTGGCCTGATCGCAAGACCCTGCGGGTGCACGTCATCCGCGGGATCGATGTGACCGTTATGGCCGCACTCTTCTTCTGGGGAATTGGCCGGGTGCCGCTCGCACAGGGGATAGCGCTCACGTTCATTCCGCCCTTGCTGGCGATGCTTCTCGCGGGCCTTTTCTTGGATGAACGGATCGGATCGAGATCAATCGCTGGATCGATTGCGGCATTTGCGGGCGTCGTCGTCATCGTGGTCGGGCAGGCGCGCTCAGCAGTCGGAAGTGATGTGCTGCTAGGGATTGCGGCGATCATCGGCTCTGCGCTCTGCTATGCGGGCAATATCGTTCTGATGCGGCGACAGGCGCTCGCCGCCAAACCGCTCGAGATCAACTTCTTCCAATCCATGACGGTGATCGTGCTCTGGCTCCTGGCGATTCCTTGGGTCGGAATTCCAGCCTGGCCCCAGGATCAATGGCAATGGGTGATAGTCGCCTGCCTGCTATCGACAACGGGCACGCTCCTCTTCGCGTGGGGCTATGCGCGCGGGCCCGCCAGCTATCTTGCGGCGACCGAATATAGCGGTTTCCTGTGGGCCTCGCTGATGGGGTGGCTCGTCTTTCGCGAGCGTGTGTCGCTCTACACGCTCGCCGGCGCGGTCCTGATTGTCGGCGGCTGCCTGATCGCCGCACGCGGAAAAGTAACGGCACCGCCCGAAATTGACGTCGCCGCTTAGCCGCCCGACGCCAGCAAATTGATGGTGAAGGCGAGCACGCCGATGTTGAAGGCGAAGGCCGCGAGGCAGTGGAAGGTCACCGTCTTGCGGACATGCGTTTCAGTGATCTCGACGTCGGACGTCGCGAACGCCATCCCGCACACGAAGGAGAAATAGACGAAGTCCCAGTAAACCGGATTCTTCGTCCGCGGGAACTCAAACCCCATGCAGCCAATGTCCGGCTTGATGTAGGCAAGGTGCGCGTAATGAAGCGCGTAGACGGTGTTGCTGAACAGCCAGGCAAGGGCGAGGGTGACGATGATCAGCCCCTTGGTGAACGGCTCGGGAGTCTTCCCGACAGCTTCGGCCGCGATGGCGATCAGAAGCACGGCCATGACAATGGCAGTGATCACCAGCAGCCCGATTCGGTTGGCGTCGTTTTGCGCGGCATGCCCGCGGATTGCGGCGGCCTCGTGCGTGCCGAAAAGCGAAATGCATGAAGCGAGGAACACGAATGCTGCGACGCAGAACCCGGCCATTGCCCCAAGCGCCCAGCTGTGGAGCAGCTCGCCGCCAACGATGCCGCCGACGATCAGAACGCCCATGAACGCAAGAAATCGCGGCGGAGCGATCATGTTGCCGATGGTGCGCGGCTTCGTCATGAGTGCAGAAGTTATCGCGTGATTTTCCCTCGTCCAGTGAAAGGAAATTCATGCCCTGGTTGTGGCTAATTGTCGGCGGTTTCTTTGAGGTCGGATTCACGACATCGCTCCGTTTTGTCGACGGGTTCAGGAACGTTCCCTGGACGCTGGCTTTCCTGGCCTCGGTCGCGGTCAGCATGGGACTGCTTGAGGTCGCCTCGCGCTCCATCCCGATGGGAACGGCTTATGCGGTGTGGGGCGGAATCGGCGCAGTCGGGACGGTGATTGTCGGAATCCTGTGGTTCCAGGAGCCATCGAGCGCGATCCGTGTCCTCCTCATCCTCGCAATCGTTGCGGCCATCGCTGTGCTCAGGCTAACCTCCTGAACTCGAGCAGGGGGGAATGATCGTGAAATGGTTGATCGTGGCTATCGCCTGCTTGGCGGCAAGTTCTGCTGCTGCCTCGGCGCAGGCGCCCTCGCCTGCGCGCCTCCCGTTCCTGCTCAAGCAGGTTGGTCCGGGAGTCTATGCCGCGATCGACGGTCCTGATCACAAGGCAGGTTCGAACGCCGGGTTCATCATCGGCGATGACGGTGTGTTGGTGGTCGACAGCTTCATCGATGTCGAGGCGGCGCGCGCGCTCGTCGCCGAGATCCATCGCCTGACGCAAAAGCCGATCCGCTACGTCGTCAACACCCACTATCACCTTGACCACACGGGCGGGGACCAGTCGCTGCGCGAGTCGGGAGCAATCATTATCGCGCACCGCAACGTGCGCGGCTGGGTGAGGACCAACAACCTCAACCTTCTCGGCGACCGAATCACGCCCGAACTCAAGGCGCGGATCGCGGCCCTTCCGTTGCCGGACGTCGTGACGGACAAGGACCTCATCGTGTGGCTCGGTTCGCGCAAAGTGGTCGTCCGTACCGTGCTCGGCCATACCGGCGGCGACCTCACAATCTTCATACCTGACGCACAGGTGCTGTTCACGGGCGACATGCTGTGGCGCAAGATACCGCCCAATCTGATCGACGGATCGGTCAAGGAATGGTCGGCGACCGACGGCGACTTCGTCGCCATGCCCAACGCAGCGCACGTGATTTACATTCCAGGGCACGGCGACGTTGCGAACGTGAGGGACGTCCGGGATTTCCGCGCATATTTGGGCGATCTCAGGCGCCTGGTCGTTGAAGGTCGCAAGGCTGGCCTTAAGGACGACGCGTTGGTTCAGGTGGTTGAGGCGAAGCTGAAGGCGGCGCATCCCGACTGGACGATTAGCGATCGCGCAGCGGCTGCCGAGGTTCGCTACATGGGCCAGGAGCTCGACGGCACAAAAAAACGACCAGTCCCGAAGCGGGATTGAGGCGCAAAATCGGCGCACCCACGATGCGCCGCGTTAACCAATGAACGTCACCTACCCCTAACCTTAGATAGGGTATTCACCACGTGCAGGCTGGGCAAACCCCCTGCTGAGCATGGAGAGTGGACATGGTGAAGTTTCTTAAGCTGATTCGTAACGAAGAGGGTGCGACTGCCATCGAATATGGTCTGATCGCGGCTCTTATTGCTGTTGCTGCCATTGGCGCGATGCAGGGCATCGGCAACAAGCTGAATACGACGTTCAACAACGTCTCGAACTCGCTCGGCTAATTCGCTCCTGGTCGGGTTTAAAGGGGCGGCGGCACCATCGGGTGCCGCCGCTCTCTTTCTAGTTTCGGGGTAAAATATCTGTCGTCAGTGCTGCGGGAGCAGCAGCGGCGCGACTTCCGGACTTGCTTCTATCGATGGGTAGAATTTCGGCGTTGGAAACGGCCCGCGCACCTGCTCATAGGCATAGCCAAGGCTGAGAAGCATCTGCTCCGACCATTTCGGGCCGATGAAGCTGAGGCCCACCGGAAGACCTTTGACGAGGCCCATGGGCACGGTGAGGTGGGGATATCCGGCCACGGCGGGCAATGTCCCCGCGCCACCGCCGGTGAAGAGGTCGCCATTGGCAGCGTCGATGACCCATGCGGGGCCCGCGGTCGGGCCGACCAGTGCAATCACGCGATAATTCTTCAGCAGCTTGTCGATGCCGTTCGGGCCTGCGGCAGTGAAGCTAATTTGACGCGCTTTCTTATAGGCGGGATCATCAAGGCCCTTGGTCTTCTCGGCCTGCTCGAACTGCTCCTGTCCGAATAGTCCCATTTCCTGGCGCTCGTGCGCCTTGTCGAAGTCGATGAGATCGGCGAGCGTCCGGACGCCGATCGGAGCCGGGCTGCTCTTTAGATATTTGGCCATGTCG
>JANWLR010000033.1 GCA_025450755.1 Sphingomicrobium sp. | reverse complement strand
TACACCCGAGGAAGTGACCGACGAGATGCTCGACGTGCTGTTCGCGCCGCTTCCCGAATCCGAAGCCTGGACGCCGTTCCCGGAGACCGAACATGAGCAAGTATAAGATGATTCTGGTCGAACAGCGGGGCGCGGTGACGCTCGTCACCCTGAACCGGCCGCAGGCGCTTAACGCGTTGAACAGCGAAGTCCTCAAAGAGCTGATCGAGGTATTCGCCGCCTATGACGGCGATTCTTCCCAGCGCTGCCTGGTTCTCACCGGTTCGGAAAAGGCCTTCGCGGCGGGCGCGGACATCAAGGAGATGCAGCCGCAGGGCTTCGCCGACATGTATTCGGCAAATGTCTTCGGCGACTGGGAGAAGGTCACCGCCACCCGCAAGCCGTGGATCGCCGCAGTCGCCGGCTATGCGCTGGGTGGCGGCTGCGAGGTGGCGATGATGGCCGACCTGATCATCGCCGCCGACAGCGCCAGGTTCGGCCAGCCGGAGATCAAGCTGGCGGTGACGCCAGGCATGGGCGGATCGCAGCGGATGGCGGTCGCGATCGGCAAAGCCAAGGCGATGGACATGTGTCTGACCGGCCGAATGATGGACGCCGTGGAAGCGGAGCGCTCCGGACTGGTGGCGCGCGTGGTCCCGGCTGCCGAGCTTCTGGAAGAAGCGCTGAAGGTGGCGGAGACGATTGCGGCCATGCCACCGCTTGCGGCCATCGCGGTCAAGGAGATGGTCAACGCCGCGTTCGAGATGCCGCTGAACCAGGCTATTCGCTTCGAGCGGCGGCTGTTCCACGGCCTGTTTGGAACCGAGGACCAGAAGGAAGGCATGGCCGCGTTCGTCGAGAAACGGCCGGGTAACTGGAAGGGACGATAGTCATGGCGCGAATCGCATTCATCGGACTGGGGCATATGGGCGGCGGAATGGCGCCGAACCTCGCCAGGGCCGGACATGACGTCCGAGCGTTCGACCTTGTCCCCGAGGCGATCGAGAAAGCGGTGCAGGGTGGCTGCTCATCCGCCACGTCGGCGGCCGAGACAGTCACGGACGCCGACGTCGTCATCACCATGCTTCCCGCAGCCAAGCACGTCCGCGCAGTCTTTGAAAATGACGTCGCGCCCAATGCCAAGGCCGGCGCACTGCTGATCGACTGCTCCACGATCGACGTCACGAGTGCGCGCGAGATTGGCGCAGGCCTAGACGAACTCGGCTTCGAATTCGTCGATGCGCCGGTCTCGGGAGGCATTGCTGCAGCTGCCGGCGGTTCCCTGACCTTCATGGTCGGTGGCTCGGACGAGGCGTTCGAGCGCTCGAAGCCGTTCCTCGAACCGATGGCGAAAGCCGTGATCCATGCTGGGCATCTCGGCGCCGGGCAGGCTGCAAAAATCTGCAACAATATGATTCTGGGCGCGACCATGGCCGTGACCTGCGAGGCCTTCGTGCTCGCGAAGAAGCTTGGGCTCGACCCACAGGTGTTCTTCGAGATTTCGTCCAAGGCCTCGGGCCAGAGCTGGTCGATGACGAGCTACGCGCCGCTTCCCGGGGTCGGTCCGGAAACGCCGGCCGATCGGGACTATGAAGGCGGGTTCGCCGCGGCGCTGATGCTCAAGGACCTCAAGCTCGCCGAAGAGGCGGCGAAGAGCGTCGGGGCCTATACGCCAATGGGCGGCGAGGCCGAGGAGCTTTACCAGCGCTTCGTCGACCGAGGTGGCGGCGACAAGGATTTCTCCGGCATCATCAAAATGATCGACGACAGCTGGAAAGTGCCGCAAGAATAGGTCCGACCATAAGAGGAGTGCCCATGCGTATCCTGCCTTTAGCTATTGGTACCTTCGCCATTGTCGCTTGCGGCGCAGCCGCGATCACCCAGGCCAGAAACTCCCAGCCAAGCATCAGCAACCCAACTCTCCCGATCGCCGCTGCGGCGATCGGGGTCGGTGCACCGGTCAGCGCAGCGGAGGCGGCCGCGATCATGAAGACACGCCACGACGGCATGGAAGAGATGGGCAAGGCGATGAAAGTGCTCCATCGCGACCTCGATTCCGATGATCCCAACATGGGCGAGATTCGCTCGGCGGCGGCGGTCATCTACAAGAATTCGAAGGCTGCATCGGATTGGTTCCCGGCGGGCACCGGTCCGGAAGCCGGAAAGACTGGCGCCAAGCCGGATATCTGGCAAAATCCGAAGGACTTCGCGGCGAAGCTCGCCGGCCTGCAGCACTATGCACAGCAATATTATCAGGCCTCCCTCACGGGTGACGCGGGTACCCTCAAGGCAAATGAGGACACGATCAGCGGCGCTTGCAAGGCATGTCATGACAAGTATCGGATGGAGACGAAGCACTGAGCTCGCGCGAGCGCGCGAGACAGCTCGTCTGGGACTTGCCCGTCCGCCTCGTCCACTGGTTGATCGCGGCATTGGTCGCGTTCAGCTGGTGGTCGGTTCACCACCATCACACGGGCTGGCACATCTGGTCGGGCTGCGCGATCCTGACTTTGCTGATCTTCCGGCTGTTGTGGGGCTTCTTCGGCAGCTCGACAGCGCTCTGGTCGAGCCTCATTCACAAGCCGCGCGCACTCGCCGACCATTTGAAAGGCCGCTGGGTCGGGATCGGCCACAATCCACTTGGAGGACTGAGCGTCATCGCGATGTTCCTCGCACTCGCAATACAAGTGGCACTCGGCCTGATCTCCGAAGACGAGGATGGCATTTACACTGGGCCGCTTTCCGGTCTTGTGAGCATCGAGGCGTCTGACAAGGCGCGGGGCATCCACGAGCTGTGGTTCAAGGTCATCCTTGCACTGATCGTCCTGCACCTTGCAGCAATCGCTTATTATCGATTCCGCGGCCGAAAGATCATCAAGCCGATGATTACCGGCCGCGCCGAGGTCGATCCGGGCACGGAACCGATACACTGGGGAAAATGGTGGGTTGCGCTCATCTGTCTTGCGATCGGCATTGGAGTCACTCGGTGGATAATCGCCGGTGCTCCGCCATTCAGCCACTGGTCTCCTTGATCCATGCGCCGTGCCGGCCCACATCAGCCTTATGCTCATCCGCACTGAACAGACACCCAACCCCACCACCCGCAAGTTTCTTCCGGGGCAGCCGGTTATGGACACGGGCACACGCGATTTCGCCGACGAAGAATCCGCCGAGGCATCTCCGCTCGCCAGCGCCCTCTTCGACAGCGGAATGGTTGAAGGCGTGTTCTTCGGCCGCGACTTCGTTTCGGTCACCGCCGCGCCAGGAGTCTCCTGGACCGACCTCGAGCCTTCGGTGCTCGAGACGCTTCTTGATCATTTCGTCAGCGGTGCGCCATTGTTCCGGCCGGGAAGCGCTGCAGGGATTCATGTGGCCGCCGAGCCTTCCTTCGATGAAAACCCGGAAGACGCCGATATTATCGACCAGATCAAGGAGTTGATCGAAACCCGAGTGCGCCCGGCCGTGGCCCAGGATGGCGGTGACATCGTCTACAAGGGCTACAAGGATGGTCACCTTTATCTGTCGATGCACGGCGCCTGCTCGGGATGCCCTTCCTCGACGGTGACGCTCAAGCGCGGCATTGAAAGCCTGATCAAGCATTACGTGCCCGAGGTTGAATCGGTGGAGGCGGTCTAACTTTCTGGGGCTTGCGGCGTTGACCCGCATGTGACCACTATTCCAGCCGAAATGCTGCTTACATTCGATACGTCGAGCTCCGCCTGCACAGCCGCTTTGTTCGACGGCGCCGGCACGTGCGTCGCCAAAGCAGACGAGTTGATTGGCCGGGGCCATGCCGAGCGGCTGGTTCCCATGATTGCTGAACTGATTGACCGCGACCGGCCCACCCACATTCTTGTCGGCGTTGGGCCCGGGAGCTTCACTGGAATCCGCGTTGCGGTCGCTGCGGCGCATGGAATGGCGATTGGTTGGGGCGCGAAGCTCTACGGCATGTCGTCGCTTGCGCTGCTTGCGGCCGGCGCCGGACAGACGGTCGCGACGGCTGTGCAGGGGGGGCACGGCGAACTCTTCATTCAGCAATTTGACGGCGACGCGAACCCGATCTCCGAATTGCGCAACACGGTACAAGAGGAAGCGGCACGCTGGGTCACCTCGGAGCTCGTCCTCGGCTCGGGCGCCAAGCAGCTCGTCGCGACCCGTGGCTGGGGCGAAGCACGCGAATTGTGGCCTTCCGCTGCGAACGCCCGCCACTTGCCCGAAGCGCTTCGAATGCTTCCTGCCCGACCCATCTACGCCCGCGCTCCAGATGCGCGCGTGCCCGAGGCCGCCTGATGGCGACGATCGAGAGTCACGTGAAGATCGAGACCGGCTCCTCCGAGGACATGGACGCGGTCATGACGGTCATGGACCAGGCCTTCGGTGACCGCTTCGGAGAGGCCTGGACCCGATCGCAGCTTGCCGGGATCCTGCCGATGAGCGGCGTCGCGCTGATCCTCGCCCGCTCAAGCGACGGTAAAGAAATGATCGGCTTTTCGCTGACACGCACCGTAGCCGATGAATCCGAGCTCCTGCTCATCGCGGTGCTTCCGGACCGTCAGCGACACGGAGTCGGCGGCCGGCTACTTGATGATTTTGTCGAACGGGCACGAAACGACGGAGTTGAACGGGTCCATCTCGAAGTGCGCGACGGCAACCCGGCTATCAACATGTATCGCGATGCGGGTTTTTCGACAGTCGGAAGGCGCCGAAACTATTATCATGGGCGAGACGGCAGTCGTTTTGACGCCATTACTCTCGCGCATAAACTTTAGTTAACACTAAATCCCGTAGAGCTTTTACGCCATTGCACGCCGTTTACTAGAGGCGTATCCCTGTGTCGTGCATAAAACATTAGTGCACTCCTCTGCTCGAACCGGGAATAGTTCTTATGGCCGAAGTTCAAAATGGCGAAGAAAATCTACTTACATTGACTGCCGACATCGTTGCCGCGCACGTCAGCAATAATAGCGTCGCGGTCAACGACTTGCCGAATCTTATCCAAAACGTTCACGCGGCCCTGACCGGTATTTCCGGAATTGGCGGTGCGGCGGAGCCGAAACCGGAGCCGAAGGTTTCGATCCGCGCGTCGGTCAAGCCCGACTATATCGTCTGCCTCGAGGACGGAAAAAGACTGAAGATGCTGAAGCGGCATCTCATGACCCACTACAATATGACGCCGGAACAATATCGGCAGAAATGGGGGCTTTCGGCGGATTATCCGATGGTCGCTCCCAATTATGCCGAACAACGGCGCACGCTCGCAAAATCGATCGGGCTCGGAACGAAGCGACGTCGGACCCGCGGCAAATAATCGTTCGCTGGACGTTGGCGGGCCGCGTACTTAATTTGGCCCTATGACGCGGACGATCGACATCGAAGCGCTATGCGCTGACAAGGGATTGCGCATCACCGAGCAGCGCAAGACGATTGCGCGCGTCCTTGGCGACAGCGAAGACCATCCAGACGTCGAGACACTGCATGCCCGGGCGGCTGCGGTCGATCCGAACATCTCGATCGCCACCGTTTATCGTACCGTCCGCCTGTTCGAGGAGGCGGGAATTCTCGAACGGCACGAGTTCGGTGATGGACGCTCACGTTATGAGGCCGCATCGGAATCGCATCACGACCATCTGATCGACGTCGAGACCGGGAATGTGATCGAGTTTGTCGACGACGAGCTCGAAGCGCTTCAGAAGCGCATCGCGGAGAAGCTCGGCTTCCGCCTCGTCGATCACCGGATGGAGCTTTACGGAGTATCGCTCAATCGCGAGCGGTGAGACAATCCGTCTGAACGCGCGCGCCGCCCTGCGCATTGTCGGACTGCTCTTGTTGTTTGCTGTCCTGGGCCCCGTCCATATCATGACCAAGCTGCTGCTTCGGCGCTCGCACTGGCCGCGGCGGTTCCTTGCCATTGCCGCGTGGATTTGTGGAGCGCGCGTGCAGGTCAGAGGACGGCGGGCCGGATGGCACACGCTCTTGGTCTGCAACCACACCAGCTGGCTCGACATTTTGATCATGGGGGGTACCACCGGCTGTGCGTTCGTCTCGAAGGACGAACTTGGACATCCTCTGATCCATTGGCTCGCCGACCAGAACGGGACCGTCTACGTCAGGCGCTCCCACCGAAAGGGAGCCAAGGATCAGGCAATCGCGATCGCCGAAGCGCTCGAAAGGCATAAGCCGGTCGCCTTATTCCCTGAAGGAACCACGGGCCCTGGAACGCACCTGTTGGCCTTTCGCTCGACGTTGCTCGAAGCCGCGAATTTTGCCGCCAAGGATGTCACCGTTCGCCCCGTTGCTATCGATTATGGAGACTCAATGGCCGAGGTCGGCTGGTTCGGCGAGGAACCCGGAAAGGATAATGTGCTCCGGCTGCTCGGTCGACGCGGCACCCTCGCCGTTACGGTCAACCTCTTGAGCTCGCTCGACCGGGCCGGCGACCGCAAGCAACTTGCCCATGAAGCGCGTGAAGCGATCGCGCAAAGGCTCGGCTTAACGTCGCACCACCACTCGCCTATAGGCGGGGACAAATGACTCCCAAGACTTTCAAAATCAAAAACTTCGGCTGCCAAATGAACGTCTACGACGGCGAGCGCATGGCCGAGCTGCTTGGCGCGCAAGGCATGGCGCCGGTGGCCGAAAGCGAAGACTCGGACCTCATCGTCCTCAACACTTGCCATATCCGCGAGAAGGCCGCCGAAAAGGCCTATTCGGACGTTGGCAGGCTGAGGCGTAAAGACGGGTCGAAGCCCTTGATCGCGCTTGCCGGCTGCGTTGCCCAGGCGGAAGGCGCCGAGGCGAGGCGCCGCTCGCCAATGATCGACATTGTCGTCGGCCCACAGGCCTATCACCGCCTGCCGGAGATGGTTGCCGAGGCATCATGTGGCAGCACATCCGTCGACACCGACATGCCGGCGATCAGCAAGTTCGATTCGCTTCCGGCCCGGCGCCATGCAGCTCCAAGCGCATTCCTGACGATTCAAGAGGGCTGCGACAAATTCTGCACTTATTGCGTCGTGCCTTATACGCGAGGCGCCGAGATCTCGCGCCCGTGGGGCGACATCCTTTCGGAAGCGAATGCGCTGGTCGACGGCGGCGCGCGCGAGATCGTGCTGCTCGGCCAGAATGTGAACGCCTGGCAGAATGACGGCCGCGGCCTTGCCGAGCTGATCCGCGCACTGGCAAAGATCGATGGATTGGCACGCATTCGCTACACCACAAGTCATCCGGCGGACATGACCGACGCACTCGTTGCCGCTCATGGCGAGATCGAAAAATTGATGCCCTACCTGCACCTGCCCGTGCAGTCCGGCAGCAGCCGGGTCCTAAAGGCGATGAACCGAAGTCATACGGTCGAAACCTATCTCGCCACGATCGAGAGAATGCGAGCCGCCCGGCCGGATATCGCCATCAGCGGCGATTTCATCGTCGGGTTTCCAGGTGAGACGGAAGAGGACTTCGAGGCCACTTTGCGGATCGTCGATGCTGTCCGCTACGCCTCGGCTTATTCGTTCAAATATAGCGCTCGGCCCGGTACTCCGGCGGCGGTGATGGAGGACCAGATTTCGCGCGACATCATGGATGATCGACTGCAGCGCCTGCAGGCGAATATCAACGAGCATCAGCTTGCGTTCAACCGCTCCAAGGTGGGCGTGAACACGCAGGTGCTGATCGAACGCAAGGGAAAGCACGAAGGCCAGATGATAGGGCGCTCGCCATGGCTGCAGTCGGTCCACGTTGAGACCGACAGCAAGCCAGGCGACATCGTCGACGTAACTCTCGTCGCAGCCGGTCCAAACAGCATGACCGGCGCTGTTCGCCAGAAAGTGGCCGCCTGATGTCGCGGCGCGACCTCGCTGCGGTCCCCGACCGCGCTCGCCTCGAGCTTGAGTTCGAGCAGCCTTACCTGCTTGGTCCACTCTTCGGCGACTATGATCGGCACCTGATCACGATCGAACAGAGGCTCGGCGTGCACATTGCTGCCCGGGGTAACCGCGTCCAGATCGAGGGCGATCCGGATGCTGCGGCGCGTGCGCGTGATGTTCTGACCGGCCTCTACAACCGGCTCGACCATGGGCATGACGTTGATTCGGAGGCCGTTGAAGCGGTTCTCGGCATGGCCGCCCAGCCCAATCTCGACGGCATCATCCAGGAGGAGGTCACCTCTGCTCCGCGCGTAATGATCCGCACGCGCAAGAAGACGATCGTCCCGCGCTCTGCGATGCAAACCCCCTACATGGAGGCGCTGGCGCGCGACGAGATGATCTTCGGCCTCGGCCCGGCGGGTACTGGCAAGACCTATCTCGCTGTAGCCCAGGCGGTGTCGCAGCTGATCGCGGGAAGCGTCGACAGGCTCATCCTCTCGCGCCCCGCGGTCGAGGCGGGAGAGCGGCTGGGCTTTCTCCCCGGTGACATGAAGGAAAAGGTCGATCCCTATCTCCGCCCACTCTATGACGCGCTTTACGACATGCTTCCAACCGAGCAGGTCGAGCGCCGCATCGCGTCGGGCGAGATCGAGATTGCGCCGCTCGCTTTCATGCGCGGCCGCACACTCAACGACGCCTTCATCATCCTCGACGAGGCACAGAACACCAGTCCACTTCAGATGAAGATGTTCCTGACCCGGTTCGGCATGCGCAGCCGAATGGTCGTCTGCGGCGACCCGCACCAGGTCGACTTGCCCGATCCCAGCAAGTCTGGACTCGCCGACGCCGTCGGTCGGCTCGAACGGGTCAAAGGAATCGCCGTGGTCCGATTCACTGCCGCCGACGTCGTCCGTCATCCGCTGGTCGGACGTATCGTCGATGCCTATGAAGGGCCGAACGCCATCCGGGACGTGGGGGCATGATGCTCGAGATCGCGCTTGATACCGACGAGGAATGGGACAGTAGAAGCTCGTGGGATGAGCTCGTCCGCGATGCTATCGAAGCCGCGGTCGCCGAAAGCGCCTTCCCTCAGCTTGCCACCAGTGAGCGGCCGGTCGAGATTTCCGTTCTCCTGACCGACGACGATCAGGTCCGGAGGCTCAACGCCCAATGGCGCGATAAAGACAGTCTCACCAACGTTCTCTCCTTTCCGATGGTCGATCCGGGCGATCTGCGGCAAGCAATCATTGCTGGGCCCGAACTGTTGTTGGGTGACATCATCCTGGCGCGCGGCACATGTGAATCCGAGGCCGCGAACAAAGGCGTTTCCGTAGAGAATCATGCGTCGCATCTGCTCGTCCACGGGACCCTTCACCTGCTCGGCTATGACCATCACGACGACGCCGCTGCGACAGACATGGAGAAACGCGAGATCCGCGCTCTGGAGCGGCTCGGAATCCCTAATCCGTACGAGGTCGCGGCCTGATGGCGACCCGCAACGAAGAAGCTGGCGGATCGCGGCTGTGGCGCGGCATGCGCCACCTGATCTTCGGCGAAGAGTCCGAGCCGACCCTTCGTGAGGAAATCGAGGATGCAATAGACGAAGCCGAGGAAGCGAGCCCGATTGCGGGCGATCTGACTTCCGCCGAGCGGCAGATGCTGCGCAACCTCCTCCATTTCGGTGAGCAGACGGCCGGGGACATTTGCGTGACGCGCGGCGATATCATGGCGGTGCCGTCCGACATCAGCTTCGAGCATCTCGTACGCGCCTTTGCCGACGCGGGGCACAGCCGGCTTCCAGTCTATGGTGAGAGCCTCGACGCGGTGATCGGCATGGTCCACATCAAGGACGTCTTCATGGCGAGCGTCGACACGTCGCGTGACCGCTCGCTCAATTCGCTGATGCGCGAACCGCTATTCGTCCCAGAATCGATGGGCGTGATCGAGCTGCTCGCTCGAATGCGTGCACAACGCATCCACCTCGCCATCGTCGTCGATGAATTCGGCGGCACCGAAGGCCTGGTTACGATCGAGGACGTCGTCGAAGAAATTGTCGGTGACATCGAGGACGAGCACGACGAGGCCGAGACGGGCATGCTGACCATGCTCGAAGACGGCCTCTGGGAGGCCGATGCCCGCCTTGAGCTTGAAGAGCTTGCACAGGCAGTCGACGCTCGCTTGTCGTCCGATGAAGACGAGGTGGACACCCTCGGCGGACTTGTCTTCCTGCTCGCAGGTCACATTCCAGCGAAAGGCGAGTGCGTGACCCACCCATCGGGATGGAAGTTGGAAGCGGTGGATTCCGATCCGCGCCGGATCATCCGTGTGCGACTCCATGCGCCCGAAGCGCGGGTTGCCGAAGCCGACTAGTTTTTCGCGAACAGCTTGCCCGGGTCGGCCATTGCCTTGAACTCGAGTGCATTGCCCGCCGGATCGAGCAGGAACATGGTCGCCTGCTCCCCCGACTGCCCCTGGAAACGGACGGTGGGCGCAATCACGAAATCGGTCCCCGCCGCCTCCAGCCGCCCGGCTAATTCTTTCCACTGGTCCATCGCCAGTACCAGCCCGAAATGCGGCACCGGAACGTCCTCGCCGTCGACTAGATTGGTCGAGCTCCGCCTCTTAGGGTCCGGCGCGAGATGCGCGACGATCTGGTGCCCATAGAGGTCGAAGTCGACCCAGTCTTTCGCGCTCCGCCCTTCGGGACAACCAAGCAGTCCGCCGTAAAAGCGTCGCGCTGCAGCGAGATCGTCCACCGGAAATGCGAGGTGGAATGGGGGCAGTGTCATGGATCGGCCATGTCATTGCGGGCGTAGCGATGCAATCCAATCGTCGTTTTGTGGATTGCTTCGTCGTTAACTCCTCGCAATGACGTGCAACCGATGCACTTCGTTCTTTACGCATTCCTCGCCGGCCTTGCCTCGGCCTTCGCGTTCGAGCCCGTCGGGTTCTGGCCGCTGCTTCCGGTTGCGTTCGCGATTCTGTGCGAAATGACCTGGCGGTCGAAAAGCTTGTGGCGCAGCCTTCTGACAGGCTGGGCATTCGGCTTTGGCCAGTTCGCCGTCGGGCTCAACTGGATCGCGACGGCCTTCACCTTCCAGTCGAACATGCCGGCGTGGCTCGGCTGGGTCGCGGTCGTCCTCTTGTCCATCTACCTCGCCGTCTATCCGGCGCTTTCGACCGGGCTGGCCTGGCGATTTGGTCGCGACAATCGGGTGGCTCTCGTCATCGTGCTGGGAGGCGCCTGGGCAATAACCGAGTGGCTTCGCGGCACGATGTTCACGGGTTTTCCGTGGAACCCCGCTGCCGCCGTCCTGGCGCCGACGCCGCTGATCAAGATCGCGCCGCTAATCGGCACGTACGGCCTCTCCGGCCTGGTTGTGTTGCTCGGGGGCGCGGTGTGGCTCGAATATTACCGGAAATGGCTTCCCCTCGTCGTCATCGTCTCCGCTACGGCCTTCCTCTGGCTGTTGCCCGGTTCGCCGGTCCCGCCTGATCCGCTCGCCGTCCTCAACGTCCGCCTTGTCCAGCCGAATATCGGCCAGGAGGACAAGTGGCGGCCAGGCTTCGACCAGGAAGCCGCGCAGCGACTGGCGAGGCTGTCGGGACCGCCGAGCAACGACCCGCGTCTCCTGCTATGGCCCGAGGCGGCGGTTACGGACCCGCTCGAGGACGCGCGCAACGACGGTCATCAGTTGTTCGCGCAAGACCAGCGCCTCGCCGCCGCCTCGCTGCTCGGCCCGAACGATCGTCTCCTGACTGGCGGAATCGCCATCACCTCAAATGATGGCACCCACATCAGCGGCGCCGAAAACAGCGTTTTCGTTCTCGCGCCGGGAGGCACCGAGATCGGCCGCTACGATAAGGCGCACCTGGTCCCCTATGGCGAATATCTGCCGATGCGGCCGCTGCTTTCGGCGATCGGCCTTTCCCGTCTGGCGCCGGGCGACCTCGACTTCACCCCCGGGCCCGGCCCCCGCACGTTGAATATCGGCGGCGAATGGGGAAAGGTCGGCTTCGACCTCTGCTATGAGATCATCTTCTCCGGCCATGTTGTCGACGAGAAGAACCGGCCCGGCTTCATCTTCAATCCGTCGAACGACGCCTGGTTCGGCAGCTGGGGGCCGCCGCAGCATCTCGCCCAGGCGAGACTGCGCGCCGCCGAGGAAGGAATCCCTGTGCTGCGAGCGACTCCGACCGGGATCAGCGCGGTGATCGACGGCCGGGGAAATATCGTGAAATCGCTACCGTGGCGTACAGCAGGCGTAATCGACGCCGTGCTTCCGCCCGCCGCCAATTCACCGCCTCTCTTCGCCCGGTTCGGCAATATCATCCCGCTCGTT
>JANWLR010000032.1 GCA_025450755.1 Sphingomicrobium sp. | reverse complement strand
GGGCGCCGCCGGGTCGCGCTCGAGATCGGCCCGGTCCCACTTGGCCAGATCCGCAGCGGAATCGTAGGCCGATTCGAAGAACTCCATCAGCATTCGGTCCGGATCTCTCGAGGCGCGAACGTCCACATAGGGAAGAACGAATTCGCCATAGGTCTCATCGAAGCGGCCGTGCACGACACTGGCGGCTCGATACCCTTCGGGCTCGGGGTAGATGTAGCTGTAGAAGAACGGCTCGACCGGAGTGACTCCACCGACCCAGAAGCCCGCACTGGCGACCTCCCGACTATAGGCCTCACGCGTGATCCGGTCTGGCAAACCCGGCACTCCCCCCGGGTGTGGCGGCGCCCTCCGACCTGAAAAGCGGCTTACCGAGAGATCGAACGAGCCCCACCAGAAATGAACCGGGCTCGCCTTGCCGCTGAATCCGGCCCGGAAATAACCGAACACCGGCAGCATTGCAGCGAGCGCTTCCCTGAATCGCACTGCCGAACCCCGATCATAATCTCGCGCCGCCGTGTCCCCAGCGAAGGGAATAGCATCCGCGATCTCGTTTGGCCGGCCGTTGAAGTTGGAAGGCAGGTCATGCTCATCGAGGACCCCGATAAGCCGTCCATGCAGCGCAGCCACGCTTCCGGCATTCAGCGGCACTTCTTCGCGCGAACCGTCGCTAACCCACAGCACTATGGCGTGACGGCAGAGGTCGAGCGTCAGGGTGAAGGTCCGCCCGTCGGCCGCAGCTGTCGGCAGTGTCGACAATCCCCGCGCGTTGGGCTGGAGCGCGACATGCCAGCCATGGTTCATCCAGGGAGAGTGGGCGACGCGGATCTTGCCGAGCATCTGTGCTGCAAGATGCAGGATTGCTAGCGTCTCATGGTCGCGCTCGACGCTCAGCTCGGGCCAGTTGCTCATCGGCAGGCAATTACCACAGGGCTTTGCATTTTGCGCTGCAGCGCGGCTAGAGCCGTTGGCCATGTCCGACGCCCTGCTCGACCGCATCGCCGCCGCCAACGACCTGCAGGAGCTCGACTCCGTGCGCGTGGCGCTTCTTGGCAAGTCGGGCGAGATCACTGCCAAGCTCAAGTCGCTGGGTTCGATGGAGCCGGAAACCCGTGCAAGTGAGGCGCCGAAGATCCACGCGCTTCGCGAGCAGGTCACGGCGGCGATTGGGGATCGCAAGGCCGCGCTTGAAGCAGCCGATCTCGAACGCAAGCTCGCGACCGAGAAGATCGACCTGTCGCTTCCGGCGCCCGAAAGCGTCTCGGGGACGGTCCATCCCGTCAGCCAGGTGATGGATGAACTCGCCGAGATCTTCGCCGATCTTGGTTTCTCGGTCGCGGAGGGGCCGGAGATCGAGACTCAATGGTACAATTTCACGGCGCTCAACATGCCGGAGAACCACCCGGCACGGGCGATGCAGGACACCTTTTATCTCGAGCCGCGAACGCCTGATGAGGAGCCGTACGTCCTTCGCACCCACACCTCGCCTGTGCAGATCCGCGCGGGCAAAGATCGGGGTGCGCCGACTTATCTGATCGCTCCCGGCCGAGTGTACCGGTCCGACAGCGACGCGACACACACGCCGATGTTCCACCAGGTCGAAGGCTTCGTCATCGACAAGGGCATCACCCTCGGCCACCTGAAATGGACTCTGGAGACCTTCCTGAAGGCCTTCTTCGAACGCGACGACGTCGTGCTTCGAATGCGCCCCAGCTACTTCCCGTTCACCGAGCCGTCGGCGGAGGTGGACGTCGGCTGGTCGATGGAGAAGGGCCGGCGCGTGGTCGGAGGCCAGGAAGGCTGGATGGAAGTGCTGGGAAGCGGGATGGTCCATCCGCGCGTCATCGCCAATTGCGGGCTCGACCCCGATGAGTGGCAAGGCTTCGCTTTCGGCTGCGGAATCGATCGGCTGGCGATGCTCAAATATGGCATGGACGATCTGCGCGCCTTCTTCGACGGCGATATCCGCTGGCTCAAGCATTACGGATTCGGCGCGCTCGATGTGCCAACGCTCTCGGGCGGAGTGAGCGCATGAAATTCTCGCTCGAGTGGTTGAAGCAGCATCTCGAAACCGCGGCATCGGCTCAGGAGATCGCCGACAAGCTGACGGCGATCGGACTCGAAGTGGAAGGCGTCTCCAATCCCGCCGAGGCGCTTGCGCCATTCCGGGTTGCGAAGGTGCTGACTGCGAAGAAGCATCCGCAGGCCGACAAGCTTCAGGTTCTGACTGTCGACGCCGGGACCGGCGAAACCATCCAGGTCGTCTGCGGAGCGCCCAATGCGCATGCCGGCATGCTGGGCGTGTTCGGACCCCCGGGCGCCTATATCCCGGGCTCCGATCTCACGCTGAAGGTTGCGGCAATTCGCGGCGTAGAGAGCCACGGGATGATGTGTTCGTCGCGCGAGCTCGAGCTCGGCGACGACCATAGCGGCATTATTGAGCTTCCAGCAGATGCTCCGGTCGGTGCCACATTCACCGATTATGCCGGCCTCGACGACCCGGTTTTCGATGTTGCGATCACACCTAACCGCCAGGACTGCATGGGCGTGCGCGGAATCGCGCGCGATCTTGCCGCCGCCGGAATCGGGACTCTGAAACCATTGGCGGTACCGCAAATCGAAGCGGTCGAACCCTGCCCCGTTGAGATTCGAATCGAAGATCCGGAGGGCTGCCCCGCATTCTTCGGCCGAGCGATCACCGGCGTGAAGAACGGCGCGTCGCCCGGCTGGATGCAGCGGCGGCTGAAGTCCGCCGGCCAGCGGCCGATCTCGGCGCTGGTCGACATCACCAATTACGTGATGCTCGACCTTGGTCGTCCGGCCCACGCCTATGACATTGCCAAGCTGAGCGGCGGCCTCACCGCGCGGGCCGCCAAGGCTGGCGAGAAGGTGCTGGCGCTCAACGAGAAAGACTACAGGCTTCAGCCGTTCATGACCGTGATCGCGGACGAAAAACAGGTCCACGATATCGGCGGGATTATGGGCGGCGAGGATTCGGGCGTGAGCGCGACGACGACCGATGTCATGCTCGAGGTGGCCTATTTCACGCCCGAGCACATCGCGCGCACCGGCCAGGCGCTCGGACTGGCCAGCGACGCGCGAAGCCGCTTCGAGCGCGGGGTCGATCCGGCCTTCCTCGACGATGGGCTCGCCGTCCTTACCGGCTTCATTCTCGACGTCTGCGGCGGCCAGGCCTCTGCCGCCTCGCGGGTTGGAAATCCGCCCGTCGAGAAGCGCACCATCGCATTCGACTTCAACCGGACGAAAGCGCTTGCGGGCATCGACGTTCCCGAACCGGAACAAAAGCAAATCCTCGAACGGCTGGGCTTTGAGCTGAGCGCGAACCAAGTCACGGTGCCGACCTGGCGGCGCGACGTTGAAGGGTCGGCCGACCTGGTCGAGGAAGTCGCGCGGATCGTAGGCTACGACCAGGTTCCCTCGACCCCTCTCAGCCGTGCACCGGGCGTCGCCAAACCCACGGCGACACGTTCGCAGCTGATAGAGCGCCAGGTGCGCCGGACCGCCGCAGCGCGCGGCCTGGACGAAGCCGTCACCTGGAGTTTCATCTCGGAGAAGGAAGCCGAAGTCTTCGGCGGTGGGGAGTGGAAGCTCGCCAATCCCATCAGCGAAGACATGAAGGTGATGCGCCCTTCGCTCTTGCCGGGCCTGATCGCCGCTGCGCGCCGCAATCTCGACCGGGGAGCCTCGTCGGTGCGGTTGTTCGAGATCGGCCGCCGCTATCTCGGCGACACCGAGTATCGGACCCTTGGCCTGTTGCTTGCCGGAGACCAGCGGCGGCGTGAGTGGCAATCTGGCAAGGCACAGCCCTTCGGCCCGTTCGACGCAAAGGCTGAGGTCAGTGCTCTCCTGGATGCAGCCGGAGCGCCGGTCGCCAGCTTGCAGGTTCTTCCAGGCGCAGGGCCGACGTGGCACCCGGGGCGCTCGGCCCGGCTCGGACTGGGGCCCAAGACCGTCGTAGCGGCCTTCGGAGAGCTTCATCCGAGCCTTGCCAAGAGCCTCGACGCTCCGCCGGGAGCGGTCGCCGCCGAAATTTACTTCGACGCTATCCCGGCACCGCGCTCGGCCGGGCACACGCGGACCCAGTACAGGCCGCCTGCCTTGCAAGCGGTAACGCGCGATTTCGCCTTCATCATTCCCGCCGATCTGGCCTCCGAAAACCTGCGGCGCGCGATCGCCGGGGCCGACAGGACAGCAATCGCTGGAGTGCGTCTGTTCGACAGGTTCGAAACGAAAGAGGGCCTCAGCGTCGCGTTCGAAGTCACGCTTCAGCCGGCGGAGAAGAGCTTCACCGACGAGCAGATCGGCGAGATCTCAGCCCGCATTGTCACCGCCTCCGAAAAGCTAGGCGCTCGCCTCCGAGGCTAGCTCGAGCGCGTTGATCGCGGCGTGAACTCGCGATTCGACCTCCTCTCGCATCAGTCCCGGCGGGATCGTTTCGCCGACTTTGAATGTCACCCTCCCCGCGCGGTGAACAAAGCCGCGGCCCCACAGTCGCCCGCTATCAACCGCGATGGGCACGACGGGAAGGCCGAGCGCTCGGTAGAGTCCCGCAAAGCCGGGCCTGAGCGGTGGAGTCTGGCCGACACCGACCCTTGTGCCTTCGGGGAAGATGATGACCGGTCGGCCGGTTTGGACAGCTTCCTTTCCCGACGCCACCATCTTCCTCAAGGCCTTTGCGCCGGCAGTCCTTTCGACCGGAATGACGCCATAGCGTCGGGTTAGCGTGCCAAAGAACGGGATGTCGGTGAGCTCCCGCTTAATTATGATGACCGGAAGGTGCGTGAGACGCACCATCTCGAGCGTTTCGTACATGGACTGATGCTTGACCGCGATGAGATGCGGTCCCTTCGGAAGCTCGCCTTCGATGCACGTGCGAACGTCAAGGACATGCTCGCAAAGCCAGTGGTGGAACTCCACCCAGCTCAGCACCACTGCAAGGGTGACCCGCGAGCCAGCGATCAGCGAAGCAATGCCGACAAGCACCCATATCACCGTTGCGGGATAGAAGATCGCCGCATAGGCGAGCGACCGCAGCGCGGCCACTAGAGATCAACCCAGACAGCCACGCGGCGAAGTAAATATTTGTTATATTCGCCGAACAGGGTGAGGAAGCTCGGCTCGGTGCGTACGGCGTCCGGAATGAGCTTGTACTTGTGACCGAGCGCTCGATCGAACTCGTAGCGGGCGCGACGCATGTGCCAGTCGCTCGTAATCAGCCGCACCGAGGCATAATGGTGCTTCGCGAGCCAGCGTGCCGCCTCTTCCGCATTCGACCGCGTGTCGACGGATTCACTGCCGAGATCGACGCAGCAATTGAGCAATTTTTGACTTCCGGGAATCCGACGCGCGAGATCCGGCTTCGTGACTGACGGGTCCACGCCGGAAACAAGAAGCCGCTTCGCCTTGCCGGCGCGCAGCACATCCATTGCATGCTCAAAGCGGCCCGCTCCGCCAGTCAGTACAACTGCCGCGTCGGTCGGCTGGACATCGGCGGGCGCTGGCCTGCCTAGCGTGAAGGCAAAGATGATGAAGGCAAGCGCATAAAGCAGCAGCAGAAGCGCCCCGGCCCGGGTGATCATAAGGCTTCACGCAATGCCCGGAGAACAGCAATCCGGGCAACCCAAGTGGCGAGCACCGTCAAGGCGAGCGGAAGCAGCGCAAGGATCAAGAGGTCGAACGGCTCAAGTGTCGCGCCCCCGGTGAGTTCGCCGGCAAACGCCGCGCCGGTGGTCAAGAGCAAGAGAACCGCAGCCGCAGCAGCCGCGCCGCCCATGCTGCCGAAGAACGCGTCGATCGCAATCTTTCGCTGGAACAGGTGCGTGACCTGAAGGTCGGTTGCGCCGATTCCGTGCATCACGTCGATCGTGAAGCGGTGCGTGTCGAGCGCTCCGCGTGCTGCAAGCACAACCGC
>JANWLR010000031.1 GCA_025450755.1 Sphingomicrobium sp. | reverse complement strand
TCGCTTGTCGACGATTCGCTGGGCGAGGCCGTCGGCCAGATTTACGTCCAGCGCCACTACCCGGCCGAGAGCGACCGCCAGGTTCATGAGCTGGTTGACGACATTCTCGGCGCTCTCCAGGACAAGATCGAGCATAACAGCTGGATGGACGCCGCGACGCGCAAGGCGGCCCTGGCCAAGCTCGCGAGCTTCGATCCTCGACTTGGGCACCCCAAGAAGTACATCGATTATTCGTCGCTCGTCGTGAATCGCGACGACTTGTTCGGCAATGCGATGCGCTCGGAGCAGTTCGATTGGAACTTGCAGCTCAAACGCTATCCCAAGCCCGTCGATCGTGGCCTTTGGGACATGCTGCCGCAGACCAACAACGCTTATTACGATCCGTCCAAGAACCAGATCACCTTCCCTGCTGCAATCCTTCAGCCGCCATATTTCGACCCCAACGCCGATCCAGCCTCCAATTACGGAAGCATCGGCGCGACGATCGGCCACGAGATCGGCCACGGGTTCGACGATCAGGGCCGTCTGTTCGATCCAATCGGGAAGCTGCGCGACTGGTGGACCCCGGCGAGCGCCAAGGCCTACACGACTCGCACTGCTCTGCTCGTGAAGCAATATGACGGCTACGAACCGATCCCCGGCGTTCACATCAAGGGGCAGCTGACGCTCGGCGAGAATCTCGGCGATCTCGGCGGCCTTGAAGTCGCTTATGCCGCTTACCGCCGCTACGTCGCCAAGCATGGCGAGCCGCCGGTGATCAACGGCCTGACGGGCGATCAGCGCTTCTTCATCGCCTATGGCTACAGCTGGGAAACCAAGCAGCGCGAAGGCTCGCTTCGTTCACAGCTGCTGAGCAATCCGCACTCGCCCGCCGCCTATCGCGTGAACGGCATCGTGAGGAACCTCGACGCCTGGTACAAGGCGTTCAACGTCAAACCGGGCGACAAGCTATACCTGCCGCCCGAGCAGAGGGTACATATCTGGGGCTGAACTTATCGGCAGCGCTCCGGTCACTCACAGCCGCCCGTTTATCGAAATTCCTTGCCAACTCGCCTTTCGTTAGTGCATTCGACCATCTTCTACCGGAGGGTAAAAATTCATGCGTTTCAAGATGTTGGCGCTCGCAAGCGCGAGCCTTCTAGCAGTTGCACTTCCAGCCAGCGCCCAGCCCGGCAAGCCGATGTACGGCGACTGGGGCTACAACGCCTCAGCGATGGACAAGTCCATCAAGCCCGGCGACGACTTCTGGGCTTATGTGAACGGTACCTGGGACAAGACACATCAGATTGCCGCCGACCGGTCTTCAGCAGGCCCCTTCGTGACCCTCTCTGACGGCGCGGAGAAAGACGTCCGCCAGATCGTCGAACAGCTCGCCAACGATCCCAATCGCGACCATCTCGGTCAGCAGATCGGCGACTATTACGCGAGCTTCATGGATGAGGCGGGAATCGAGGCCGCGGGTACAGCACCGCTGACGCCCTACCTTGCCGAGATCAACGCGGCGAAGACCCGCAATCAGCTCGATGCCTTGTTCGTGAAGCCCGGGTTCGCAAGTCCCGTCGATGTCGGCATCGCGCCAAACTTCAAGAACCCGGACGTCTACGCATTGTTCGCGGGCCAGGCGACGCTCGGAATGCCGAGCCGGGAATATTATCTCGAAGACAATGCGAAGATGAAAGCGCACCGCGCCGCCTATCGCGACTATATCATCAAGGTCGAACAGCTCGCGGGCCTGCCTGGCGGCGAAGCTGCTGCCGACCGGATCATCGCACTCGAGACCGAGCTTTCGAAGGCTCAGTGGGCCGCCGCGGACCGGCGTGACATCGACAAGATCTACAATCCGATGACGCGTGCGCAGCTGGTGAAGCTCGCCCCGCAGTTCGACTGGAACGCCTCGCTTGCGAAGGCGGGCCTTGGAGCAGCGAAGACGGTTATTGTGACGGAGCCGTCCGCAGTCGCCGGCGCGGGCAAGCTCCTAGCCGCGACCCCGGTTTCAACCTGGAAGGAGTGGCTGGCGTTCCGCTTCGTCTCGGATCACGCGAACGTGCTGCCCAAGGCGCTCGCTGACGCGCGCTTCGACTTCTACAGCAAGGAACTTTCGGGCGTTCAGCAACAGCGCGAGCGCTGGAAGCGCGGAGTAGCGGCAGTCAATTCGGCGCTCGGAGAAGGTGTCGGGCAGATCTACGTCAAGACCCACTTCCCGCCCGAAGCCGAGGCCCAGATGAAGGAGCTGATCGGCAACCTCGAGGGCGCCTATCGCGAGCGCATCTCAAGCAACCAATGGATGGACGAGGCGACCCGCAAGGCCGCGCTCGACAAGCTCGCCGCGTTCGAGCCGCGCATCGGCCATCCGGTGAAATATATCGATTACTCGTCGATGAAAGTGGCCAAGGGCGACGCGCTGGGCAATGCGGTCCGGTCGGAGGAATTCCAGTGGAACCTCCAGCTCAGGCGTTTCCCGAAGCCCGTTGACCGGACTTTGTGGGGCATGTTCCCGCAGACGATCAACGCCTACTACAATCCGCTGGCGAACCAGATCACCTTCCCGGCCGCGATCCTCCAGCCGCCCTTCTTCGACCCCAACGCCGATGCGGCGGCAAACTATGGCGCTATCGGCGCGGTGATCGGCCACGAGATGGGCCACGGCTTCGACAACGAGGGCCGCAAGTTCGATCCCAAGGGCAAGCTTCGTGACTGGTGGACAGCGGATGCTGCCAAGGCCTTCACGACGAAGACCGACGCGCTGGTCGCTCAGTACAACGGCTTCTTCCCGTGGCCGGACCTGCACGTGAACGGCAAGCTCACGCTCGGCGAAAATATCGGCGACCTTTCGGGCGTCGAGGCGGCCTATGCGGCGTACAAGAAGTACGAGGCGAAGCACGGCCAAGCTCCGGTGATCGACGGCCTGACCGGCGACCAGCGTTTCTTCATTGCCTTCGCCCAGGCCTGGCAGGAAAAGCAGCGCGAGGACGCCGAGCGCCAGCAGGTCATCACCAACGAGCACAGCCCGGGCAAGTATCGCGTGAATGGCGTCGTCCGGAACGTTGACGCCTGGTACAAGGCGTTCAATGTCCAGCCGGGCGATAAGCTCTATCTACCGCCGGAGCAGCGCGTTCATATCTGGTAAGCGGCTTTGAAATCGGCGCCGTCCCCGCTAGGGGCGGCGCCGTGACCGCAACGATCCTCCCGCTCAAGACCCAGCGTCCGCCATCGCTCGAAGCGCTGATCGCGCTGGTTGCCGCCGACATGAACGGCGTCAACGCCGTTATCCTCGAGCGAATGCAAAGCAAGGTCGCGCTGATCCCCGAGCTTGCCGGCCACCTGATTGCCGGCGGTGGCAAGCGGATGCGGCCGATGCTGACGCTCGGGAGCGCCGCCTTGCTCGGCTATCCTGGGACTCGCCACCACAAGCTCGCCGCGGCGGTCGAGTTCATCCACACCGCGACCCTGCTTCACGACGACGTCGTCGACGGGTCGGGCATGCGCCGCGGCAAGCGAACCGCGAACCTCATTTGGGGCAATCCGGCGAGCGAGCTGGTCGGGGATTTCCTCTTCAGCCGCGCCTTCGAGCTGAGGGTCGAGGACGGCAGCCTCAAGGTCCTCCGGATCCTCAGCCATGCCTCTGCCGTGATCGCCGAGGGGGAGGTCAACCAGCTTACCGCCCAGCGCCAGATCGAGACGGACGAAGATCAGTATCTCGACATCATCAGCGCGAAAACGGCGGCCCTGTTCGCCGCGGCCTGCCGCGTGTCGCCAGTCGTTGCGGAAGCGAGCGAGGACGCGGAGTTCGCGCTCGAATGTTACGGCAGGAATCTCGGAATCGCGTTCCAGCTCAGCGACGATGTCATCGACTATGCGTCCGATGAAGCAACGATGGGCAAGGGCGTCGGCGACGACTTTCGCGACGGCAAGATGACTCTTCCGGTCATTCTCTCATATGCGCGCGGAAGTTCTGATGACCGCGCCTTCTGGCGTGCGGCAATTGGCGGCGAGCGCACGTCCGACAGCGACCTCGCCCACGCCATCGGCCTGCTCCGCCAAACCGATGCCCTCGCGGACACCATCGAACGGGCGCGTCACTATTCGCGCCGAGCCATTGACGGATTGGCGATCTTCCCGCCGAGCAAGGCGAAGTCCGCGCTAATCGAAGCCGCCGAGTTCGCGGTCGCCCGCGCTTACTGAAGTTGGGGAGCATCACCGGATTGGTCCAATCGCAATCGTGACTTCGCGTCGGGAGGGTTCTTCGCATGAGTTTTTATGTTGCTGCTGCACTTAGCCTGTCTATCTCAATTCCAGTCAGTGCAGCCACACTCCACGAATATTCGTCCCTCGCGCTGAGCCCCGCGGGTGATCGGTTGGCGGCGCTTGAAAGCGACGTCCTCGCCGATTCAACGACCCGGGCTCATGCGCATATTGTCATCCGCTCCGCTACAATGGGGAAGGTTTTAGCAACATGGGATCCGTGCCCATCGTGTGACTATTCGGGTCTCGCGTTCGGACCGGCTGGCAGGCTTGCCTTCCTTGAACGCGACAAGGATACGACAAGGCTGATGCTCGCCGCCGCGGGAGCGCCAGTCACGCTCGCCACAATCAATGGCATTGCGCAGGAGCCGCGCTTCTCTCCGGACGGAAGGCGAATCGCGCTCCTCGTCACCATTGGCGCGCGCAAGCAGGCCGGCGCTACTCAGGCCGGGGTCCGGCAGGTCGGCGAAATCGGCGAGCAGAGCGATGAGCAGCGGATTGCAATCGTGCCCGTGGGAGGCGGCAGTGCGACGCCCATCACTCCAGCCGACCGCTATATCTACGAATATGACTGGACTCCGGACGGAAACGGCTTCGTTGCAACCTCCGCTCTTGGAAATGGCGACAACAATTGGTGGATCGCCGAGCTCGACAGGATCGATGCTTCTACCGGCGCCCTCCAGCGGATAGCCGCGCCCAAGCTGCAAATGAACCAGCCGCGCGTGTCGCCCGACGGGCGCACCGTCGCGTTCATCGGTGGAATCATGAGCGACTTCGGTTCCGTGGGCGGTGACGTCTACGCGGTGCCGATCAATGGTGGTGAGCCGGTCGATCGGACGCCCGGCTATCGCGGCACGTTCACATCGCTCCTTTGGGGTCGCGCGGGTCTCGTCGGCTCAGCCCTGGTCGGCGACGAGGACGCGCTCGTACCGTTCAGCGCGGCATTGGTCCCCGGCCGGGCCATCTGGTCGGCGCCAGTCTCAATTGCTGCAGGTGATGCACGGATGGCCCGCTCTGCCGACGGACAAACCGTCGCGTTTGTCCGTCAGGACTTCGAACATGCGCCAGCTTTGTTCGCCGGCGCCGCGACAGCGCCACGCCAGATCAGCCATGACAATGATTCATGGGCACCGCTGGTCACAGCGCGCAGCCTGACGTGGCAAAGCGGCCCCTACACCGTCCAGGGTTGGCTCCTCGCCCCCCGTAGGCCGACCGTTGGCAAAGCTCCGATGGTCACGAACGTGCACGGCGGCCCAGCCGCGGCGAACACCGCCAACTTCGTCTGGCAGGGCGCACCCGCAGACCTCATCCGTGCCGGCTATTATATGTTCCTGCCCAATCCGCGCGGCAGCTACGGCCAGGGTGAGGCCTTCACTCGCGCAAACATTCGGGACTTCGGCGGAGGCGACCTTAAGGACATCCTCGCCGGAATCGACGCAGCCGAGCGCGTCGCACCGATCGACGACAACCGCCTGGGCCTGATGGGCTATAGCTACGGCGGCTTCATGGCGATGTGGGCCAACACACAGACCAACCGCTTCAAGGCAATCGTCTCGGGCGGCGGCCTATCGGACTGGCTGAGCTATTACGGCATCAACGGGATTGATCAGTGGATGATCCCCTATTTCGGCAAGTCGATGTACGACGATCCGGAAGCCTATTGGGCGGTTTCGGCAATCCGCACGATCAGGGACGCGAAGACGCCGGCCTTCGTCTATGCCGGCGAGCGCGACATCGAGGTGCCGCCGACGCAGTCGATCGAATATTGGCATGCGCTTCAGGCCATGGACGTGCCGACCAGCCTCGTCATTTACCCGGACGAGGGACATGGCATCCGCCAACCGGCGCATTCGCTCGACGCACGCAAGCGGACCGTCGCCTGGTTCGACCGCTACCTCGGGCGTAAGTAGCGGTGTCCTACGGCGGCGCGCCTGTGCCACGGACGTGTCGTGTTCGATTTGATTCTTCCCGTTTCAAGATTTCTGACCTCGATTCGGGAGTCGTTTCGCGCGCATGCGCTTAGGCCTGTGACATTTGGGACTTTTCGGGGATGAGGCTGCCGATCGACGAAGTCCTGCCGGACCTGCTCGCAGCGTTGCGGGCGCAGACACGAGCACTCCTCATCGCTTCTCCCGGCGCAGGCAAGACCACGAAGGTTGCGCCAGCCCTGCTTGGGGAAAGCTGGTGCAGCGGACAAATATTGTTGCTCGTTCCTCGCCGTCTCGCGGCACGTGCCGCAGCGGAATTCATGGCCTCCGAATTGGGCGAAAGACCCGCAGAGACGATCGGCTACGCGACCCGCCTCGACAGCAAGGTCGGCAAAGGCTCGCGCATCGTCGCTATGACGCACGGCGTGTTCCTCTCGCGAATCCAGTCTGAGCCGGAGCTTGCCGGAGTCTCGGCCCTGTTGTTCGATGAGGTCCACGAGCGAAGCCTCGACAATGACCTTGCGCTTGCACTTGCGCTCGATGCAGCAGCGGCGCTGCGTCCAGACCTGCGCGTGGTCGCCATGTCGGCGACCCTCGACGTCGAGCGCTTCCGGTCGCTTCTCGGAAATGCGCCGACGATCATCAGCGAAGGCAAGAGCTATCCGCTCGACGTCCGCTATGCGGGCCGCGACCCGACCGCTCGGATCGAGCCGCAAATGACAAGAGCGATCCGCGCCGCACTCGGCGAGCACGCCGGCTCGCTACTGGCATTCCTGCCAGGTGTAGCGGAGATCGAGCGTACCGCGGATGCTCTAGGAAGACTTCCCGCCGAGATTGAGTTGCACAAGCTGCACGGAGGCATCGATCCCTCCGCGCAGCGAAAGGCGCTTGCGGCTCCTCCTTCGGGCAAGCGGAAGCTCGTTCTGGCCACCGGCATCGCCGAGACCAGCGTCACCCTGGAGGACGTGCGGATCGTCGTCGATAGCGGCCTCGCGCGGCGACCGCGCTACGACCGGGGTGCGGGTCTCACGAGGCTCGTGACCGAGCGGGCGAGCCGCGCAGCCGTGACCCAGCGGGCCGGCCGTGCTGCGCGCCAGGCACAAGGTGTCGCCATTCGGCTGTGGGAGGAGGCTGCAACGGTCTCGCTTCCAGCCCATGATCCGCCGGAAATTCTGGAAGCGGACCTGTCGAGCCTCCTTCTGACCTCGCTGCTCTGGGGAGAAGCCGACCCGCGCCGGCTCCCCTTTCTCGATCCACCGGCAGCTGCGGCACTGGACGAAGCCCGTCATCGGCTCATGAGCCTCGGTGCAATCGACCCGGAGAGCCGCCTTACCGAGCACGGCCGAGCGATTGCCGCTCTCTCGGTCGAGCCCCGGCTTGCCCATATGCTCATCGATTCATGCGAGCGCGGTTTTGGCGCCGCGGCGGCAGATGTCGCGGTGCTGCTGTCCGAGCGCGGCCTTGGCGGAAACGATCCCGATCTCGAACTTCGCTGGCGCCGATGGCGCGCGGACAGATCAACCCGAGCAGAGGCGGCACGAAAACTGGCTGCTGGCTGGCGCCGCCGATTGCACGTGCAGGAAGCAGCAATCGACGAGCAGGATCTGGCCAAAGCGCTCGCGCTCGCTTTTCCCGACCGTGTTTCCCGCCGCCGCGACAGCTCCGGAGAAGCCTGGCAATCGGTCGGAGGCCGCGGCTTCCGCCTTGAGCCGACCTCAACTCTGGCCGGAGCGAAATGGCTCGCCGTCGGCGAAGTGGCTGGTCATGCCTCGGGCGCCCGCATTCTCTCCGCAGTGCCGATCGAAGAGCATGTCGTCCTCGAGCTCTTTAGCGACCGGATCGAGACCCGGCATGAAGCGGACTTCGATCCGTCGAGTGGATCCGTGACTCCGACGCGCAGTCGCCGCCTCGGTGAAATCCGGCTTGCGAGCGGCCCAGATCCGAAGCCGGATGCGACAGCAATCGAACAGGCGCTGCTTGAAGGGGTTTGCAATCATGGCCTCGAACTGCTCCCCTGGGACGACAAAGGCCGCCAGCTGAGGCTCCGCGCAATCTTTGCCAACCGCTTCGATCAAGGCATCGCGTCGATGAACGATGAGATGCTTCTCGACCGGAGCGAAGAATGGCTCGCACCCCTGCTCGCGAACAAGCGCCGTCTCGGCGATATCGCTCCACAGGCGCTTACAGCCTCGCTCGAGGGGCTGCTCGGCTATGATGCGGTCCGAAAGCTCGATAGGCTCGCGCCGGCGGAATTCGCCAGCCCCGCCGGCGGCCGCCATATGATCGACTATTCAGCGGCGGCGGGCCCCAGTGTTGAAGTGCGTGCCCAGGCCCTGTTCGGCCTTGCGCAGCATCCAATGATCGCGAACGGTAAGGTTTCGCTGATCCTGGCGATTACCTCGCCGGCGGGAAGGCCGATCCAGACGACAAAGGATCTGCCCGGTTTCTGGTCGGGTAGCTGGCGCGATGTCGCGAAGGACATGCGCGGGCGCTATCCCAAGCACCCATGGCCCGATGACCCGGCGTCCGCCGTGCCGACGCTGAGGACCAAGCGCGCCTCGTGACTATTTGCCGATCGGCACCATCAGATGGGCGTAGGGCGTTCCTGCCCACATCACATACGGCGCCGACGTGTCGGGGGTCGGTCCAGTCGGATAGCCGGTGAGGACTTCCTTCGACCCGACGATCATGATGTGCGGCCCGGTCTTGATCCACGCGTTCTCTGCTGTCGGCTTCGTCGCATATGGGTCGACATTGCTTGCATCGGTACCCCCTTCGAGCATGTACATGACGCCGACAGCGCCTTCGGGCGGCGGCTTGTGCCCGATCCACGCTTCAGCCCACTTTGCGGCATTTGCATCAAAGCACATCGGGTCCGGCCCGGGCGTGGCCGCCGCGTCCGGCATGCAGGTCCAGCCATTCGAGCCTTTGCGCAGCACCTGCATCATTCCCTTGGCGTCCATCTCCACGATCGTCGCCTTTGAAGAAATGGATGCGGGAGCCGCCGATTGTGCACTGGCGATCGGATCGGTCGCCTGGGCAAAGGCCGCACTTCCGCTAAGCGCGCTCAACGCTGCAACGCTGAGCAACATTCGCCATCTTGAATTTGTCATTGGAGCCCCTCCTTGCGTAAAAGGAAGGTCTGGCCACTTAGCACAACGGCGGCTGGTCCGCACATGAAACCGCGCTTGATTCAGCAGCCACACTTTGCCACCTGCGCGGAGTGACCATCGCCCGCATTTCCGAAGTTGAGCGCAAGACCACGCAGTCAGGCAAGGCCAATGCCGGCCGGTGGCTGCTCGAATTTGAAAGGCAACAACCGCAGCGCGCTGACCCGCTGACTGGTTGGAATGGATCCGGCGACACCAACACGCAGGTTCGGCTGAGCTTTAAGACCAAGGAAGCGGCAATCGCTTATTGCAAGAAGCACGGCCTCCAGTACCATCTACTGCCTTCAGGTCCGGTCCGGTTGAAGATTCAAGCTTACGCTGACAATTTTCGTTGAGCTTCGATCCTAGCGGCAAGACCGAGCGATCTGAGGGAATCGCGGTCGGGCGCACTGCTCGTTGGCACGGATTCTAAGCCCGATCGTCCTCGGGGCGCGCCATTTGCCGGATGATCGTAAAGCCAGAGCCGAGATGAGCCGCCCGTCATTTCCTTTTTTCGATGGGCGCGCCGCTCAACGCCGCAATGGTCGACCAATGGCCTTCGGGGAGCAACGCCGCCCGCCGACTTGCATGACAGTTCGTGCACACTCGTAAGCGCCCGAGCGCTGTTTGCTTTTGCTTCGGACTCCACGTGATATGGGAGAGCCGATGCTCGCCACTCTTCGCCTAGGCCGCTTCGGCCAACGCTACCTCACCGGAACGTCGTCGCTGGCCCTCAGCACGGTGATCATCAACCTTGTGCGGATTGCCAGCACGATGCTGATGACACGGCTGCTCTCGCCCGATGTCTACGGAATCACCGGCCTCATCATGTCGGCCCTGTTCGTCATCGGAATGCTCAGCGACCTCGGGTTCCAGTCGTATATTGTCCGCCACCAGAGCAGCGATGACGCCGGTTTCATCAATGCTGTTTGGACCATTCATGCCATTCGCGGCGCGCTACTCACAATCGTCGCAATCGCGATGGCCTGGCCGCTCTCCTACCTTCTTGGAAAACCCCAAGTAGCAGCCCCGCTGGCTGTGACCTCGTTCATGCTCGCGATCGAGGGCCAGGGCTCGATGAACCAGTTCCGCGCACTCCGGCATGGCCGCGTGCAGCGATATGCGCTCTTTGATTTCCTGCCGACCATCACACAGATCGTCGCGGCCCTCATCCTGGCTTACTTCCTCCGAAATATCTGGGCGGTCGTCGCATCGATCCTGATCGGGAGCTCGATGAAAGCGGTGCTGAGCTACGCGCTCTTCCCGGGGACCCGCCGCTCTTACCATTACGATCGAGACGTCGCCGGCGATCTTTGGCGATTTTCCCGCATGATTGCCGCGTCGAGCGCGGTTTATCTGGTCATTACACAAGTCGACAAGCTGGCGATGGCGCGGATTCTTTCGCTGGGCCAGTTCGGCACCTACGTGATTGCATCGACAATTGCGTCGGCGCCGACCTCCTTCGCGTTCAACTATGCCACCGGAATTGTGTACCCGACGGCCGCCGCGGCGTGGCGCGAAGGGCGCTCGGTCTCCGATGCATATTATTCCTGTTGGGGGAAGTTCTTCTATCTCTACGCATTTGCAGGCGGAGGGCTCATTGGAGCGGCGGACCTGCTGATCCGCTTTCTTTACGACCCGCGTTATCTTCAAGCCGGCAAGTATCTGTCGATCTTGGCGGTTGCGACCGCGCTTGCGATGGTCACCCGCACGATGCAGGAGCTGATGGTCGCGAACGGCCGTACGAAGGCTATTTTCGAACTCCACATGGTGCGCCTTACCTGGCTGGTCTGCGGCGGTCTCTTCGCTCTTGCCCGCTACAATGCGATGATCCTCGTACTCACGGTCGGGCTGATGGAAATCCCCGTCTATTGCTATGCCGCATGGCGGATGCAGCAGCTGCACCTCATCCGGTGGAGACGCGAACTCACCTTGGCCGCGACGATCGCTGCAGGTCTTTGCGTCGGCGGCGCGATGAGCATCGTCGGACGGATCTTCCTTCCGAACCTCTGAGCTGTGGCAATGCCGGCAAGCAAGATCACCCGATGATGCGGTGTGCGATGCGCTGCAGCTTGGGCGGAACCCAGTCATTGACGAAATGGCGCCGGCGCATTTGCCAGTCGGCCTTGTCGGCACTTCCCGGGCGCGGCTGGAAATTCGTGTCGCGCTTGGGAATTGCGGCATAGCCGTCTTCGAGCGCCGAATAATAATAAGTGGCGATTGATCGGCGCGAGCGCTCGGGAGGGCAAGCCAGGGGATCCGGATGGCCATGGAAACTGTCGAGCGCAGTATTGAAGATTACTGCGCGACCGAAGATTGGCTCGACGCGCACCGCGCACTCCTTCATCTCGCGGTCCCAGAGCTCTAGTTGGCCGCCATATTCCTGATTCCAGTCTTCATTGAGATAGACGAGCAGGTTGAGCTTGCGTTCGCATTTGAGCCGTCCGTGGACGTTGAAATCAGCATGGATTCCGAGATGTCCGCCGCGCTTGGTCTCGTGCAGACCGCCGCCATCGAAATAAGGATCGGAAATCAGCCCGTCGATGCCGGTCATCTCCTCGAGAAAAGCAAGGAAGGCCTCGCTGTTGAGCTCGGCAAAAAGATTCCTAACCAGCCCCGACTGAACTTCCTTGGGATTGAACTGGAACTTGAGCCGCTCCTGATCGCGATCGAAGAACCGTTTGCGCTCGGTCCCCGGAAACTCGGCAAGGACGCCCCTCAGGATGCCAGGATCAAGGAAGTCATCGATAACAATGTGCGGAAAAGGGTGAGCAGTGCGATAACGTTCGGCTAGCGACCGGCCGAGCGCTCGACACTCGTCGGCATCAAGCGCGAGATAGTCGTTGATTCTCGTCATGTGCAACATGGCGGCCATTGTACAAAGGCAGTCTGCCAAGCCAAGTCAGGGACGCTTCGCGAGGAAGAGGGTGCAACCCATGCGTGCGATTATGGGACAAGGTTAAGTCGACGCTGGCGCAGTCTGACCCGCGTCGCGATTGGCGAAGCGAGGAACGACCATTGCGCAAGTTCGCGGACGCACTCATTCCTATCAGCCCAAGATGACGAGCAGCGCCCCACCCGCCGACCCGCAGCCAAGTCTGCCCGAAGACATTCAGCATGTCTCGGTGGCGGTGGTAACGGTCAACTATCGCACTCCACAGCTGACCAAGAAGTGCCTGGCCGCGCTCGCCGGCGAGAAGGCACTGTTGCCAAACCTTAAGGCAATTGTCGTCGACGGTGGCTCCGGCGACGGCTCGGCGGCAGAGCTGGACGCATTCATTGCCCGGCCGGAATATAAGAGCTGGGTCTCCTTTTTCCCGTTGAAGCTCAACGGGGGTTTTGCCTGGGCCAATAACCAGGCGATTATGACGCTTGCCCGCGAACCCTCGCCTCCGGAATTCGTGCATTTGCTCAATCCCGATGCGGAAATCACGCACGGGGCGGTCGCGCTACTGGCCGCTGAACTGAAAGCGCACCCGCGCTGCGGCGCCGTGGGCAGCCAGTTATTTGACGAGGCAGGCCGCACGGCAGCTTCGGCGTTCAGGTTTCCGTCCGCCGGGCGCGAGTTCGTAAGTGCAGCCCAATCCGGAAGGCTCGGCTCTTTCCTCGGAATCGCGCCGGCGGTCATCCAATCTGCGCAGGCCTGCGAAGTGGACTGGGTCACCGGCGCAAGCATGATGTTGAGGTCTGCCGCGCTGCGCGAGACCGGCCTCTTCGACGACGGCTTCTTCCTTTATTATGAGGAGGTGGAGCTGATGCACCGGCTCAAGGCAGCTGGCTGGACCGTCCGCTATGTTCCGGCAAGCCGCGTTGTGCATCATGAGGGATCGGCGACAGGCATCGCAACCGCCCACACCCTTCCGCCTTACTGGTACCAATCGCGCCGCCGCTACTTCGCGTTGACGGGCGGGCCGTTCGCAATGCTCTCCGCCGACCTCGGTCGCCTCGCCGGATACGCGGTACGTAAGGCGAAGACCTTGATTGGCCGGCGCAATGGCGGCAGCAGCTTTCGCGCAGCGCAGCTTGGCCGCGGGATATGGCGACAAGCCAAGCTCCGGCGCCCATCCACACCGGCGTGGGGCGATCCGCCGGGCGAACCTCCAATGTGGATGCCGCAGCGATGAGCTCACCGGTTCCAATGGCCGCCGTCGTAATCGGGCGCAACGAAGGCGAACGCCTGGAGCCGAGCCTGCGCTCCGTTCTCGATACCGGCCTTCCGATCATCTATGTCGACTCAGGGTCAACCGACCGGAGCGTGGCCGTCGCGAGATCCCTCGGGATCGAGGTCGTGGAATTAGATCCTTCCCGGCCTTTTTCGGCGGCGCGCGGACGTAACGAAGGTTTCGCCCAAGTGCAGCGGCGATGGCCCAGCACTCAATATGTCCTTTTTCTCGATGGGGACTGCATTCTCGACCACGGCTTTCCTCCCGCCGCAGCCGCAACCTTCGAACATGAAGCGGACTGCGCAATCGTCACTGGACATCTGAGCGAACGCTTCCCCGACCAGTCTGTTTACAACCGCTTGTGCGCAATCGAGTGGCGATCACCGGCCGGCCGCATAGAGGACATGAACGGCTTGGGCGGGATTATGGCCGTGCGCGTATCGGCATTTCGATCGATTGGTGGATTCAACCTGCAGGCAATTGCCGGAGAAGAGCCCGATCTTGGCGCTCGCTTGCTGCTTGCCGGCCATTCGATCTTGAAGATCGATCAGCCGATGGCGACGCATGACGCGCAGATGCTTCGCTTCTCGCAATGGTGGACAAGAGCGTTGCGTGGCGGACACGCGACGGCGCATCGTTTTGCAACCCACGGCCGATCCAGGCTGCGCGACGGCCGCCGGGAATTGCGAAGCGCGTTGTTCTGGGGATTCTTGCTTCCACTGGTCATCATCGTCCTGCTGTGGCCGACACGGGGGTTATCGCTGCTCCTGCTTTGCGGCTACTTGTATCTTGGGCGGCGCATTTACCGTCATTATTCCCGGGCCGGCCTGTCTCGCTCCGATGCGATGCTGATGGCGCGCTTCATCGTCTACGCGAAGGTCCCCGAATTCCTCGGAATTCTTCGCTACTGGTCCAACCGTCTTCGCGGCCGTTTTCACATCATTGAGTATAAGTGACGCTGCTACCCCGATCGGCCGCAATTGCGGCGACGATTTGTTCCGCGTTCCGGGTCGCATCGTGCAGCCGGTGAACGCGCTCGCGGCCGACGCGCCCTTTGGCCCTGAGCTCCTCGGCCGACACGCGAAGCGCCTGCGACATCGCGTCGGCAAGCGCCTCTTCCGAACCTGCAGGAACAACCCAGCCACATTCGTCGTCGACCAGCTCGGGAATTCCGGCGATCGCAGTGGTGACCACCGGTCGCGCTAGCGCGAGAGCTTCCATGATCACGACCGGCAGGCCTTCGGCGAAACTCGGCAACACGAATGCGCGCGCTCTCAGCAAGCGCTCTCGGATCTCCGCCGACGTGCAAATGCCAGCCAGGAAAACATTATCCTCAAGCTTTCGTTGACGGATTTCAGCCTCGAGTTCCGACCGGAGATCGCCGTCTCCGATGATCGTGACCGTGAACCTTTCGCCCTGCGAGCGTAGCCTGTCGCAAGTTGCGATCAGCAGCGGCAGACCTTTTTGTGCCGACAATCGCGCCACACAGAGGAACTCGGTTGAATCTGCCCGAACGGGCTCTTCCGGAGTTTCGAGGAAGGCCCCGTCTACACCGCATCGGATGACCTCGATCTTGTGCCACTGAGAGGGCTGGCTCCAACGCATCAGCTGACTTCGGCCGTAGCTGCTGATTGCCGCGACGAACTTGGCCCTGGCGATTTTTCTTCCGAGCGACAGCTCAAGAGGTGCATCGAATTCGTCCGGACCATGGACAGT
>JANWLR010000030.1 GCA_025450755.1 Sphingomicrobium sp. | reverse complement strand
TTAGCGGATGGTTCGATCGTTCCTGGCTGCTGCAACGAAACCGGCGGTACGAGGTCGGTCGTCCGGTCGATGACCATCTGGTGGCGGGGAGGCTGCGGGCGAGCCGATGGCACGGGATTGGGCGGCGGCTCCGGCGGAACGCTGATGCGGATCAGCGGAGGAACCTTTGGGAAATTCACCGGCAGATCCATCTTCGCGCTCATGACCAGCGCGAACAGCGCGACATGGACGCTGATAATGGCCAACATTGCATGGGGACTGGAGGGACGGGCCGCGATCTGGCGACGGCTAGCGGCATATTCGAGCATTTCGAACCTCCTCTTCCAAGTGGTTCGTCGCAGTTGCATGTTACAACATTACATTGCTCTGGGAAAGAGGCTTTGTTGCGATTCCGGTGAGCAGAGGCTTAACGGCGCGCCGCGGCTTCGAGGCGGCGCAATGCGCAATCCTTGCCCATCGCTTCAAGCAAACCAGCCATCTCGGGCCCACTTTCGAGCCCCGTCAGTGCGAGCCGCAGCGGATGAAACAGTTCGCGGCCCTTCTTGCCGGAGGATTCCTTCAGTTTCCCGGTAAGCGTCTTCCAGGCATCGGCGCTCCAGTCGATCCGCTCCGCGGTTCCTGCAGCCTCCTTGACCAGCAATCTTTCGTCGTGCGCGAGCTCAGGCGGGTCGATGTCGCCATGCAGGACCTCGAGCCAGGGAGTGAGATCCGCCAGGCGGCGGAGATTGGAACGAAGCAGCAGCCAGTCCTGCTCGGTCGCGCCTTTCGGCAGCCGGTCGGCAACCGCGGCATAGTCGAGCTGATGCAGCAACCGGGCGTTGATCAGCTCGACCTCATGCGGATCGAAGTGGGCTGGCGCGCGGCCGAAAGTGGTGAAGTCGAAATCGCGCGCGAGCACGTCGAGGGAGGCAATCGCTTCGACCGGTTGGGACGTGCCAATTCGCGCGAGAACGTCGAGCAATGCGATGGGCTCGATACCCTCTTCGCGCAAATGCTCAGCACCATATGACCCCAGCCGCTTGGACAGTTTTCCTTCCGCCGCGACTAGCAGCGCCTCGTGAGCGAACCGCGGCGGCTTGCTTCCAAGCGCCTGAAACATCTGAATCTGCGCCGCGCTGTTCGTGACATGGTCCTCGCCGCGAACAATGTGGGTCACTCCAAGGTCGACATCGTCGATCACGCTCGGCAGTAGATAGAGCCAGCTTCCGTCCTCCCGCCGCACGACCGGGTCCGAAAGCAGCTTCGGATCGAATCTTTGCTCGCCGCGGATAAGGTCGTTCCAGGCGATCGGCGCGTCATAGTCGAGCCTGAAACGCCAATGCGGTTCCCGGCCCTCCGGGGGCGGCGCATCGGCATCCCTGCGCTCGTAGACAGGGGGGAGCCCTCGACCGAGAAGCACCTTGCGTCGAAGTTCGAGCTCCTCTGGCGTTTCATAACAGGCATAGACCCGTCCTTTGGCCTTCAGCCTGTCGAATTCGCGCTCGTAAAGATCGAATCGCTCGGACTGGCGCACGAGCTTTTCAGGAAGGAGACCGAGCCACTCAAGATCGTCACGAATCGCCTGGTCGAACTCGGCAGTCGAGCGCACTTGGTCAGTATCGTCGATCCTGACGATGAAGATTCCGCCATGCTTCCGGGCGAACAGGAAATTGTGCAGCGCGGTCCGGATGTTCCCGACGTGAAGGCGGCCGGTTGGTGACGGGGCAAAGCGGGTAACAAATGTCATCGCTGCGGCTTCGTTGTCGGGCCGGTGTGGAAGAAATTGCTGATCGGGTAGCGCCGGTCGCGGCCGAAGTTGCGGGTGCCGATCTTGACTCCGGGCGGGGCCTGGCGACGCTTGTACTCGGCCTTCAGCAGCTTGGACTCTATGTCAGCGACAAGCGCGATCTCCTCACCCGTTGCATCGGCGACCTCCTTCACCGACATCTCCTTTTCGACCAGCCCTTCGAGGATCCGGTCGAGCGCCGAATATGGCGGAAGGCTGTCCTCGTCCTTCTGACCGGACCTCAACTCGGCAGTCGGCGGCTTGGTGATCACTCGACCAGGCATCACGGGCCCGCCCGGTCCGAGGGCGCCCTCGGGTTTGTTCTCATTGCGCCATCGTGACAGCGCGAAGACGGTCGTCTTGTAGGCGTCCTTCAGAACCGAATAGCCGCCGGCCATGTCGCCGTAGAGGGTCGCATAGCCGACGCTCATCTCACTCTTGTTCCCCGTCGTGAGCAGCATTTGCCCACCCGAGTTCGACAAGGCCATCAGCGCAACCATCCGGAGCCGGGCCTGAACATTCTCCGCGGCAAGCCCGCTCATCTCGGGCAGCATCTCGCCGACTGCCTCCACCGCGGAGGCGATTGATATGACGTCATGATGACAGCCCAGCAGGCGCGCGCACTTGCTGGCATCGTCGAGGCTCTCATCGCTCGTATATTTGGACGGAAGCATGACGCCCCAAACCTTGCCGGGCCCGAGCGCGTCGACCGCGATCGCCGCCGACAAGGCACTGTCAATCCCGCCCGACAGGCCAAGGATGACGCCGGGGAAACCGTTTCGCCCGACGTAATCTCGGAGCGCGATCATCATCGCCCGGTAAACGTCTTCGGGAAACTGATCGAGCTCATGGCTGACCCGCGTCTGGCAGCGCCATCCGCCGCTCGTCCGATGCCAGTCGGTAACCATTAGATCCTCGTCCCAATCGGGCATCTGAACAACGACTTCGCCGTCCGGGTGCATGACGAACGACGAGCCGTCGAAGGCGAGCTCGTCCTGTCCGCCAACACGGTTGAGGAATACCAGTGGCAAGCCGGTGCTCGTTGTCCTCGCCCGTGCCAGCCGCTCGCGCGTGTCGATCTTGTCGAGCTCGTAAGGGCTGCCGTGCGGAACCAAAAAGAAGTCGGCACCGAGTTCTGCGAGATGAGCGCAGACCGGTTCCAACCACATATCCTCGCAGATAGGAACACCAAGCTTAATTCCGCGCCATTCGATTGGGTGCGGCAGCGGCCCGGGCGTGAAGATGCGTTTTTCGTCGAACGTGCCGTAGTTGGGCAGCTCGTGCTTGAACGTCCGTCCCACACGCTTGCCGCCATCGGCCAGCAGCATCGTGTTGAAATTCCGCCCGCCTTCGTTGGTGATTGTGCCGATGAGGATCGCCGGCCCCGGCTCGACCGTCGAGGCGACCAGCTGCTCGGTGCATTCCTGGACCCGCCGAACGAACTCGGGCTTCAGTACCAGATCCTCCGGCGGATAGCCGGCCAGCTGCAGCTCCGGGCAGAGGAGCAGGTCCGCCCCTTCCGAGGCAGCCTTGCGCCGCACCTCCAGCATTGCGGCGGCATTGCCTTCAAGGTCGCCGACCCGCTGGTTCATCTGGGCAAGCGCAATCTTCAGGCGGTCGGTCATGCGCGCGATTTAGCGACGATCCTCCAGCGGGCAACCTTTGCGGACGGGCACTCCCCCGCTAATGGCGAGTCGCTGCTGGGGAAACACCGCCATGAAATTGCTCGCCGGGAACAGCAACCTGCCGCTGGCCCGATCGATTTGCGACTATCTCGAAGTGCCGCTGACCGACGCCAGCGTCCGCCGCTTCGCCGATGAGGAAGTGTTCGTCGAAGTGAACGAGAATGTTCGCGGCGAGGACGTCTTCGTCATCCAGTCGACCAGCTATCCGGCGAACGACAATCTGATGGAGCTGCTGATTTGCATCGATGCGCTTCGGCGCGCGTCGGCAAAAAGGATCACCGCGGTGCTTCCTTATTTCGGCTATGCCCGGCAGGACCGTAAGCCGGGCCCGAGGACTCCCATTTCAGCCAAGCTTGTCGCCAACCTGATTACGACCGCCGGCGCCAACCGAGTGCTGTCCATCGATCTCCACGCCGGGCAGATCCAGGGTTTCTTCGACATCCCGACCGACAATCTTTTCGCCTCCCCGGTGATCGCGACGGACATCCACGCCCGCTTCGGCAATCGCGACCTGCTGGTCGTTTCGCCCGACGTCGGCGGCGTGGTCCGCGCCCGCGGCCTTGCCAAGCGCTTGAACAATGCTCCCCTCGCAATCGTCGACAAAAGGCGCGAACGCGCCGGCGAGTCGGAAGTCATGAACATCATCGGCGACGTCGATGGGCGGACCTGTGTCTTGGTCGACGACATTGTTGATTCAGCAGGCACATTGTGCAACGCGGCCGCTGCCCTGAAGCAGCAAGGCGCGACTGAGGTGTTCGCTTATTGCACGCACGGCGTCCTGTCCGGCGCGGCAGCGGCGCGGGTCGCCAAGTCCGAGCTCAGCGAATTGGTCGTCACCGACACGATTTGGAGCGGCGAGCCAGATCCGAAGGGAAGCAAGATCCGGAGGCTCACGATTGCGCCGCTGCTCGGCGAAGCCGTTCGGCGGATCGCCGACGAAAGCTCAGTTTCGAGCCTGTTCGACTAAGGAACTTCGCGCGTACGACGCGTTGAGGGATGCAATGCCCATCGTCCTCATCACCGGCGCGAACCGCGGCATCGGCCTCGAGTTAGCCAGGCAATATTCAGCAGACGGCTGGGACGTCGTCGCCATTGTGCGAGAGTCGAGCCCCAAGCTCGATCTGCTCGACGTCCGAGTCGAGCAGCTGGACCTTTCCGACGAAGACGCGGTCGACTCATTTCCTCAAAAGATTGAGGGTGAGCTGGATCTCTTCATCGCCAATGCCGGCACCAATCATCCGATGAATACCGACGGCCCCGGCAACGCCCGCGATTGGCAGAGGATGATGATGATCAACGCGATCGCGCCCTATCAGCTTGGCAGGGCACTGCTTTCGAAGATGAGCGAGAGCGGCAAGATGGCCGCAATCTCGAGCGGTATGGGCAGCATCGGCGAGAATGGCGGAGGCTGGGTCCCATACCGAACATCCAAGGCTGCGATGAACATGGCGTGGAGCTGCCTCGCGCTCGAGGCGAAAGCGTGCGGCGTGACCTGTGTCCTCTTCAGTCCCGGTTGGGTGAAGACTCGGATGGGTGGAGCGGGGGCCGAAATCACGGCAGAGGAAAGCGTTGGGGCAATGCGCCAGCTCATCGAAAAGCTCACGATCGGCGACACGGGCAAGTTCCTTCGCCGCAACGGGTCCGTCATCCCCTGGTAGGTTGCCAGAGCGGCTCGGCCCCTCTATAGGCGCGCGCTTTCCAGATCGTTGGAAAAACCAATGGCCCGGCCAGTAAGGGCTGCCGTGGCGGTTGGATAAACGTCGTCCTCGTAGATGCGGGGACACACACAGGAGACGAAAATGCCCAAGCTCAAGACCAAGAGCGGTGTGAAAAAGCGCTTCACGGTCACCGCCACCGGCAAGATCAAGCACGGTGTCGCTGGCAAGCGCCACCGGCTGATCAGCCATAATGCCAAATATATCCGACAGAACCGCGGCACCGAGATTCTCAGCGACGCCGACGTTGCGCGCGTGAAGTCCTGGGCCCCTTACGGTTTGAAGTAAGGAGGCCGGGACATGGCAAGAGTCAAACGCGGCGTAACCACCCGCGCCAAGCACAAGCGCTTACTTGGCCAGGCGAAGGGCTATTACGGCCGCCGCAAGAACACGATCCGCGTCGCCCGCCAGGCAGTCGAGAAGGCCGGGCAATATGCCTATCGCGACCGCAAGGTGAAGAAGCGGAACTTCCGCGCCCTCTGGATCCAGCGGATCAACGCCGCCGTCCGCGCGGAGGGGCTGACCTACGGCCAGTTCATCCACGCGCTGAAGCTCGCGGGAATCACGCTCGACCGGAAGGTGCTCGCCGACATTGCGATGCACGAGGCCGAAGCATTCAGCGCCATCATCGCCCAGGCGAAGGGCGCGCTGGAGAAGAAGGCGGCTTAAGCCACCAAATCTTCGAGACAAAGGAAGGACGTCGGGAGCGGTCCCGGCGTCCTTTTTCTTTACATGGGCGGCCTGTGCGGGAATGCCTCTGGAATGGACACTGGCTATGAGGGCAAGTTCGACTTTCCGGCGCGCTCGGACGAGCCGGAGCGCACCTATTTGCTCGCATCTGTGCCGCGTGCCGGTAGCACCTACTTCAGCCATGTCCTGTGGCGGACCGGCTGCCTCGGCGCGCCACTCGAATATCTGAACTTCGAGCCGGCCGGCCCTTATGGTTTCGCCGCCCATTCGCCGCAGCTGCAGCAACAGCTGTGGCGCTCGGTGCTAGGCCGCAGATGCTCGCCCAATGGCGTGCTGGGCCTCAAGGTCTTTCCAATCCAGCTTGAGCAGCTCAATCATGACAATCCGCCCCTGCTGGCGGAAGTCCTGTCCATGATGCTGCCGCGCGACCGCGAGCGGTGCATCGTCTATCTCCGGCGGCGCGACCGTGTAGCGCAGATCGTGTCTTACGCTCGAGCGTCGCTCTCGGGCGTGTGGCGGAAGGAACAGGAGGCCGAGGACGCCGCTCAGCTCGAATATTCTCAAGAAGCGCTCGACGCCGCTGAGCGGGGAATTGCGTTCCAGGAGGAGGTCTGGGCGCGCATGTTTAACGACCTCCGGGTCGAGCCGCTGAACCTCTGGCACGAGGACGTGCTCGCCGATTCTGCAGCCGCGACTCGGCAGGTCGCGGATCATGTTGGCGTCGCCATCGATCCCGCCGCCACCGTTGAGGTGCCGCCGATCAACAAGCAGTCACCCGGCGACTCGACCCATTGGATCGCAAAATACGCGCAGCTACCGGCCGCTCCTGCCCGTCAATCCAGCAGCTCGTAAGCCGGTAGCGTCAGGAACTCGATCAGGTCGTCGGCGACGATCATGTTGTGCATCAGCCGAGCGGCTTCGGCGATGTTGGGCACTTCCGCGAGCAGACCGACCTCTTCGCCGAACCATTGCTCGAACAGGTCGAGGGTGAAGGTGCGGCCGTCATCGAACGGCGCTTCAAATTTCAGCCATTGCCACAGCTGGGTGCGGCAGATCTCCGCCGTCGCCGCATCCTCCATCAGATTGTAGAGCGGCACCGCGCCCTTTCCGCCAAGCCAGGCGGCAAGATATTGGACTCCGACGCGGATATTCGCGCGAGCGCCGGCTTCGGTGCGAGCGCCCTCATGCAGCTTCAGCATCTCGTTGCGGCCGGGGATGTGCCCGGGCATCTTGGACAGCTGGTTCGGCGCGATTGAGGCGAAGACCTCTGCTGCGACCGGCACCAACGCGGGATGCGCGACCCAGGTGCCGTCGTGTCCATTCGTCACTTCGCGCAGCTTGTCGGCGCCGACCTCTGCGAACGCCTTTTCATTTGCCGCCTCGTCGCCCTTCACCGGGATGAAGGCCGACATCCCGCCCATCGCGAAGGCGCCGCGGCGGTGGCAGGTCGCGACCAGCCGCAGCGAATATGCGGCGAGAAACGCCTTATCCATGGTCATCTGCGCGCGGTCGGGTGTCAGCCGGTCGGCCGAGCGGCCGCAGCGCTTGATGGTCGAGAAGATATAATCCCAGCGGCCGCAGTTCAGACCGACAATGTTTTCGCGCAACGCATAGAGGATCTCATCCATCTCGAACGCGGCGGGCAAAGTCTCGATCAGCACGGTCGCCTTGATCGTCCCGCGTTCGAGCCGCAGCTTGTTCTCGGCATAGGCGAAGACATCGTTCCAAAGCTCGGCCTCGTGCCGGCTCTCGAGCTTGGGCAAATAAAAGTAAGGTCCAGACCCTTTGGTCAGCGCCGGGCGCGCGTTGTTCCAGAGGTAGATCGCGAAATCGAACAGCGCGCCGGCGGCCCCCTCGCCATTTACGGTCACGTGGTCTTCCGGAAGATGCAAGCCCCGTGGGCGCACCATCAGAACGGCGGGATCGCCGCCGACCTCATAGCGCTTGCCGCTGTCTGGGTCGGTATAGTCGAGCCGGTCGCTCCAATAGTCTCGCAAGTTGACCTGCCCCTGGACCAGCTCATCCCAGGTCGGCGAAGTCGCGTCCTCGAAGTCGGCCATGAACGCCTGGGCGCCCGAATTGAGCGCGTTGATCACCATCTTGGCGTTGGTTGGGCCAGTGATCTCGACGCGGCGGTCGAAGAGGTCTGGGGGAATCGAGCCGACCGTCCATTCCGCCTCGCGAATCTCGCGAGTTTCAGCCGGGAAGTCGGGCAGCTCACCCGAATCGAAGCGGTCCTGTCGCTCCTCGCGGGAATCGAGGAGGTCGAGGCGGCGGCGGTCGAACCGCTCGTGCAGCTCGGCGAGGAAATCTAGCGCCGCTTCGGTCAGGACCTCGTCGGCGCCGTTGACGCTCGATGGTTCGGCAATGATTCGGCGTTGCGTTGCGGGAAGGTCGAGCACGTCGCTCACTGTAGCACGGGCTCCACGCAGATCGAGTAGCGTTCGGTCGCGGCGCAGCGATCCTTGAAGGTCAACCGCTGCCATTCCATGCGCGCCTTGAGCTCGTCGGTGTAGGGACCGTGGATCACCTCAGTGCCAGGCTCGAGCTCTCGGAAACGACAGTCGGAATAATGGCCACCGATTACCCAAAAACGTTTTCGCATGACTTCCTCCCTTAGTGAGTAGCCACGAATTGCGCGGCTTCGGTGGATTCCTTGAGCGCAGTCGTCGAAGCCTTGCCCCCCGACACCGCATTGGCGATGGCGTCGAAATAGCCGGTGCCGACCTCGCGCTGGTGGCGGGTCGCCGTGTAACCGGCCGCTTCGCTCGCGAACTCGGCCCGTTGCAGCTCGGAATAAGCCGCCATGCCGCGGTCGCGATAATCGGTCGCAAGCTCGAACATCGCGTGGTTGAGACTGTGGAAGCCGGCAAGGGTGACGAACTGGAACTTGTAGCCCATCGCCCCAAGCTCGCGCTGGAAACGGGCGATCATGCTCGGGTTAAGACGCGCCGCCCAGTTGAAGCTGGGCGAGCAATTGTAAGCGAGCAGCTTTCCGGGGAACCTCGAATGAACCGCGTCGGCGAACTTCGATGCGTCTTCGAGATCCGGGTGGCTCGTTTCGAACCACAACAGGTCAGCGTGCGGGGCAAAGGCGAGGCCGCGCGCAATGCAATGATCAAGTCCACTCCCGCCCTTCAGGCGATAGAAGCCTTCGGGCGTCCGCTCGCCAGTGATGAACTCCCGGTCGCGCTCATCGACATCGCTGGTTATGAGCTTGGCGCTCTCCGCGTCGGTGCGGGCCACGAGGATAGTCGGCACTCCGCAGACGTCAGCAGCGAGCCGCGCCGCGTCGAGGTTGCGAATCGCCGCCTGCGTCGGGATCAGCACCTTGCCGCCCAAATGACCGCACTTCTTCTCCGAAGCGAGTTGATCCTCGAAGTGAACGCCGGCGGCGCCCGCCTCGATGTACGCCTTCATGATCTCGAAGCAGTTGAGCGGGCCGCCGAAGCCGGCCTCGGCATCGGCGAGGATCGGCGCGAACCAGTCACGTTTCGCTCCGCCCTCGAGATGCTCGACTTGGTCGGCGCGCTGCAGCGCCTTGTTGATCTTCTTCGCGAGTTCGGGGCCGGAATTGGCCGGATAGAGCGACTGGTCGGGGTACATCGAGCCGCTGGCGTTCGAGTCGGCAGCTACCTGCCAGCCGGAAAGATAGATGGCATGGAGGCCCGCGCGGACCATCTGCATCGCCTGGTTGCCGGATACCGCACCAAGTGCGCGAACCGGCTCCTCCTGGTGCAACAGCTCCCAAAGCTTGAGTGCGCCGCGGCGGGCGAGCGTGTGCTCGATGGGGATCGACCCGCGAAGCCTCAGCACGTCCTCGACATCATAGGAGCGCTCAATTCCGCCGAACCGTCCTTCGGGCGCCGCCACAACTGGACCAAAATCGCACATACTCATCCCCCTGTCTTGAAGTCGCAGAAGAACCGATCCCGGCGGTAAAAGCCGCAATGAAAAGTGCGGATATGTCGAGTAGCGACTTGTGTTCTTGTAAAATATTTGACAACTTCACAGCCGATGCTGCAGCGGAAGCTCTTCCTCGGTGCCCGGCTCAAGCGGCTGCGCCGCGAGCGCGGACTCAACCAGAGCCAGATGGCCGACCAGCTCGGCATCTCCGGCTCCTATTTGAATCATCTCGAACGCAACCAGCGGCCGGTCACCGCGGGAATTCTGCTGCGCCTGGCCGAAGCCTTCGACATCGACGTGAAAGCCTTTGCATCCGAGGGTGGCGACACCGGGGGTGCGACGCAATTGGGAGAAATCTTCTCCGACCCGATGCTCGCCGACCTCGGCGTCAGCCGGTACGAGCTGGTCGAGCTGGCCGACAATGCGCCATCGGTCGCTGAGGGGATCGCGCGGCTCTACACGGCGGTGCGCGAAGTCCAGCGCCGCCCGGATGGTGGTGAGGAACGCCGCGCTGACCCGCGTTCGCTGATTACGCCTGAGACCTGGGTGCGCGACTATATCCAGGCGCAACGCAACCACTATCCGGAGCTCGAAGAGGCGTCGGAGACGCTCGGCGGTGCCCTTGCCCATCCTTTGTCGGTCGCAGAACCGCTTCGACAGAGGCTCAAGGAAGCTTGGGGCGTCGAGGTCCGCGTGGTCGAGCCGGAGATCCTCGAGGATGCGAGCCAACATTATGATGCGCAGCGGCGCCTGTTGATGCTGTCCTCATTATTGCGGCCGGAAAACCGCACATTTGGGATTGCCTACCAGCTGGCCCTGCTCGAGTTTGCACCGATCATCGCGCGAATGATCGACGCTGCCCGAGCGCCCGACCCTGGTAGCCGGCGCCTGCTGCACATGAGCTTCGCCAATTATGCGGCGGGCGCAATCATCATGCCCTATGGCAAGTTCCTTCGCGCGGCGGAGGAGCACCGTTACGCGATCGACCGGCTCACGTCGCAGTTCGGTGCCAATGTCGAGCAGGTCGCTCATCGGCTAACGACGCTCAGCCGGCCGAACGCCAAGGGCGTTCCCTTCTTCATGCTGCGCGTCGATCCGGCGGGGAACATCTCCAAGCGCTACGCAGGCGAAAGCTTCCCCTTCTCGCACTTCGGCGGCACCTGCCCGCGTTGGCATCTGCACACCGCGTTCCAGACGCCCGGGCAGACGATCCGCCAGCTGATCGAAACTCCCGACGGCGAACGCTTCTTCACCATCAGCCGAACTATCGAGCGCCCGATCCGGCCCGACCTGCGCGACGACGCCCTGCTCGCGGTCGGCCTTGGCTGCGACGTCAAGCATGCGCACCGAATCGCTTATGCCGACGGTCTGGACCTCAAGAACACCCCAGCGACTCCGGTGGGGCCCGCCTGCGCAATCTGTCCACGCCTCAACTGCGCCTATCGCGCGACTGCGCCAGCGGGACGGATGCTGGCGGTGGAAGAGAACCGCAAGTCCATCTCGCCTTACCCCTTCGTGCCGAGTTAGGGCGCCGCCGGGTCGCGCTCGAGATCGGCCCGGTCCCACTTGGCCAGATCCGCAGCGGAATCGTAGGCCGATTCGAAGAACTCCATCAGCATTCGGTCCGGATCTCTCGAGGCGCGGACGTCCACATAGGGAAGAACGAATTCGCCATAGGTCTCATCGAAGCGGCCGTGCACGACACTGGCGGCTCGATACCCTTCGGGCTCGGGGTAGATGTAACTGTAGAAGAACGGCTCGACCGGAGTGACTCCACCGACCCAGAAGCCCGCACTGGTGACCTCCCGACTATAGGCCTCACGCGTGATCCGGTCTGGCAAACCCGGCACTCCCCCCGGGTGTGGCGGCGCCCTCCGACCTGAAAAGCGGCTTACCGAGAGATCGAACGAGCCCCACCAG
>JANWLR010000029.1 GCA_025450755.1 Sphingomicrobium sp. | reverse complement strand
GTCGACGAAATCGACAGCAGCGTTCGCGAAGGCTTCAGCAACACCTTCATTCAATTCCAGATCGGAACGCCGACCGACCGCGCCGTGAACGACGTCCGCAATGCGGTCGCCCAGGCGAGAGCCGACCTGCCCGAAGGCATCCTCGAGCCGCAGGTCGAGCGTGTCGACATCGCCGGTGATCCGATCGTCTTCGTCGCGGCCGAAACCACCGACATGAGCCTCGAGCAGTTGAGCTGGTATGTCGACAACGACATCGGCAAGCGGCTGCGCGGGCTTTCTGGAGTTGCGGCTGTTTCGCGCGAGGGTGGAGTCGACCGCGAGATCCGAGTGATCCTCGATCCGGCAGCGCTTCAGGCGCAAGGAGTCACGGCTGCGGAGGTGAACCAGCAGCTGCGACAGACCAACATGAACGCGGCGGGAGGCCGGGCCGAGATCGCGGGATCGGAGCAAGGCGTCCGAGTCATCGGAAATGCACCGACCGCTTTCGAGCTGTCGCAGACGCAAATCTCGCTGCCGGGCGGCCGGATAGTGCGGTTGGGCGACATCGCGACAGTCAAGGACTCCTATTCCGAGCAGCGCACGCTCGCCAAACTCGGCGGCCGGCAGGTGATCAGCTTCAACGTGCAGCGCGCCAAAGGCTCGTCGGATGTCACGGTCTACGACGAGGTTTGGAAGGAGCTGCACAAGATCGAGAAGGAAGACCCGAGGATCCATTTCTCCGAGATCTTCAACCAGGTCCAATACACCAAGTCGCAATATACCTCCGCGATGGAAGGACTGATCGAAGGCGCGATCCTCGCGGTCTTCGTCGTTTTCCTGTTCCTCCGCGACATTCGCGCAACGATGATCTCAGCGCTGGCGATTCCACTCTCCGCGATCCCCGCCTTCTGGTTCATGAGCCTCATGGACATCAACCTGAACGGCTTGTCGCTGCTGGCGCTGAGCCTGGTCGCAGGCGTGCTCGTGGACGACGCGATCGTGGAGATCGAGAATATCGTCAGACACATGCGAATGGGCAAATCGGCCTATCAGGCCTCGCTGGATGCAGCTGACGAAATCGGCCTTGCCGTGCTCGCAACGACGATGTCGATCGTCGCAGTCTTCCTTCCTGTCGCAATGATGCCCGGCATTTCCGGCCAGTTCTTCAAGGCATTCGGCTTTACCGTCGTGATTGCGGTTCTGATGAGCCTGCTCGTTGCACGAATGATCACTCCGCTGATCGCCGCCTATTTCCTGCACAGCAAAGGCGTGCAGCCACACGCCGCCGGCAAGGCGATGGACAAATATCTCAAGCTGCTGCAGTGGTCACTCGATACCCGCAAAGCGCACGATTATGCCGAGCGCAATCCAGGCGTCTGGGGCAAGCTCAAATCGTTTAGATTCGATCATCGAATGTCGATGGTGCTGGCGGGATTCGGCGCGCTGGTCCTCACGGGCGTCTTCATGTTCACGCTGCCGATGAGCTTCCAGCCGCCGCTCAATCTCGACTTCTCGTCAGTCAACATCGACATGCCGCCGGGGTCGACACTTCAGCAGACCGAAGCGGTTGCCGACCATGCTGCGGCGATCGTGGCGCGCGACCCCGACGTGGAGCATGTTTTCGAGCGTATCTACGTGGGCTCGGGACGCCTCAACATCGTTCTCAAGAAGGATCGAAAGAAGAAGAGCACCGAATTCGAGCGCACGCTTGCGCCGACGCTCGCGAAAATTCCGGACGCGCGCGTGAGCTTCCAGAGCCAGAACGGCGGCGGCCCCGGCGGAGGCAGGGACGTCATGCTGTACCTTGGCGGTGAGGATCCGGTGAAGCTCAACGCCGCCGCATCGAAGATCGCCGATGAAATGGCGACGCTTCCGGGCTTGCGCGCGCCGCGGGTGATGGGCGACACACCGGCTCCCGAGATCACGATAACGCCGCGGTTCGATCTTGCCGCAGACCTCGGCGTGACGACGTCGGCGCTGAGCCAGACGATCCGCATCGCAACACTTGGCGACATCGAGCAGAACAGCGCGAAATTTTCGTTGTCCGACCGGCAGGTGCCGATCCAGGTCTCGCTGTCCGAAAACGACCGGCGCGATCTTGCGACGCTCGAGAATCTTCCGGTTCCAACTTCGAACGGCGGATCGGTCCCGCTCAAGGCGGTGGCAACGATCGGCTTTGGCGCCGGACCAACGACGGTCCAGCGCACCAACCAGGAACGTCGCACGCAGGTGGGAGCCGATCTGGCGCCCGGGATCACTACAGGCGACGTCTGGCCGAAGATCAACCAGCTGCCGGCGGTGAAAAATCTTCCGCAGGGCGTTCACCAGCTGAACCTCGGCTCGCAGAAATGGCAGGCCGAGATGGTCTTTTATTTCATCGTTGCACTGCTTTCCGGCGTCGGCCTCGTCTTCGCGGTGCTGGTGCTGCTCTACCGGCGTTTCCTCGCGCCGTTCGTCAACATGGGATCGCTGTGGCTGTGCCCGCTCGGCGCCGCAATCGGCCTGCACATCGCCGGGCAGCCGCTCTCGCTGCCGGTGTTCATCGGAATGCTGATGCTATTCGGGATCGTTGCGAAGAACTCGATCCTGCTCGTCGATTTCGCCGTCGAAATGATGAACCATGGAATGCCCAAGAATGAGGCGATCCGTGAAGCGGGTCACAAGCGAGCGCAGCCGATCGTCATGACGACGGTCGCGATGGTTGCGGGCATGCTTCCGATTGCTCTTTCGCTCACGGGTGACGCGAGCTGGCGAGCGCCAATGGGTGTCACCGTCATCGGCGGACTGCTCTTTTCGACCCTGCTGACCCTGCTTCTCGTGCCCGCCTATTTCTCGATCGCAATCTCAATTGAATCGCGGATTGGACGCTTGTTCCACCGGGTCATTGGCAGCGACGCACATCAGGCAGGCCATCCGATTCCTGCAGAGTGACCCAGCGGGGGTTGTGAACCTCTCGCCGATGTCGGCTATTGAGCCGGCATGAAGGTGATGGCCAACGGCAGCCTGTCTCGGTTCAACCCCGCTCAGTCGGGTGCGCAGGGGATGAAGGTCGTCGCAACCGGGTTGCTCGTCGTCATGGCCGTTGTCTTTGGGGTCAGCCGCGCCTTCGAGCCGGCCTACCCCTGGCTCGGCTATGTAAAGTCTTTTGCCGAAGCCGCGATGGTCGGCGGCCTCGCCGACTGGTTCGCGGTTACGGCGCTATTTCGCCACCCCCTTGGTCTTCCGATCCCGCACACGGCGATCATCCCGAGAAACAAGGACCGGATCGGCCAAGCGCTTGCGCGGTTCATCCAGGAGAACTTCCTCATCCCCTCGGTCGTCGCGAGGCGGATGCGCAACATCGACGTCGCCGGCGCCGTCGGTCATTTCCTGCAAAGCCCGAGCAAGGAGGAGCAATCCCGAATCCGCGCAGGCGCGTCGCGGCTCATCGCCGACATGTTCGAGAGCCTCGACGACGAGCGGCTGGGCGGCATCGTGAAGAGCGCCGTTTCTTCACGCCTGCGCCGGTCGGAGATCTCGCCGCTGCTCGGCCATGCCCTCGCTTCGGCCATCAACGAAGACCGTCACGTACCCATGCTGGAGGCCGCGATCCGATGGACTGCGCGGGCGCTCGACGCAAACGAGCAACTGATCCGCGAGATGGTCCACAAGAAGGCCAATTGGGTGCTGAAACTGGCGGGGCTCGACACCAGGCTCGCCGATGCGATCGTCGACGGCCTCAGGAAGCTTACCGCCGAGATGTCGACCGATCCTGCGCACCCGGTCCGGATCAAGATCGAGGAGGCGCTTGCCCAGCTTGCAAATGACCTTCAGACGAGACCGGAGACACGCGAGCGGGTGGAGGCAATCAAGGAGCAACTGCTCGACAACAAATCAGTCAGCCTGTGGCTCGACACATTGTGGCAGAAGGGCCGCGAGGCGGTCATCAAGGCGGCGCGCAATCCCGACGCTGTCATGGCCGGCAAGCTTGGCGAAGTGCTAAAGTCGATGGGCGGCACGCTCGAAAAGGACGCTCGGATCCGCTCGGCGATCAACCAGTTCGCCCGGCGCGCAGTGGTCGGCATGTCAGCCAGCTACGGCACGCAGATCGTCAAGCTCGTCTCGGAAACGATCCGCAGCTGGGACGCGCGGACGGTCACCGGCCGTCTCGAAGCCGCCGTCGGCCGCGACCTGCAATATATCCGCATTAACGGCACGCTGGTCGGCGGTCTCGTTGGCCTGTTCCTGCGCGTGGTCGATACTTTATGAGCGACGAACTGGACGAACTTGCCGAGACCGCGCGCAATCGCGGTCTGAAGCTCGTCCGCTCGCGGATCAGGACACCGAGCAAGCGGCGATTCGGTAGGGTCGGTCTCACCGACAAAGCCGGCAAGGCGGTGTTCGGAATGGACTCAAAGGGCCCGGCGGCGAAACCGGAGGACGTCCAGGACTATCTGCGTAACCTCGGCGCGAAGGACTGGGGCGCTTCACTCGATGTCGCCGTTCTTCCAAGGAAGCGGAAGCCGACCAAGGTGCAACGCGCCGCCGCAAACGATTCAGAACCCGAGGAAGAGCGGAAGAAGCCCAAGAATGAACCCGCGCCCAACCCTAAGCGAAAACCCGAGCCTCCTTCCAGGCCGAAGCTCCGTGACGCGAAGCCGTCCGATGCAGCTCGAATTGCCGAGCTGATTGCCCAGCTCGACCATGAGATCGACGAAAAATCGGTGAGCAAGAATCTGCGCAAGCTGAAGAAAGCCGGCGAGCTGCCGCTCGTCGCGACGATCGACAAAAAAGTGGTAGGCCTGATCGGACGCCACCTGATGGTGACCGTCCACCGTCCTGCTCCGGTAGGCAGAATTCCGGTCCTGGTCGTCGCGAGCGAAGCGCGCGGTCAGAATATCGGCAAGATGCTGGTCGATGCCGTCGAGCAATGGTGCCGCGACCAAGGCTGCAAGCTGATCGAGGTCACCAGCAACGACAGGCGCGCAGAAGCCCACTCCTTCTACCGGCACTTGGGCTACGAGCGGAGTAGCATCCGCTTTTTCAAGAAGCTCTAGCCAGCGCTCCTGCGCTCGATTGTCGCGCCGACCGCGCTAAGCTTCTCCTCGAGCCGCTCGTAGCCGCGATCGAGGTGATAGACGCGGAGCACCTCGGTCTCGCCCTCAGCGGCGAGTCCGGCGAGCACCAGGCTCATCGACGCTCGAAGGTCGGTGGCCATCACGCTTGCGCCAGCCATCCGGTCGACTCCTCGAACGATCGCCGAGCGGCCGTGAATGTCCACGTCCGCGCCCATTCGCCGAAGCTCCGGCACGTGCATGTAGCGGTTCTCGAAGATCGTCTCCTCAAGGAAGCTGTCTCCCTCGGCGAGGCACAGCATCGCCATGAACTGTGCCTGCATGTCGGTCGCAAAGCCCGGGAACGGGGAGGTCGAAAGAGCCAACGGCCTCAGACCGCCGTCGGCGCTGACCTTGATCCCGCGATTATGGAATTCGATCATCAGGCCGGCGTGGGCAAGCGCATTCAAAGTCGCCTGCATGTCGTCAGCCCGGGCGCCGATCAGATCGATCGATCCGCCGGTGATTCCTGCAGCACAGGCATAGCTTCCGGCTTCTATCCGGTCGGGCATGACCTCATAGGTCGTGCCTTTTAAAGCTTCGACGCCGTCGATGATCAAGTGCGACGAACCGACCCCTTTGATCCTCGCGCCCATCGCCACCAGCAGGTTGCAGAGATCGACGATTTCCGGCTCGCGCGCGGCGTTGAACAGCTGCGTCTTCCCCTTCGCGAGCACCGCCGCCATGACGGCGTTCTCGGTCGCTCCTACGGACACGACGGGGAAGCTGAAGTCGCCGCCCGGCAGGCGGCCCTTGGGCGCTGTCGCTTTCACATAGCCAGCCGCAAGCTCGATCTCAGCGCCCATCGATTCGAGCGCTTTTAGGTGCAGGTCGATGGGCCGATCGCCGATCGCGCAGCCTCCGGGCAACGATACGGTCGCCTCGCCGCAACGCGCGAGCATCGGTCCCAGCACCAGCACCGACGCGCGCATTTTGCGGACCATGTCGTAGGGCGCGGTCGTCGAAACGATATCGTCGGCTTGAAGGGTCATCCGCCGCCCGGTCTCGCCCTTCCTGACCCCCGCGACATGGGTCGAAACGCCGAGCTGGTTGAGCAAATGGCTGAAGGTGTCGACGTCGGCCAGGCGCGGAAGGTTGGCGAGCGTCAGCTTCTCCGCGGTGAGAAGCGCGCAGGGCATGAGCGTCAGCGCCGCGTTTTTCGCGCCGCTGATCGGAATTTCGCCCTTCAGCTGGTTCCCGCCCTTGATCCAGATACTGTCCACCGCCGCGCTTTAGCGCGTGACGGCAGAGTGACAAGCAGCGGACTTAAGCCTTCTCAAGCGTGCATTGCAGGGGATGCTGGTTCTCGCGGGCGAAGTCGATGACCTGCGTGACCTTGGTTTCCGCGACCTCATAGGTGAAGACGCCGCACACGGCGACGCCCTGCTGGTGGACCTGGAGCATCACTCGCGTCGCGTCCTCGATGTCCATCGAGAAGAAGCGCTGAAGCACCAGCACGACAAACTCCATGGGAGTATAATCGTCATTGAGCATCAGAACCTTGTAGTTCGACGGCTTCTTCGTTTTTGGACGCGTCCGCGTCGCAACGCCCGTCTCGATCTCGTCGAGGCCGTCGTCGTCAGGCCCTCCGGCCATCATGATCACATGCGAAATCATCTGACCCTAAAATATGGCAGTCCGAGAAAACGCGGCAAGTCGGCTCTTAGCAGCAAATCGCTAAAAAAATGGCGGCCGCCCCGAACTGGAGCGACCGCCGACAATCGTTGCCCTGACTTTAGGAGGGGAGAGGGTCAGGCAACGAGGCTATTGAAACGCTCGGCATTGGCCGATGCGCGGTTCGAAAGTGGCTGGAACGCTTCGCCGGCGAGCTTCACCAGCGATTCGGTCAGCTTGGAGCTCTCGGCGACAGCGCGGTCGAACGAAGCCCGGGCGAAATCGCCCTGAAGCTGCAGATACTCGGTCGGGCTCTTGGCCTCGGCGAGCGAACGGATCGCGTCGGCGGCCTGCTCGAAGCTGTCGCGCTGCTTGGCGACGACGTCCTGACCGATCGAACGCGCACCCTCAGTGGCGACACGGCCGGCCTCGACAACCGCCTCGACATTGGCGCGGGTGAGGTCAGCAAGCTCCTCGGCAACCTTCTGGCTGCGCTTTACGAGCTCCTGGCTGCGCTCGGTCGCCTCTTCGAGGATCGTCTGGAAGGGCGCGAACGCCGGAATGGCGTCAAAGCCATTGAAAGCAGTCTTGGTCATGGTTTCAATCCTTTTCTGGGCCGCAGCGCGGGTCTTGCGCGCGGTGGTGCGGGTTTTGCGACCGGTACGACGAGTCGCAGCCTTCTTGGCTGTCTTCGGAACCGCGGCCTCGCGCTTCGCTCGGCGGGCCGCAGCGGAACGCGTGCGCCTGGCAGTTCTCGCGCTTGCCTTCACGATCGTCTCGACCGTGTCGGCAACCGCTTCGGCGACCTTGGCCGGAGCCTTCTGGGCGGCGGTTTCCGCTACGGCCGGGGCTTCGACCTTGGTTTCGTCTGCCATCACTCATTCTCCAATTATGTTGCACTGCACAATAAGCATTGCGCCGCACCATTTCAAGAGCTTTTTTGTGCGCCGCAGCATTCGATCGCTTGACGGCCACGGCTCACCCGAAGCAAGAGCGGCCATGGACCAACCGACACGTCAGCGCCGCGGCCTCCTGATTGTCCTTTCCTCCCCGTCGGGAGCCGGCAAGTCGACGATCGCCCGGATGTTGCTGGATGCAGACGAAGAGGTGACAATGTCGGTGTCGGCGACCACGCGTCCGAAGCGCCCGGGTGAAGTCGACGATGTCGATTATCACTTCGTTGATGACGAAGGCTTCGACGGAATGATCGACGATGGCGAGTTTGTCGAATGGGCGCCTGTCTTCGGTTTTCGCTACGGGACGCCCAAGGCACCCGTGAAACAGGCTCTACGCCAGGGCCGCGACATCCTGTTCGACATCGACTGGCAGGGAACACAGCAGCTCCAGGCGGCGATGGGTGAGGACCTGGTCTCGATCTTCATACTCCCGCCCTCCATGTCCGAGCTTGAGCGACGGCTGCGCGCGCGCGGAACCGACAGTGACGACGTGATTGCCGATCGCATGTCACGCGCCGCCGCAGAGATCAGCCACTGGCCCGAATATGAATATGTGCTCGTCAACCGGGACATGGACCAGTGCCTTGCGCAGGTGCAGTCGATCGTCGTCGCCGAGCGTCTGAAGCGCACGCGGCGAATCGGGCTCGTTACCTTCGTCCGCGACCTGATCGGCCCGGCGCACTAATCCAGGAGTTCGAGGAACCGCGCGGCGGCAAGGAAATCGTTGCGACGGTTCTCCAGCGCGGCCTTGGCTTCGGCATCCGCGCCCCATTGCTCGAGCTGCCACTGCTCGTCGATCGTGACCGCGTCCCACGCCCGCTGTGGCGTAATTGCCTCCTCCAGCACCGCGAGTGCGGCAGCGAGGGAACCGCCGATGGTTACGAGCGGCGAGAGGCCTGCGAGCTGGAAGGAATCGAGCGCCGCGACCGCGTGGCTCAGGCGTTCGACGGTCGCAGCCGGCTGCTCCACGTGCACGAGGCCATAGGTCGTTTCGAAATCGACGTCGTAGCGGCGGCGCGCCCAGGCCAATAGCTCATCAAAGCTTCGCTCCTGGCGCTCGACAAGCTTGAGCGGTCCCTCGGCGCGATAACAAGCAAGGTCGGCCTCCGCGTAGCGCGCGAGGCCGTCGGCAAAGGCCCGTCGAGCAGGCGCGACGCGGTCGATCGCAGCATTGGCGAGGCCGGTCAGCGGCATTGCACGTGGATCGACAGCGTCTTCAACGGAATGCCATTCCTTGGCGATTGCCTCGGCAAGAGCGCACGTCGGGGCGATCAGCGGCGCGCGCAAAGGTGTTCTTACCCGCCGGCTATCGAGCCGGATGCCCCAACCCTCGCCTTCGCGTTCGGCGGTAACGTCCTTCCAGAACCGCTTCACGAATTCGCTTCGTCTTCCCTGTCCCAGACTCGCTTGAGCAGCCGCGGCGCGAGCACCGAATCGACCACGCCGAGAATGGCGATGATCGCTCCCAATTGCGGCCACCCGCCCGGCCGGATCAGGTTGGTGTAGATGATCGCGATCCCGAGGAAAAAGATCGCGAGGCCGCCGAGACGAATAAGCGAATAGATCAGCAGTCTGCGCTGCGCGCTAATGTCGTCAATCATCTCCGCCTCGACTTCCCCTGAGAACCACGTGCCCGCCGTTCTCCGCGCCGTTCCCGCCGTCGCGCCTTCGCGGCCGCTGCGACCTTGCGCTGTGACGAAGCGGCAGGCCTCGGCTGATCGAGCGCAAGTTCGTCTTCAGCACTTGGGTCGAAACCCAAGGTAGCCAGGCTCTCGGCGAAATGTGGCGGCAGCTCGGCCGTGACGTCGATCTTGCCGCCGTCAGGGCCATCGATCCGAATGCGCCGCGCGTGAAGGTGAAGCTTGCGGCTGATCCCGCCGGTCAGGAAGGCCTCCGCTCCGCCATATTTCGCATCACCGACGATCGGATGCCCAAGGGCCGCCATGTGCGCGCGGAGCTGGTGCGTGCGTCCGGTCAGCGGCTGGAGCTCTACCCAAGAAGCGCGATTGCCTGCGCGATCGATCACGCGCCAACGCGTCTTTGCCGGAAGGCCATGCTCCTGGTCGACGTGCATCTTCTCGCCGCCCGTGCCCGGTTGCTTGGCGAGCGGCGCATCGATCAGGCCCTGCTCCAAGTCAGGTACGCCAACGACGATCGCCCAATAGACCTTGCGAGCGGTCCGGCCGGAGAATGCCTTCGCGAAATGACCGGCGGAGCGAGCACTCCGGGCGACAAGCAGCGCGCCCGAGGTGTCCTTGTCGAGGCGGTGGACGAGCTTGGGCCTCCCCAGATCTTCGGCCAAACCGCCGAGCAGGCGATCGAGGTGCTGGTGGGTCTTGGTGCCACCTTGCGTCGCAAGGCCCGGCGGCTTGTTGAGCACGAACGCGCCCTGGTCCTCGTAAATCACCATCTCACGGATGAACTGCTCTTCATCCGCAGAGAGCAGATCGCGCTTTGGCCGCTTGGCGCTCTGCGACATTATTTCCACCGGCGGCACCCGGATCTCCTGACCCGTCTCGACCCGGTCGCCGGGAATCGCGCGCGTGCCGCCGAGGCGCAGTTGGCCGGTCCTCGCCCAGCGCGACACGAGGTTGAAGCTGACCTCCGGCATGTGCCGCTTGAACCAGCGGTCGAGACGAATGCCGTCGTCGTCCTCGCTGACCGTGAAGGTGCGTGTCTCGGGCATTTCGAAGGCGCGCTTAGCGAAAGCTAGGCTTCGCGTCGCGCCCAAAACTCGAATGCCTGCCGCTGGACCGTGCGGATCAGTTTCGCTGCCTTCGGTCCCTCCCACAAACCGGTGTAACCGTGCTTCTTCGCCCCGCCGATCCACCAACCCTGTCCTGGGAGGCCATCCGACTGTCGCACCACAAGGACAGCGAGTTCAGGCTCGCCCCGAGCTTCGGCCGCATCGTCGACATAGGCCAGCACCTTGCACAGCTGCCGCATCTTCGGCCGGCTGAAATCGTGCCCGAGCAGGCCCAGGACCTCCGAGTAGCTGATCGCCTCGCCAGCCTTTGCGGACGCGACGAGGATCGCCCGCACCTCCGCAGGATCCGCAAGCAGACCCGCTTCACTCACTGCGGTTGTTGCGTGAAATCGACCGGAGTCAGCTCGAAAATGTCGAGCTTCGATGAGCTCTGCGGCCATGGAATGACGAGGCGCCAGCGGAACGGGGCGATGCGCTCCAATACGCCGGCCATATTGCGCTTGGGATCATCGCCGTAGGCGAGCGGCGCCGTCTCGTCCCCTAATGCGAGACTCCCGAGGAAAATGAGCCGCGTCGGGTCGTCGTCGTCCCACAGCCGCCCGGCGGGACGCTGGCTGCCGGTCTGCTTGACGATCGTCAGCTGTTCATCCTCAATCTCGACGTAGCAGAAGAAGGGTTTGAAGCTTTCGAATGCCTTGCCCTGCAAGCTTGCCTTGCCGAGCGCGATCATTCGGCAATTATAGCTACCCGGCGTCGGAGATGGGCGCGGAAGGCCCGAGCGCGGCAGCAATAGCTTTCCCTCCTTGCGCACTTCCGCGGCATTGGTCTTGTTCGCATCGTCAAGCGCTTCCGCCCAGGCGAGCCCAAGCCGCGCAATGCGGTCCTGATCTTGTGCCGTTGCCACGGCTTTCCAGGCATTGGACTTGAGCGGTGGTCCGACCTCGACGCTCGGATGCACGCCCGGCGGTAGCTTGGGCTTGGTTGCGCAGGCCGAGATGGTCGCGACAATCGCGACGCCCAGGATCATGCGGAAGGCGGTTCGCGTCACGGTCAAATGGGGCCCTCCGCTTCACCTTCCAGGCCTAACTGACACTCGGTGAGGATGGTTTCAACCAACGCTACGCTCACCATCTTCTTTATTGCAGCACTTACCGCGGCTAGGCGGCACCGTCATGAACGGCAACCGGCACCGCCCCACAGCACATGCCCGAACCGGGTTCGCACTTGGCATTGCTGCCTATGCGCTCTGGGGCGTCCTGCCGATCTATTTCAAGATTATCGAAGTGCTTCCTGCGACGGACATCGTCGCCCATCGCGTGATCTGGTCCTTGCCGTTTCTTGGCGTTCTCATCCTTGCTTTTGAAGGATGGCCCAAAGTCCGGGCCGCACTGAAACAACGCCGGACCATCGGCATCTTGACCCTCACCGCGGCGCTGATCGGGACGAACTGGCTGCTCTACGTTCATGCTGTGACCAGCGGTCACATCCTCGCGGCGAGCTTCGGCTATTATCTGAACCCGCTTGCGAACGTGCTGCTCGGGCGCTTCGTGCTCCACGAGAAGCTGAACCGCTTGCAGTGGAGCGCGGTCGCGATCGCCGCGGCGGGTATTTGCGTGCTCGCCGCGGGAGCTCTCAGCCAATTGTGGCTAAGCCTCGCACTGTGCGCGACCTTCGCGCTCTACGGATTGTTGCGGAAGATTGTCGCAGCCGACGCCATAACCGGGCTTGCGATCGAAACCATGATCCTCTTCCCGCTGGCGTTGCTTTGGCTAGTCTGGCGTCGCGAACATGGCGCCGCGGTCATGGGGACGACAGAGACACTGACCATCCTCCTGCTGCTTGCCGGCATCGTCTCGACGACCCCGCTGCTGCTGTTCACCGCCGCCGCCAAGCGCCTTCAATATTCCACGCTCGGAATGCTGCAGTTCATTGCGCCGACGCTGCAGTTCCTGATCGCAATGCTGTATGGCGAGCGGGTGACGCTCGCCCATGCGATCGCCTTCCCGGCGATCTGGATAGCGCTTGTCCTATACGTAACCGCACTGCTGGGGTCGCCGCGGCTGCCGCAGCCACCCGAATGATGGTAGGAAAGAGCCAATGTTCAACATCGCCTCACTGATCATCGGCTTCGTCGCGCTGATCTGCGCCCTGGTCGCCTTCCTGCCGCTGCTTGGCTGGCTCAACTGGCTGATCATCCCGCTCGCAATCCTCGGCGCCGCCGTTGGGATGATTTCGCGCGGGACGGCAGGCCGCAACCTCAATCTCCTCGTGATCGTGATCGGCATTGTCCGGCTGATGATTGGTGGAGGGATATTTTGAGGTACGAACCCAGGATCGACGCCTACATCGCCAAGGCGCAGCCATTCGCTCGCCCGATCCTGGAGAAGGTCCGGGAACGCGTGCATGCGGTCGTTCCGGAGGTCGAAGAGGCGATTAAATGGAGCATGCCGGCCTACCTAACCGGCGGAAAGATCGTTCTCATCACCTCCGCGTTCAAAGCGCACGCCGCGCTCAATTTCTGGCGCGGACAGGAGATCGGCGACGGCGAGCCCAAGGCCGGCGCTATGGGGCAGTTCGGTCGTCTGACGTCCATCGACGACCTGCCGCGTGACCAGGAACTCGATGCGCTCATCCGCGAAGCCGCCACGCTTGCGAAGACAATATCGGCGTCGCGGAAGACCAAGCACGCGCCCAAGCCCCCGCCGGAACTGCACCCCGATTTCGCCGCTGCGCTGGCCAAGGCGCCGAGGGCCAGGGCTGCATTGGATGGCTTTCCACCGTCAGCCCAACGCGACTATTTCGAATGGATTTCCGAAGCCAAACAGGAACTCACTCGGCAGAAGCGAATCGCAACGGCCGTCGAATGGCTCACCCAAGGCAAACGGCGACACTGGAAGTATCAAAACTGCTGATGCCGGGGTGCATGAGCAGTCTTGATACTCAAAACTGCTGATGCCGGGGTGAATGAGCAGTGTTGATACTCAAAACTGCTGATGCCGGGGTGAATGAGCAGTCTTGACGCTCAAAACTGCTGATGTTTGCTATTTCGTCATCCTGAGGCCCGGACCAAAGCGCGTCTGGACCTCGCCTTCCACGGAAAAGCCGCAGTGCTCGTAGAAACGCCGCGCTCGCGGATTTGCGATAAGCTTCAGCGCCAGCCCGCGCCTGCGTGCTTCGTGGGTCGCAGCATCCACCAGCGCCCGGCCGATGCCATGACCCCATAGGTCGGGCTCGACGAACAGCCCGTCGAGCTCTCCGCCAACCACTGCCGCAAAGCCGGCGATCTCTCCATCGAGCTCGGCGACGATCACCTGGCCGTTAGCAATCTGGCCGAGGGGCAAATAGATCGCGTCAGGATTGGCAATCAGCTGATCGCGATATTCGGGCAGCTCTAGCGAGGCACGGCGCTGAAGCTCCTCCAGTTCGTCGTGCTCCTCGGGCCGCGCGAGCCTCAGCGCCAGACTGTCAGCGGGATTTGACATAGGAGCCCGGCGCGTCCTCGATTGGCCTCAGTTTACCCTTGCCCGGAATGCGGGCGCCATCCGCTTTCACCATGTCGCTATGCTGCGCTTTCAACCACGCCAGCCAATCCGGCCACCACGAGCCCTGGTGCTCTTCAGCTGCATCGATGAACTGCTCGAGCGTGTCGGGGTCCTTCTCGCTCGTCCAATATTGATATTTCTGCGCCGCGGGCGGGTTCACGACCCCGGCGATGTGGCCGGACCCCGCCAAGACGAAGCGTTTGGGCCCGGCAAAATGGTCCATGATCTTCCACACGCTCTCCGGCGGGGCGATATGGTCTTCGCGGCCCGCCTGGATGTACGACGGGGTCTTCACCCGATCGATGTCGATCGGTGTTCCGGCAACCTTGATCTCGCCGGACAGGACAAGCTTGTTCCCCTTGTACAGGGTTTCGAGATAGTCGCGGTGCCAACCCGCGGGCAGGTTGGTGGTGTCGGAGTTCCAGTGCAGCAGGTCAAAAGGCGGCGGCTCTTCCCCCAAAAGATAATTGTTGACCACATAATTCCAGATGAGGTCACGGCCGCGCAGCAGATTGAAAGTCGCAGCCATGTAGCGGCCGTCGAGGTATCTTTTCTCCTTTGTCAGCTGCTCGATCAGCGCCATCGTCTCGTCGCCGGTGAAGAGCTTGAGATCGCCCGCCTTGGTGAAATCGACCTGTGCAGTGAGGAAGGTCGCGGACCTGACCTTGTTCGCCTCTTTCCTGGCGTTGAGAAAGCCGAGCGTCGCAGCAAGCGTGGTTCCTGCAACGCAATATCCGATGACGCTTACGCCCTGAACCCCAAGCAGGTCGCGGACGGTGTCGATCGCATCGACCTGGCCCCTTAGGACATAATCGTCGAGCGTGGCGTCGGCGATGCTCTCGTCCGCCGACTTCCAGCTCACCATGAACAGGCTGATGCCGTTGTCGACGCACCATTTGACGAAGCTTTTCTCGGGGCTGAGATCGAGGATGTAAAAGCGGTTGATCCAGGGCGGGAAGATTAAGACGGGCGTCTTCAGGACCGCGTCGGTTGTCGGCGTGTACTGGATCAGCTGGTAGAGCGGCGTCTGCTTGATTACCTTGCCGGGCGTCGTCGCAAGGTTGCGCCCGACTTCGAACACGCCGGGTTTGGTCTGCGTCACCTGCCCCGCGGCAATATCCTTCAACATGTTGGCGAGGCCTCTGAGCAAGTTCTCGCCCCGCGTTTCAAGAGTCTTCTTGAGCACCTGGGGATTGGTCAGCGCGAAATTGGACGGGCTCATCGCGTCGACGAAGCTCTTGGTCGCGAACCGCAGCTTCTCGCGCGTATCGGGATCGACGCTTTCGATCTCGTCGACCGTTCCGAGCAGCTGGTCGGATATCTGGAGGTAGGTCTTGCGGATCGTGTCGAAGATCGGGTTCTCGCGCCATTCCGGCGCGGCAAAGCGCCGGTCTTTTCGGTCTTTCTCGTCGACCGCCGGCGCTGCCGTTACTCCGCCCAGCATCTTGCCCCAGGTTTCCAGCCCCTTCGCCCACGCCTTCGCACCTGCGCTCATCAGCGCCATTGGATCGGTCGCCGCCGGCTGATCGCCCAAGCCGAACGCGTTCGGGCTCCACGACGGGATCGCCTGCCCGTTCTTCATCTGGTCGGCCCAGAATTCCATCAGCAGCTGCTGTGCCCGCCCGATCACCAGCGTCCAATGCTGCCAGTCTTCGAGGGTCGGGATCGCGCTTGCTGCTTTCGCGTCGTCAGCCATGAGTCCCCATTTAATCCTTCGCTCTGCACATTGCGAACGCCCGGCACCGGTTCTAGCCCAATGCGATGCGTTTATTCCTTTGTGGTTTCGTCCTGGCCTGCATCGCGACAGCCTCCGCGGCCGCCTGTCCAACCCAGCCGAAAACTCCCGCCGGCATCGTTGCAACCGAAAAGTCCTGGGTCGCCGCGCTCGAACAGCGCGACAGTGGCGCCCTCGACTGCATTCTCGAGCGCGACTTCGCCGACACGACGTGGCGCGGAGTGCTGATCAGGAAGGCCCAAATCATGGCGCGACTGCCAAATCGCCCACCGAGCAGCCTGGAGCTGAGCGATCTGCAACCGACGTTGCTCGGGGACTCGGCGATCCTTCGCGGAGTGAACACGCAGCGGAGCGGAACGAACGTGATCGGGTCGGTCAGGTTCGTCGACGTTTTCGTCTATCGCTCCGGGCGCTGGCAGGCAGTGTCCGCGCAGGAATCGCTGATCCAGGCGCGGTAAAGCCACTTCCTTTTCGTGCACCTATTCCTGTGGCACCTTCGTGCGATGCGCGTGCTCATTGTCGCATTTTGCAGCCTTCTGACCGCCTGCGCGAGCGTTCCTACACCGGGACCCTCCGTCCACGCCGAGGTTGGCGTCGCATTCGACCGCAACGGCGAGATTGCGAGCTTCGCCGACGGAATTGCCGACCCTCAGTCCCGTCGCCCAGTTACGATCGACGATCTGGTTCGCGTCGCTTCGATCAGCAAGATGGTCACCGCTATCGGAGTGATGGAGCTGGTCAAGGCGGGGATGCTCGATCTCAACTCGGACGTGTCGCGTTGGCTCGGCTGGACGCTTCGCAATCCCAATTTCCCCGGCCGGCCAATCACCCTCTCAATGCTGCTATCGCACACCGCGTCGGTCCGAGAGCATGACGACGATTATGTGATCCCTCTCGGCGGCTCGCTGAAGCAAGTCATGGCCGATCCCAGGAATTGGGATCCGGCGCATAGCCCGGGCGACGGATATTTCAATTACGTCAATCTCAACTATCCGATCATCGGATCGATCGTCGAAGACGTCACGGGTCAGCGGTTCGACCTGTGGATGCACGAGCATGTGCTGGCGCCCATGAAGCTCGATGCCTGTTACAATTGGCCGACCTGCAGCGACGCTGCGATCGCACGCGCGGTCGAGCTCGATGATCCAACCGGCAAGCCGCTGAAAGACGATCTCCACGGCGAACGGCCGGCCTGCCCTGTCTTCGTCAAGGAAGGCACTTTATGCGACCTCAGTCTCTGGAAGCCAGGGGAGAATGGAGCGCTGTTTGCGCCGCAAGGTGGGCTCAGGATCTCCGTGCGCAACCTGGCGCGCATTGGCCGGATGCTGCTCAATGACGGAGAGATCGACGGCGTGCGCATCCTGTCGCCGGAGGCAGTCGACACTTTGCTCACGCAGGTCTGGCGTTTCGACGGCAAGAATGGCCAGACCGACGGGGGTTTCTATTGCTCGGCGGGTAACGGCACTCATCAGCTTCCGAACAAGGCGCCGGGCTGCGCGGACGATCTTGGCACCAATGGCGCCATTCTCGTCGGTCACGCCGGCGATGCCTACGGCATGAAGAGCGGGCTGTGGATCGACCGCACGAAGGGCCGCGGAATCGCCTATTTCGTCACCGGCGTCCCGGACAAGGCGCCGAAGGCTCCCGGCACTGGTTATACGGCGGCGGAGGTGCATGCGTTCAGGCGCACCTACGCGCTCCTAGAGAAATAGCTCTAGCAGGTCAGGACGTCGCCGCTGTACCAGCGGCGGGCGCAATCCTGGTTGCGGCTCATCCAGCGCGGGAAAGCGCGGTCCGGCCGGTCGTGCCACCAGTCGTTCCATTTCTCGGGATCGAAGCTGCGATTGGCGTCATAGTCGCCATAATCGTTGTAGCCCGAGCTGTAATAGCCGGCGAAGCCATTCCCGTGGCCGCGATGGATGCGGACGCCACCGGCATTCGAATTCGCCGGAACGCCGATGAGGCCGTAGCCTCCGTAGCTCGAACTGGACCCGGCAAAATTCTGGGCAGCGGCAGGAGTGGAAATCATCAAAGCGGCGGCCGATGCGGCGGCCGTAAGCAACAGACGGTGCATGTTGCTGCTCCTTTCAAGCGGACGAGAGCCTATACGCCTTCTCCGCGTGGTTGTTGCGCCGGTAAGTTTACCCATTGAAGCCCGCATTCACCTGAGGGAAATCTCAGCGCGAGCAGGAGTTCGCCCATGCCAGCCGGCCTGTCGATCGCGTTCGTGATACTTGCTCAGGCGGCAAGCGGCCCGTCGAACGGCGATACTGCAGGAAAGGCTTATGGCCCGGTTGCAGAGGCTATGCCGAAACCGCCGGCTCCAGCGCCCGGCCCTGCCGATCGCGACTGCAGCGCGGCCAACAAGGACCCGAACGCCCGTGTAATCGTCGTTTGTGGTCCCAAGCCCCAAGGCTATCGGCTGAACCCCGATGTACTCGAGGCGAAGCGTGAGATGAAGAACGGCGGCAGGCCCAAGTCCCAGCAAGAGAGAATGCAGCAGCCCAATAGCTGCGTCGTCGGTCCCGCGGGGTGCCAATATGCCGGCATCAACCTCCTCGGGGCGGCCATCACTGCGGCGCAGATGGCGAAGCGCCTCTCGAACGGGCAGGAGATCGGCAGCATGTTCATTACCGACCCGCATCCGAACGAATACCAGCTCTACGTCGAAGCGAAGAAGCGCCGCGAAGCTAAGGACGCCGCGGCGACCGCGAAAGCGGCACAGGCAAAGGCCCAGAAGCAATCAACCGAGGCCGAATCCGCCACCGGGCAGGCAAATGCGACCAAGCGGCCCACCGCTGGCCCCTAGGCGGGCTCCGGCGTCTTCGCCGCCTCGGGGTAGCGCTGTTGGAACAACTTCCGGTCATATTGCGCGCGGCTCGAGATGGCGATCCGGTTCCAGGTGTTGATCTGCGCTGCAACCAGCGTCAGCCAGCCGACTTCCTCTTCGCTGAATTGGGATTTGAGGCCGTCGAACGCCTCACTGGAAGCGCCGCTGTCGGCGATCAGTGTGAGCTCCTCGATCCAGGCGAGCGCGGCACGTTCCTTGTCACTGAAGGCGGACGATTCGGCCCACGCATCAAGCAGCATCAGCCGTTCGGGACTTTCACCATCGCGCAGCGCTTCGTCGGTGTGCATGCCGAGACAGAAGGCGCAGCCGTTGATCTGCGAGGCCCGGATCTTCAAGAGGTGGTACAGCTTCGGTTCGACGCGAGCCGCGATCTCCTGCTCGATCCCGATCAGATGTTTGTAAACCGCAGGTGCGATCTTGGTGATATCCATGCGCGGAGCTTCAACGGTCATAAGCTTCCTCCTTTGATGTCGGATGGACGACGCTGGTTTTCCAAGTAGCTCGCGAGGTCACTCGATCAACCCGTTAACGGCAGCTGGTTTGGCTAACCTGACAGTAATCACTTCGGGCTAGAAGGAGCCCATGCCGCGCGACAACATCGTCCGATTCCTCAACCCATGGAAATTCCGCCGCGAGCTGGAACAGCAGCGCCTGGTCGAGCTGCGCCGACGAGACGGCGATGAGTGTCGCCGCTGCCGTCGCCCCCTGCGCTTCGACTTGACGCAAGGACATGATTCCGGACCCAAGGTTGAGCAGATCCTGCCGACGCCCGAGGGGGAAGAGGTGACACTCGACAATCTCGTCCTCTGTCACCGCCGCTGCACCGCCGAAGCAGCCGACAACACCCGTGAGGTCACCGAACGGGTGCGGCGCAAAAACGAAGCCGAGCTGTTCGCGAACTCGAGGCGTCGCAAGCGAGCTTGATTGGCGGCTATTCGGCCGCAGCGAGCGTCTCCAAGGGGGCAGCTCGCGTTGCGCGCGACTTTGCGCTTCGGATCCGCCACACCGTCTGGGCAGTCAAGATGAGCTCCGGCGCGACCAGACCAATCGCCACCAGCCCCCACAACATGTCGGACAGGAACTGGTCGCTGTACGACTTCACGAAGGCGTCGGGTACGCGACTGGTGATGAAGATCAAGGTGAAGGCGTAGCTGCGCATCATCCACGCCTTGTGCAGCTGCATCTGTCCCGAGCGAATGCAGACGAAGGCAATCCAGGCCGACAATAGCCAGAAGCCGCCCTGGAAAATCTGCTCGAACCTTATCGTGACCGGCTCGAGCGTGCTGGTGCCCATGTAGATTGCGACCGGCGCCGAGATGCTGACGGCGCCGAGATAGACCTTGCCGAGCGCACGGTGCAGCGCGGTGCGCGTGCGTCGGATGCGGCTCGACATCTGGACCGCGCCGGCGGTGAGCGCAGTAGCGCCGGCAAGGCCGTGCAGCATCAGTAGATATTTAACCGGCGCGATATGTTTCCAGTGCGGGTCAGCCGGATTGATCCAGAAGCGCTCGTCGACCCAGACGACCACCAGTACGCACAGGCCCATCAGGGCGAAGAAGGACCATTTCAGCCGATCCGCGGCGACAGCGTGCCTCTGTCCCATGCCGAACTCCCCCGGTTTGTGTCGGGTGTAAAACGGTTCGGTGCGCAAGTCGATCAGGCCCTTGCCAGCCGCCGCTCAGGCGATAGCTTGGCGCCATCCATGGGAGGGGTAGATCGATGGAAAAACGACCGCTGTCACTGACGATCATCGGCTGGCTGCTAATCGTCCTCACCTTGTTCGGGCTCTACAGCATCCTCACCATGGGATCGAACCCGATGGCGGTGAAGATGCTCGCTCAGATGCACGTCACGCTGCTGTTCCAGCAGGTCTGGGGCACAATCAATTGCGTCATCACCCTCATTTGCGCCTACGGAATCCTCAAGGGCCTGCCGTGGTCGCGCGTCCTTTACCTCGTCTGGGGCGTGATCGGCATGGGCGTTGCCTTCTATACCTCGCCCATAAAATCGCTGATCGTCTTCAGCATCATCATCCTCGTCGTGATCTGTGCGTTCCTCTGGACCAACAATGCGAATGACTGGTTCTCCGCGCGCGGCTTGATGCTGAAGCGCGAACGCAACTGATGCGCCGCGCGATCAGCGTCATTCTGCTCATCATTGGCGCCTGGCTTCTGGTCGCGGGGCTGGCCGTTGCGTGGATGGATGTCGGCGAAGGCGATTTTAGCGGCAAAGTCGGCGCAGTCGCAATCATGGCTGCCGTCGCGGCGCCGTTTCTGGCGGTTGGGATCGCGGTCAGTCCCGGTAACCGCACCGCCGACTTCGGAATGACCCTGATGGTCGCAGCAGCCGTCGCCGGCGGACTAGGTCTGATGATGTGGATGGTGTTCACCGACCCCAGCTTCAGGCAGCTGATGCCGCCGGGCAGGCAAATGCCCAACGTGCACATCGATCCGAACTGGGGCGTTGCATGCGACCTGATCGTGGGCGGCGCCGGCTATCTCCTGTGGTACATCGGCCGCCGGCGCGAACGTCGCGAGAAGCCAGACTTCGAGGGGATTTTTGGCGACGGCTGAGCCGGCGCTAGCGCCACAGCTGAAGTGACCGGATTGCCATGGGAAGCTCGGGATTGTCGTCGAGCTTCGAGACCGCGCGCTGGACGAGCTTCCAGGCGCGGCGCACCCGCCCCTTGCGCCATAAGTCCGTCACGAAAACCGTGCCCGACCAGTCTCGCCCATCCATCGTCGCATGGAGGTCGATCGACGCGCTGAACAAAGCGACATTCCCGAAATCGCGGACGTAAATATTCTCGAAGCGGTAGGACAGGCAGTCGTAGCGCTTACCGATCGCTTCCAGCCAGCTCCGCCGGTCGAGAATTGCAGCCGGCTTTGAAGCTGTGAGCAGGATGAAGTTGCTCGCCGTGATCGCCTTCAGTGCCTTCGAGTCGCGGTTCACCCACGCGCGCATCCAGCGATGTTCCATGGTTTCGATGACGGGCGTCAAATCGGGCATCGCGGGCGGCGTAGCGGAGCAACCGCGCCCGGTGAACCCCGCGCGGCTTCGGCGGCGGCGCATCGGTCGACGTGCAGCGGTTCGGAAGCTGCAGGAACGAGGCCGGGCCCAATTGTGTGCTCGATGGAGATACGATCCGGATTGACGGCGAGCAGGTGATCGCCGGCATGGCGGCGCCGAAGGTCGAGGCCGCGCACTGCGACGCGGAGGAGCGCGGCGCCAAGGCGGTCGACCAGCTGCTTCGGCTCCTCAACAGCGGCAAGGTGACCAGCAGCAGAGCGATCCGTGGCGCCGATGGAGTGTCGAGGCGCATGGTCCAAGTCGACGGCCGCGACCTCGCGGCGGCGATGATCGCTGCCGACGTGGCCCGTAACGACGATGGCGAAAAGCACAATTGGTGTAGCTGAAGGCCAGAATTCTTCAGCCGCGGAGCGGTTCGCTACTACGGACATAAACGTATGTTTGGAACGCCGTAACCGCAGCTAGCTCGACTTCTCGCTCAACCTGGAGAAGGTCGATGATCTCGAAGCCTCAGCTTGCGTCGTTGGCGATGTTCATCCTCGTCGCAGCGCCCGCGCCC
>JANWLR010000028.1 GCA_025450755.1 Sphingomicrobium sp. | reverse complement strand
GCCAGAGCGCTGTGATAGGCGAGCGTTTCGCGGGCGATTGCCAGGCTTCGGACGTCGGGGCGGTGCTTGCCGTCCGCGACGCAGAGCTTGAGGAAACCGGCGCTTCCCAGTTCTGTGACAAGGCTGTAGCAATCCGCCTCGACATCGCCGCTCTCGGACGGTCGCTTCGCGCACCATTGCTGAATTGCTTCCGCCAGCTCGCGATGACGCGGCTCAAAAAACGGCCAGGCAAGGAAGCTCCGGTCGGCCATCAATTCCCCTGAAAGTGGGGCTTCATTTTGTTCGCGAACGCCTCGTAGGCGCGCTTGAAATCGTTGGTGTCCATGCACCGCGCCTGCACGCGCGCCTCGGCCTCTAGCGCCTGGTCGAGCGTCATGTTCGATTCGACGTCGAGCTGGCGCTTGGTGATGCAGTGCGCGATCGACGGCCCCTTCGCCAGCTGATCGGCAAGCGCGTAAGCCTCGGCCATCACGTCCTCGACGACGCGATTATAGAAACCCCAGGAAAGCCCTTCGTCGCTGGTCATGTCGCGACCGGTGAACAGGAGCTCGGCAGCGCGCCCGTGGCCGATGAGGCGCGGCAATATCGCACAGGCGCCCATGTCTGCGCCGGACAGCCCGACGCGGCTGAACAAGAACGCCGTCTTGCACCCCGGCTGGCCAAAACGGATGTCGCTCGCCATCGCCAGGATCGCGCCCGCGCCCGCGCATGTGCCTTCGACCGCGGCGATGATCGGCTGCGGACAGACGCGCATTGCCCGAACCAGATCGCCGGTCATCCGCGTGAATCGCAGCAGTCCCTGTCCGTTCATTTTGGTGAGCGGCCCGATGATCTCGTGGACGTCGCCGCCCGAGCAAAAATTGCCGCCGGCCCCGCAGATCACGACGACCTTCACTTTGTAATTGTGGTCGAGCTCGTAAAAGGTCGAGCGCAACTCCTCATAGCTTTCGAACGTCAGCGGATTCTTCCGCTCGGGACGGTTGAGCGTGATCGTCGCGACCGCGTTCTCGAACTTCCACAGGAAATGCTGCGGCTGGAACGCAGCCGGATCGAAGGTCATGCGCTCGTTCCTCCGTCGATGGTGATCGCGGCTCCGTTGATATCGCTCGAGAGTGGCAGGCAGAGCATGGCGATGACGTTGCCGATCGCCTCCGGGTCGACGAGCCGACCGCTTGCATTCATGTTCGTGATCGCTTTACGCGCATCGCCCTCGCTGCGGCCGGTAATCTCGGAGACGCGCGCAACCGATTGGTCTGTCATCGGCGTATCGACGTACCCGGGGCAAACGGCGTTTACGGTCAGGTTTGTCTTTGCATATTCGGCGGCAAGACTGCGCATCAGGCCGAGCAGGCCATGCTTCGAAGCGGCATAATGCGAAGCGTAGGGAACACCGCGCAGGCTCGCCACCGACGCCACGAACACCAGCCGCCCGTTTTCGCTCTTCAGCAAATCGCCAATGGCCGCCCGCGCGCATTCGAAGGCGCCGGTAAGGTTCGTCCCGATGATCCGGTCCCAGCTTTCACGCGTCATCTTGTGGAATGGTGCGCTCTCGGCGATCCCCGCATTGACGATCAGAAGGTCGATTGGGCCGTTTGCTGCCCGAGCCTCATCGAACGCCGCGCGCACACGCTCGGGGTCGGTCACGTCGCACTGAATTGCCGTTCCGCCGAAACATTCCGCAATGGATTTCAGCGGGTCGAGGCGGCGCCCGAGGAGTGAGAGCATGGCGCCTTCGACGTTCAATTGCTCGGCGGCCGAAGCACCGATGCCGGTGCCGCCGCCGGTGATCAGCGCATGGCGTCCTTCGAGCCTGCTCCCCATCGCTTCGTCTTGGCGCAACGTCAATGAGGTGGCAAGGCGGCGCGATGAAGGTGGCAATTCTCGAGACCGGCTATCCGCCCGGCAACTTGGCCGACGACTTCGGCAACTATCCCCAGATGTTCGCCGACATGCTCGGCAACGGCTTCGAAATCGAAAGCTTCGACGTGCAGGCCGGCAAGCTGCCCGACGCGGCCGAGTACCACGCCTGCCTGATCACCGGCTCGCCAGCGGGGGTCTATGACCCCCTTCCGTGGATCGAGCCTCTTCAGCAATTCATCCGCGCGGCGGATCAGGCGAAAATGGTCGGCGTCTGCTTCGGGCATCAGGTGATGGCCGAGGCGCTCGGCGGCCGTGTCGAGAAATCGCACAAGGGCTGGGGAGCCGGGTTGCATCGCTATTCGATCGCAAGGAGCGAACCCTGGATGGACGGCGAGCAGGCAATCGCAATTCCCGCCTCACACCAGGACCAGGTGATCGTCCAGCCGCCTGGCACCGAAGTGACGGTCAGGTCGGATTTCACGACCTTTGCGGGCCTGGCATGGAAGGACCGCCCGGCCATATCCTTCCAGTTTCATCCCGAATTCTCGCCGGCTTTCGCCAAGGCGCTGATCGAGAAGCGCTACGACGTCGTGCCCGACCCCGACAGCGCGATCGCTTCGCTGGATGCGCCGAACGACAATGCACGCGTTGCCGATTGGATACGCAATTTCCTCAATGGAGAAACTCGATGAAGACCCGCGCCGCCGTCGCCTTCGCGCCCAAGAAGCCGCTCGAGATCGTCGAAGTCGACCTCGAAGGACCAAAGCAGGGCGAGGTGCTGGTCGAGATCATGGCGACCGGCATCTGTCACACCGACGCCTACACGCTCGACGGCCTCGATAGCGAAGGGCTGTTTCCTTCGATCCTGGGCCATGAAGGGGCGGGAATCGTCCGCGAGGTCGGACCAGCGGTCACCAGCGTGAAGCCGGGAGATCATGTAATCCCGCTTTACACTCCGGAATGCCGCCAGTGTAAGTCTTGCCTCAGCGGCAAGACCAACCTCTGCACGGCGATCCGCGCCACGCAGGGCAAGGGCCTGATGCCGGACGGAACGTCGCGCTTCTCTTATAAGGGCGAGACCATCTACCATTACATGGGCTGCTCGACCTTCTCGAACTTCACGGTGCTGCCGGAGATCGCGGTCGCAAGGATCCGCGAAGACGCACCGTTCAAGACCAGCTGCTACATCGGCTGCGGCGTCACGACCGGCGTCGGTGCAGTGGTCAAGACGGCGAAGGTCGAACCTGGCGCGAACGTCGTCGTGTTCGGCCTCGGCGGTATCGGGCTCAACGTCATCCAGGGCGCGAAGCTGGTCGGCGCGAACAAGATTGTCGGCGTCGACATCAACCCGGATCGCGAGGATTGGGGCCGGAAGTTCGGAATGACCGACTTCATCGACGGCCGCGGCAAGGACCGGCAGGCGATCATCGACGAAGCGCTGAGGATCACCGACGGCGGGGCCGATTACACGTTCGATGCGACCGGCAACACGGAAGTGATGCGCACCGCGCTCGAATGCTGCCACCGCGGCTGGGGCACGAGCATCATCATCGGCGTTGCCGAGGCGGGGAAGGAGATCGCGACGCGGCCATTCCAGCTGGTCACTGGGCGCAACTGGCGCGGCACGGCCTTCGGCGGCGCCAAGGGCCGTACCGACGTGCCGAAGATCGTCGACTGGTACATGGATGGTAAGATCGCGATCGACCCGATGATTACGCACACGTTGAAGCTCGAGGAGATCAACAAGGGCTTCGACCTCATGCATTCGGGCGAGAGCATTCGATCGGTCGTCATTTATTGACGGGATTGGGCTGGCGAGAGGGTTGAAGGAGAATGTTGGATGGGTGAACAATCTGCTCGAGTGAAGGTCAACCTCGCCGAAAAGTTCGACAGTTTCTCAGACCATTGGGCGCCGCGGATCGTGGCTCGCTACAATCAGAATGAAATTCGTCTGGCGAAGCTCGAAGGCGAATTTCACTGGCACAAGCATGCTGACACCGATGAGCTGTTCCTGTGCGTGGAAGGTGTGCTCGACCTCGAGCTGCGGGAGCGTACGGTGACCCTCAATCCCGGCGAGCTCTTCGTCGTTCCTCGCGGCACCGAGCACCGACCCGTCGCTCGAACGGATGAAGTGAAGGTGCTTTTTATCGATCCTGTCGACACCCCAAACACAGGCGATCCCGCGACCGCCACCAACGCTATAGAGATCTGAAGGAGCAAAAATGTTCAGCCACGTGATGGTCGGATCGAACGACATCGACCGGTCCAAGAGATTTTACGACGCGCTGTTCGGCAAGGAAGCGCATGTCGATGACAAAGGCCGGCTCGCCTATCGCAAGAACGGAGCAGCCTTCATGGTCTCCAAGCCATTGAACGGAGGTTCGGCCTGCCATGCCAACGGGGGCACGATCGGCTTCTACTTTGAGACGCCGGAGGAAGTAGATGCCTGGCACAAGGCGGCGATTGAGAATGGCGGAACCTCGGTCGAGGATCCGCCCGGCTATCGCGAAATTTCCTACGGCAAGCTCTACCTCGCTTATGTCCGCGATCCCGACGGCAATAAACTCTGCGGCCTTCACCGGGCGGCGAAGTGACGATCGAGGTCGTCAGCGAGAACATGTCGCATGGCGGGCGGCAGCTGGTCGTCCGTCATGCGTCGCCGGCTTGCCGCTGCGACATGACCTTCTCGATCTTCCTTCCACCGCAGAGCGAGGGTGGCAACGTGCCGGTCGTCTGGTATCTTTCGGGGCTGACCTGCACGCACGCTAACGTGACAGAGAAGGGGGAGTATCGCACCGCCTGCGCCGAGCTCGGCCTGGCCTTCGTCGCGCCGGACACCAGCCCTCGGGGCGATGATGTTCCGGACGGCGACGGCTATGATTTCGGCATTGGCGCGGGCTTTTACGTAGATGCGACTGAGGAGCCATGGTCCTGGAATTACCGCATGTGGACCTACGTGACCGATGAGTTACCTCGACTCGTCGCGTCGGAATTCCCGGTCGACATGGACCGGCAGGCGATCACCGGCCACTCAATGGGCGGGCATGGCGCGCTGACGGTCGCGCTGAATTTTCCGGATCGCTTTCGAAGCGTGTCGGCTTTCGCGCCGATCGTTGCTCCTTCGCAAGTGCCATGGGGGCAGAAGGCGCTTACCGGCTATCTGGGCGATGACCGCGCGACCTGGCGCAAGCATGACGCGGTGGCCTTGATCCAACATGGAGCTCGCGTGACGGACCTGCTGGTCGACGTCGGCACGGCGGACCAGTTCCTGGAGCAGGAGCTGCGCCCCGAGTTGATCGAGCGCGCTTGCGCCGATGCGGGGGTCGCGCTGACTCTGCGGCGCCAGCAAGGTTATGACCACAGCTATTATTTCATCTCCACTTTCATGGCCAACCATCTCGCTTGGCACGCGGAGAGATTGAGCTGAACGCAAGTTGGTATTGGCAGGCACTGTGCGTCGGAACGGCGCTCGCCTGCGGATTGCTGGTTGGGATCGAACGCGGGTGGAAGCTCAAGGACGAGAAGCCCGGCACTCGCGTCGCCGGGGTACGCACGTTCACCATCCTCGGGCTTGGCAGCGGCATCGCCGGGCAGATCGGTGCACTTGGGCACCCATATGTCGCCGCAGCCCTCGTGACGGGCATGGTCGCAATGATGGTGATCGCTTATTCGCGTGAACTCAGGGATCACCATGATTCAACGACCGCCGTTGCGGCGATCAGCACTATTGCAATCGGTTTCCTCGCTGGCGATGGCTCGCCCGGTCTCGCGATCGCATGTGCTGCGATCGGAGTTGCGTTGCTCGCGCTAAGGCAGGAGCTCCACGGCTTTGTCGAAAGGCTCGACGCTGACGACGTCAAGGCACTCGCGCGATACGCAGTCATTGCCGGTGCGGTCCTGCCGTTCCTTCCGAGCGGCCATTATGGCCCGCTTGGCGCGTGGAACCCGCAGCGCCTGTGGCTCGTGGTCGTCATCATCACCGGCTTTTCGTTCATGGGTTATGTGGCGAACCGGATCTTCGGCGAGCGCCATGGGACGATCGCAACGGCGCTGATTGGCGGCGCTTACAGTTCGACTGCGATCACGCAGGTACTAGCGCAGCGCCTTGGAAGCGAAAAGCGCGCCGGGGCAGAACCGGCTGGGATCGCACTTGCAACGGCAGTCATGTACCTGCGCCTTCCACTCCTGATTGCGGTGCTCGCGACACGAGTCCTGCCGGCGATCGTGATACTCATGCTTCCGGCGCTGGTCGTCGCGTGGGGAGCGGGGCTGTGGTTGGTTCGCAAGTCGCCTCGCAACGATGCTCCAGCTCCTCCGGGCAACCCGATTGCGTTGCTGCCGGCACTCGGGTTCGTCGCATTCGTTGCGGTGGCGGCCATTGCCGCAACCTGGGCGCAGGGCAGGTTCGGCCAGAGCGGAATTGCCGTCCTCTTGCTGATCATCGGTAGCATGGATGTGGACGTGGCGATCATCACGCTGGGGGCGTTGCCGCCCGACGCCATTTCGCCGTTGCTTGCGGCAATGGCCATCAGCGGGACGACTATTTCGAACATGGCAGTGAAGATTGGGATCACGCTTGTATATGCTGGACGGAGAGGGCTTTCGGCTGCCGTGGCAATGACGACGAGCCTCGTCGCCCTCGCGGTGATGATCGCACTTGCCTGGACGCGCCTATGAATATGTGTGCGCGCCGACATTTTCGCTCTTTGCCTGCGCTCTAGCGGCAATATAGCAGCCCCATGGCAGAGCGTATCTCGACCCTGGTAATGTTCGGCGCGACCGGTGACCTTGCACGCCGCATGCTGCTCCCCTCGCTCTATGGCCTCGACTCCGATGGCCTTCTCCCGCCTGAGCTTAGGATTATCGGCACTGCTCGCACCGATCTGGATGATGCCGCGTTTCGCGAACGTGCCGATGAGGCGCTGAAGGAACATCTTTCGGAAGGCTTCTACAGCGCTGGAATTGCCGAACGATTCCTGTCGCGCCTCTATTACGTCCCGGTCGACATCACCCACCCCGAGGGCTTCGCCAAGCTCGCGCAGTCTATCGGCGATCCGTGTCACGGAGTCGGCATATTTCTCTCGACCGCGCCATCGCTGTTCAAACCGACGATCGACGGTCTTGCGAATGCAGGCCTTGCCTGCCCGACCGTGCGCATGGCGCTGGAAAAGCCGCTCGGCACAGATCTCGAATCGAGCCGGGAGATCAATGACTCCGTCGCCGCTCATTTTCCCGAAGAACGAACGTTCCGGATCGATCATTATCTCGGCAAGGAGACGGTCCAGAACCTGATCGCACTGAGATTTGCAAATCTCATGTTCGAGCCGCTGTGGAACAGCGCACATATTGATCATGTGCAGATCACGGTGGCCGAGACGGTCGGGCTCGAAGGGCGCGGCGACTATTACGAAGGTGCTGGCGCTCTGCGCGACATGGTCCAGAACCATATGCTCCAGCTATTGGCGTTGGTCGCGATGGAGCCGCCGAGCGATTTCAATGCCAGCGCGGTGCGCGACGAGAAGGTGAAGGTTCTCCGTGCGCTAAGACCTATCACCGCGGCTGATGTCGAACAGACGACCGTCACAGGCCAGTACACGCGCGGCGCGATCGATGGCGAGCCGGTCCCGGGTTATCCCGAGGAGATCGGCCATGAAAGCAACACGGAGACCTTCGTCGCGTTAAAGGCGCACGTCGACAATTGGCGCTGGAAAGGCGTGCCTTTTTACCTGCGCACCGGCAAGCGCATGCCCGAGCGTGACACCGAGATCTTTATCCAGTTCAAGGATGTGCCCTATTCGATCTTCGCATCGCGCGGCGCGACGACGCGGCCCAACAAGCTGATCATCGGGCTTCAGCCGGAAGAAAGCATCGAGCTGCGCCTCATGGCGAAGACGCCGGGGCTCGACCGGCAAGGCGTGCGGCTGCGCGAGATCCCGCTCGACATCGGTCTCGCCAACGCGTTCAGCGAGTATCGCCGCCGAGTCGCGTACGAGCGGCTGCTGCTCGATCTGATCGAAGGCGATCCGACGCTGTTCGTCCGTCGCGACGAGGTCGAGGCACAATGGGCCTGGATTGACCGCATTCGTTCCGCTTGGGCCGAGAAAGCGATCAGTCCGAGACCTTATGCCGCGGGGACCTGGGGTCCTTCTGCGGCCATCGCGCTCACGGAGCGAGACGGAATCAGCTGGCACGAGTAAGGGCGCGCCATGGCACTCGATTCCAATATTAGCACAGTTACCGACCGGATTGTCGAACGGTCGAGGCCGACGCGCCGCCGCTATCTCGATCTCATGGCCGAGCAGAAGGAGCGCGGGATCAACCGGTCGCGCCTGAGCTGCGGCAATTTCGCGCACGGCTTTGCAGCTTCAGGCGAAGACAAGGAGGCGATCAGCAACCTGTCGGCTCCCAATATCGCAATCGTCACCTCCTATAACGACATGCTCTCGGCGCATCAGCCCTACGGCCGCTATCCTGAGCAGATGAAGATCTTCGCGCGCGAGGTCGGTGCGACGGCCCAGGTCGCGGGCGGAGTCCCGGCGATGTGCGACGGCGTGACCCAGGGACAGGCGGGGATGGACCTGTCGCTATTCAGCCGCGACGTGATCGCGATGAGCACCGCGGTCGCGCTCAGCCACGGCATGTTCGATGCTGCGGCACTGCTTGGAATCTGCGACAAGATCGTCCCTGGCCTGCTGATCGGAGCGCTGCGCTTTGGCCATCTGCCGATGCTCCTCGTGCCTGGCGGGCCGATGCCTTCGGGACTTGCCAACAAGGAGAAGCAGCGAATCCGGCAGCTCTATGCGGAAGGAAAGGTCGGCAAGGACGAGCTCTTGAAGGCCGAGAGCCGCTCCTATCATTCACCCGGCACCTGCACCTTCTACGGAACCGCCAATTCCAACCAGATGATGATGGAGCTGATGGGCCTCCACGTGCCGAACGCAGCTTTCATCAATCCAGGGACTCCGCTGCGGCAGGCGCTGACCCGCGCGGCAGTGCACCGGCTCGCAAAGCTCGCGCGCAATGGCGAGCGGCCGCTTTCGCAGGTGGTGAATGAAAAAGCGATCGTGAACGCAATGGTGGGCCTGCTCGCCACCGGCGGGTCGACCAACCACTTCATTCATCTCCCGGCGATCGCCCGGGCGGCGGGGATCATCATCGATTGGCAGGACTTTGCCGACTTGTCCTCGGCTGTACCGCTGATCACGCGTGTTTATCCGAATGGATCGAAGGATGTGAACGACTTCCAGGATGCCGGCGGAATGGCGTTCGTGACTTATACTCTCGGCGACAAAGGGCTGATCCATAAAGATCAACTCACCGCCGGCGCGGATTCGATGGACGCATGGGTCGGCAATCCCGAGCTGCATGGCGACGAGCTCATCTGGAAGAGCGCCGAGGAAAGCGCCGACATCGACATGCTTCGTCCCGTCAACGATCCGTTCCAGTCGGACGGGGGCCTGAGGCTGGTGCAGGGCAATATCGGCCGCGCGGTGTTCAAGACCAGTGCGGTTGACGAGGAGCGTTGGCTGATCGAGGCGCCGGCGCGGTGCTTTTCGGACCAGAACGAAGTGCTCGAGGCGTTCAAGGCGGGCGAGCTCGACCGCGACTGCGCAGTCGTGGTGCGATTCCAGGGCCCGCGCGCCAATGGCATGCCCGAGCTCCATAAGCTGACTCCGACCCTGGGAGTGCTTCAGGATCGCGGCCACAAGGTCGCACTGATCACCGATGGGCGCATGTCCGGCGCCAGCGGCAAGGTTCCGGCGGCAATTCACGTCTCTCCCGAGGCGCTTCCCGATGGACCGCTTGCCCGGCTGCGCGACGGCGACCCGATCCGCCTCGACGCGCGGACGGGCAGGCTCGAAGCAGTTGGAGTCGATCTCGCCTCGCGGCCGCCGGCAAACTCACCGCCGTCCCCGGTCGGCACCGGCCGCGAGCTGTTCGCAATGATGCGGATTTACGTGAACGAAGCCGAAGCGGGCGCATCGGCGATGCTCGCCGCGATGGACGCGGAACAAGCGTGAGCCGCCGGGTCGCAGTTGCCGATGTCGGCGGGACTCACGCCCGCTTCGCGCTCGCCGAGATCGATGACGGCCGCGTCGTCTCTCTCGGCGAGCCTGTTACGCTCAAGACCGCCGAGCATGGCAGCTTTCAGCTCGCATGGCAGGAGTTTGGCCGTCGGGCGGGAATCGAGCTACCGAACGAGTTGGCGATTGCCTTCGCGGGCCCGATCGGCGGCGAGGTCCTGAAGCTGACCAATAATCCGTGGGTGATCCGTCCCGGGTTGATCAAGGAACGTCTGGGCGTCGACCGCTACGTCATCGTGAATGACTTCGGTGCCGTCGCTTATGCGGTCGCGACGCTGCCCGACGAACAGTTCCAGCATCTGTGCGGACCTGACCGCCCGATGCCGAAGGTAGGAGTGACCTCGATCATCGGCCCCGGGACGGGGCTTGGGGTCGCTGCATTGCTTCGGAAAAGCGATCATTACGATGTGATTGAGACCGAGGGAGGCCACGTCGATTTCGCGCCGCTCGACAGCCTCGAGGACAAGATTTTGAACCAGCTGCGCCGCAACTTCCGTCGAGTCTCGGTCGAGCGGGTCGTCGCGGGCCAGGGGCTGCCCAATCTCTATGAGGCGCTTGCAGCGATCGAGAATCTCGACGTCAGCATCCACGATGAAAAGGAGCTATGGGCTGCGGCGCTTGCCGGCACCGACAGCCTCGCCACGGCTGCGCTCGACCGGTTATGTTTGAGCCTTGGCGCGGTCGCTGGCGACCTGGCGCTGGCGCAGGGCGCCAACGGCGTCGTCATCGGAGGCGGTGTCGGGCTGCGCCTCGCCGACTATCTTCCGCGATCGGGCTTTCGCGACCGGTTCATCGCCAAGGGCCGGTTCGAGCGGCGAATGGACGAAATGCCGGTCAAGCTGATCACCTACCCCCAGCCGGGCCTATTCGGAGCGGCCGCAGCTTTTGCGAAGGAGCACGCATGACGATCGACGATATCATGCGCGCTGCGCCGGTCATTCCTGTGCTGGTCTTCCACGAGGAGATGGACTGGGTAGCGCTCGCCGAAACATTCGTCGGTGCGGGGCTGCCGGTTCTGGAAGTGACGCTGCGCACCGGTTATGGACTCGAAGCGATCCGACAGATGAGCAAAGTGCCGGGTGCTATGGTCGGCGCAGGCACCGTGCTCGATGACAATCAACTCGCGCAGGCGATCGAGGCCGGGAGCGGGTTCATCGTCTCGCCGGGCCTCACCGGGACCCTTGGCAGAGCGGCGATCAAAAGCGGCGTTCCATTCCTGCCCGGCGTCGCGACTGCAAGCGACATCATGCGTGGGCTTGATCTTGGACTGGACCGATTCAAATTCTTTCCTGCCGAGGCATCGGGAGGGATTCCCGCGATAAAGGCGATCGCGGGCCCCTTCGGCGACGTCCGCTTCTGCCCGACCGGCGGTATCCGCCCGGATACTGCGGTCGAATGGCTCGCGCTCGAAAATGTGCTTTGCGTCGGCGGCAGCTGGTTCGTGAAATCAGGAGATACGCTGGACGTGATTGGCGAGCGTGCTCGCGCCGCGGTGACGTCAGCGCGGCGATAAGGGCGGAAGCAGGAACTGCAGCGGCACCGCGACTCGCGACGCCCAGCTGATCTCATTGTGCTTTTCGCCGGGATAGCTGAGGCTGAGCGTAGTGGTCCACTGGCGATAGCCGCGGCGACTTACGACATTGTCGACCCTGTCCTGGTATCGCGCATAATTCGCATCCAGGGTCTCGCTGCCATGGTCGAAGTATAATTTGTGGGTCGCGGGATCGGGCAGCGCAGGGGCCAGGTAGCGCTCGAAAGCTCTCGAAACGGTCTCATATTGCTCATCGCTGATCGGCTTGTTGTCGGGCGTTATGACGAGCGGCCAGTGGGTCGACATCATGCCCGCGGCGCCGAAGACCTGCGGATATTCGTCGATCGCGTAGAGCGAGATGAGCGAGCCCATCGAGGAGCCCATGACGGCGGTGTCGGCGCGATCTGTCTTCACGTTGAACCTGGCGTCGATCATCGGCCGAAGCTCGCGGACGATGAACTTCAAATAGCCGTCCGACAGTGGATCGCCGCCATAGAGCGCGCGAATTTTGCCGCGGTAGCTCGGTGGAAGGCCATTGAATGCCTTGGACGGCACATATTCCTGAAGCCGCTTGGGCGTGTTCCAAATGCCGACGACAAGGGTAGGCCGGACCTTCTTCTCCTTGATCAGTCGATCGAGCGTCTCGTCGATCTGCCACTCCATGCCGTACCCGGCCGTCGCGGTATCGAAGAGGTTCTGGCCATCGTGCATGTAGAGCACCGCATATTTCGGCCCGTGAGAGCTGTAGCCGCTCGGAAGCCACACCACGACCCTCCGCGGGTCGGCATATTTCGATGTGAGCACTCCGAGATCGACGATTGTCCCGGCACTGACGTGGACCGGCCCATTCGGATCGCCGGCCAATGCGGGGCTGGCAACGAACAGCAATAGGCAGGCCAGGAATAGGCGACGGATCATGCTGCTTCCTTAAGACGCTCCAGCGCTTCTTCGAGCGGAGGAAAGTTCATCGCACAGCCGCTGACGAACCGCTCGACTTCGGCCATGTCGAGAGGGGTGATGTCCGGCCCCGGTGGTTTCAGGAGATCGGGAGGAGGGAAGTTCCCGTACCCCGCAAGCATGCAATGCCATGAGATTGGCGAGTAATAGCCGGCGATATCCTGGCTATTGACCTCCTCTTCGAGATTTTGCGCGCGGAACCAGCTGTTGATCACGCCCTTCAGACTGTCGGAAAGATTGTTGTTGGTCGTCGCGTCACGCCAGTAATCCGTGTCCTTTCGCTGGGCGGTCCGATAGTGACAGACAAGATAATCGCGGATGCCTTCGTAGCGCCGCGAAATTGCGGCGTTGAATTGGTCGCGCTCGCCTTTGTCCCATGCATCCAGGAACGAACCGACGGTCGCAAGCACAATGTGCAGCGCAGTGGCTTCGAGCGGTTCGAGGAATCCCTGGGCAAGCCCGACCGCAAGGCAGTTCTTAACCCAGCTCCGATCGATGCGGCCGCATTTCATCTGCAGGTGCCGAACCTCGGCATCTTCGCCGAGGCCGAGATGCACCCGAAGCTCGGCTGCCGCATCGTCCGGATCGATATAGCGCGATGAATAGACATAGCCGTTGCCGATGCGGTTGGTCAGCGGGATGTTCCAGATCCAGCCCGCCGACTTGGCGATCGACTGAGTGCACGCCTGGACGCCGGATTCGGGACGCGGCGTCGGCGTGACCACGGCCCGGTCGTTGAACAGATTCTCGCCAAATGGGCGGTGCGGCTCCTTCAGCGCTCCTTCGATGATCGCTGCCCGGAACCCGCTCGCGTCGACAAAGAAGTCGGCTTCGAACCGCCGCCCGTCCTCAGCGACCAGCGCCTTCACGTTGCCCTGATCGTCGAGCTCGATCGAAGCGATTTTCGCGTCGATATGGTCAATCCCTCGAGCAGTTCCGAAGTCGCGCAGGCAGGCGCCGATGAGGTGCGCGTCGAAATGATAGCCGTAGCTCACCAAGAAAGGGAAATTGGGAGGGGCCACTGGAGCCCGGCCTTCGCGTGCGATGCGTGTCGGGACGAAGAAGGGGTCCGGGTGCGCGGGGACGTTGCGGCCGGCGCGGCGAGCATGCGCGGCATAGAAGAATTTCGACTGGGTGAAATGGTCGACGAAAGTCGGGAAGGGGTGAAAGTAACGTTCGTAGCCGGGCCGGTCCGACCAGCCGGCGAATTCGATGCCTGCCTTGTAGGTGGCGTTGCAGCGCGGCATCCACTCGGATTCGGAGATTCCGAGATCATCGAAGAATGCCTTCAACTGGGGAGTGGAGCCCTCGCCGACGCCAATGATCCCGATCGCGCTGGATTCGATCAGCGAGATCTTGGTCCCATGCTCTGCCCATCTGCGATGAATAAGATTGGCGGTCATCCACCCCGCGGTTCCTCCGCCGAGGATGCAGACCGTGCGGGGCGGCGCCGTGTTCACTGGGCTGCCGCGGCGATCAAGATTTCTGCGGCTCGAGATTGATCCGGAATCGTCATGCGTGCCGTCTTACTGCCGTGGACTGTCACTTCAATCTGCTTCCACCACGGCCGATAAGAGCCCTGCCGGGGACCGAACCGTAGCGCGATTCCCTTCGGGGTTTCAATGCATTGGATGTCTTGGCGAAGACTTGGCCCACTTGTTCTTACACCATCGTCGAAATAGATCTCGCCGGAGCAGTCCGGCCCGGGATAGACATCGAGCTCGAGCGGCCCATTGGGGGTCTCCATCGTGCTCTGGACCAGCGGCTGGCGCGGCAGGATCGTGCCGGCGCGGACGAATACCGGTAGAACGTCAAGCTTTGGAGTTTCGGTCAGCTTCGATTGGGTCACTGCTTGTCCGCTCCAATAGTCATACCATCCGCCTGTTGGCAGACAGATGTCGAATGGCTCCGGCGACTCCGGCTTTGGCGGACCCGCAACCAGCACCTTGCTCCCCAGCGTGAAGCTCATCGATAGATCGCACCCGCGGTCGAGTGCATCAGGATAGTCATAGAAAACGGGCCGCATGATCGGGTCGCCGGTCCGTGAATTCTGTTCCGCGAGCGCGTAGATGTACGGGAGCAACCGGTAGCGTTCTTCGACATAGCGCTTGCGGATGGCCATCTGTGCCGGACCGTCGACCCACGGTTCCGCGCGCGGCGCATCTTTCATCGAATGATCTCTGAAGATCGGCGTGAACGCGGCGAACTCGAACCAGCGCGTCATAAGCTCGGGGCTCGGACCGCCCGTGAATCCGCCGACATCGGCGCCGCTATAGGCAAAGCCCGATAGACTAAGATTTATCAGCTGCTCGACGGACAGGCGCAAATGATCCCATGTCGAGCTGTTGTCGCCGGTCCAGGTCACCGCATAGCGCTGGCCGCCGGCGAAGGAGGCGCGGGTCATCACGAAGGGTCGCTGGTCAGGCCGCCACCGTTTCATTCCCTCGAACGTCGCGCGCGTGTTTTGCATTCCGTAGACATTATGGATTTCCGCGTGAGTCGCGGTTCGCGGAGCAAAGTCGTCAGTCTCGATCCGATGCAAGTTGTCGAGCGGCATCGTCTTGGTCGGCGTGTCGAACACGGCCGGCTCGTTCATGTCGTTCCAGAAGCCGGCGAATCCGTCGTCGATGAAGTCCTTGTAGAGGCTTCCCCACCAAGTGCGGGTCGACGCTCGAGTGAAATCGGGGAAGACGGAAGGGCCGGGCCAGACCGGCGCGACATAAAGGCTGCCGTCCGCCTTGTGCACGAAATTGTTTCCCGCGATGCCGCTGTCGAACGGCGCGTAGCCCTGCTTTGGTAGATACGCGACGTGCAGGTCGGTGATCGGAACCAGCCGGATGCCTTCGCTGCCCATATCCGTGACCAGCTTGCGCATATCGGGGAAGGTCGACCTATTGACGGTGAAGGGGCGGTTCTTCTCCTGGTAATCGATGTCGAGCCAGATCACGTCGATCGGGAAGTGCTCCTGCCGGAACCGCGCGGCGAGGGACCGAACCTCGGCATCGCTCATGTAGCTCCAGCGCGATTGCTGGTAGCCAAGCGACCAGAGGGCCGCGAGTGGCGGCTTTCCGGTCAGGTCGGTGTAGCGCCGGACGACGTCGGCCATGGTCGGACCGGCGATCAGGTAATAGTCGATCGGGCCTTGGGCGCTGATTTCGATCGCATCGGCATTCCTGTGGCCAAAATCGAACGTGCTGCGCCAGCTGTTATCGAGGAACAGGCCGTAGCTTGCTCCTGCGTCGCCCACGCCGATGAAGAATGGTATCGCCTTGTAGATCGGGTCGGTGGACGGAGTGAAGCCAGGCGCGTCCGTGTCCCAATTGGTGAACGTGTAGCCACGCCGGTCGAGGACACCGGTCTTGTCGCCCATGCCGAAGATGTGCTCGCCGATCGGAAGCGCTTTGCGCAAGACGAAGCCGTGACCGTCGAACCGCAGCGGCTCGGGCAGGTCCGTTATGATCGTCTTTCCCGCGAGGTCAGCGAGCGTGAGTTGCAGGGTCGCCGGATCGAGGTGGACCGTGACCGCGCTCGTCCTGAACCCGTCGGGTGTAGCGCTCACAAAAACGCTTTCGCGGCGCACCGAGGCGGGCACGGCCCAGCTTGCATCTTCGCCGAATTTCCCGTCCGGAGTGACTCGGACACGAACGATCGACGGTGTCAGCGCAGTCACTCGGGTTTTTACAGACCCGGCCTCCGCCGCAATGCCGTTCGCCAAATGATGTATCGGTTCGGCAGTTGCAGATCCGGAAATGATCGCCGCTCCAAGAGCAAGCACGGCAAGTACGCGCCTAAGGGTCATCCAAGCTCCTCGATCAGCGCCGCGTAGGGGCCGAACGCCTGCCCGCCAACTTC
>JANWLR010000027.1 GCA_025450755.1 Sphingomicrobium sp. | reverse complement strand
TGAGCGAGCGCTTCCATCGCGCGGGCGGCGTGCCTGCGGTGATGTGGGAGCTGCTGCAGGCCGGCAAGCTCGACGAAAATGCCCTTAGTTGCACCGGCCAAACGCAGGCGGAAAATCTCGAAGGAAGGGAAGCGACCGACCGCGAGGTGATTCTACCCTATTGGGCACCGCTGAAGGAACGCGCGGGCTTCCTTGTCCTCTCCGGCAATCTGTTCGATTTCGCGATCATGAAGACGAGCGTGATCTCCGACGAGTTCAGGCAGCGTTATCTTTCACGAGTCGGGCACGAAGGCGTGTTCGAAGCGCGCGCGATCATATTCGACGGATCCGACGATTATCACCATCGCATCAACGACGCCTCGCTCGACATCGACGAGAATTGCATCCTGGTGATCCGCGGCTCGGGGGTGGTCGGCTGGCCCGGCTCGGCGGAGGTCGTGAACATGCAGCCGCCGGACGCGCTCCTGAAGCGCGGCATCCAGAGCTTGCCGACGCTTGGCGACGGGCGGCAATCGGGAACATCCGATAGTCCGTCGATCCTCAATGCCTCACCCGAAAGCGCTGCAGGGGGTGGGCTATCGTGGCTGCGGACCGGCGACATGATCCGCATCGACCTCAACGCGGGCACTTGCGATGCGCTGGTCGGCGAAGATGAAATCGCGCAGCGCAAGATCGAGGCGCCACCTCCGGTTCCGGCGAGCAATACACCCTGGGAAGAGCTGTTCCGCGAGAAGACGGGTCAATTGTCGACCGGAGGCGTGCTGGAGTTCGCGGTCAAATATCGGGGCACATCAAGAAAGGTGCCGCGGAATAATCACTGAACGGGAAGCTCGAACACGGGCACCGGCAACAGATCCTCGTCGTAGAGATTGACGATCGGATAGTCGGCCCAGGCGTAGCGCACGCGCGTGACCGGCTGGCCATCCACTGCGACCGCGACAGCATCTCCACGCGCTCGGGCGTCGGCGAAGCGGCAGCTCTCCAGAGTTGCAGCACAGAGCTCAAACCCGATCGCCGAGGCGCCGCTCAGCGTCTTGAGGCGTTTGCTGAAGTGGACCACGACCGAGTTGCCGGAGCGCGACGCAGAGAGTGGAAGGGGACCGACCTTTCCTGCAGGATCGCCGTAGACGAGCTGCTCCGCCGCGAAAGCCAGCCGGCGCCCGACCGACTGCTTGTCCGACGGATGAATGTCGGTCGGATTGCCAAGATCGATCGCACTAATGAGCGCGGTGCGTGGGTCGCGCTGGACGGCCTTGCGCTGCTCATCGATTAGTGCCGCCCAGCCGCTCTCGACCGGCTTCGCACTCTGTTTGCCCCAGCCCGCGAGTCCGACGATAAGGAACGGAAGCTGCGGATCGCGAAACTGTTTGCGCCAGTCTGCAATCCAGGCAGCGAGACGGCGGTCATAGCCGGGAACACCGACGTCCGCCTCGCCCTGGTACCAGGCTATTCCCTTCAATCCGAGCTGTCCCAAAGGAGCGATCATCGCATTGTAGATTTTCGACACGCTCGCAACGCCGGTCCAAGGCGGAGTCGGCGGCGCTCCCACAAGGCTGTCGATAACCGAATATTGCCAGCCGTCCGGCAGAGATAGGATCTCACCTCCAGCTAGCGCGAGCTTCACCTTGTCTGCCGGCCCTGCGAAGCCGCCGGGGCCGAAATTGTCACGAACATAAATGACGATCTCGTTCGCGCCGGGCTTCAGCACGCCTGCGGGAATGGGATAGACGCGCTGCGCTGCCCAATCGTTGGTGCCGCCAACGGGCACGCCGTTGACCCACGTCTGGTCCATGTCGTCGATGATTCCGAGCGAGAGTGTTGCTCCTTGCGCTGCCTGCGCCGGCGTGACCGTTAGGCGCCGGCGAAACCAGACCGCACCATCGAAGCTCTTCCACTCGGGCGCCCAGGCATCCCAATAGTCAATCTTCGGAACGGCCTTCCACTGAAGGCGGTCGCTCGCGTGCCACGGCTCCTGGCCGGCAGTGTCATGAGCCTGTCCGCGCCACCAGGAAGCCCAGATCTCACCGAAAGCGCGCATCGCGGTGGTTGGATTGGTCTGCTGCAGATCCACGAGATCGGCGAGCGCGCCTTCGCCGCCGTTGCGAACCGACGTCTCGTCCATCCACTGGCGGATCGGAGTGGCGCCCCAGCTGTCGTCGATGGCACCAATCGGCACCTTCTCGGTTTCGCGCAACTGACGCACCATGAAATAGCAGGCGGCGGAAAAATTCGCGCCAGCGTCGGGCGACGACACCTTCCAGGCGGGCACGTCCTTGAAATTCGTCTGGACCTTGTCGGCGACCTGATGCGGCACCTTCATTAGCCTCAGATCGGGATCGTCCGCCGCCTTTGTCGCCTCGTAACCGAGAGCACGGAACAGCGGATACTCCATGTTCGATTGGCCCGAGCAGAGCCACACGTCGCCGATCACGACATCGTTCGCGGTTGCCGTGCCATCTTGTCCGACGACGCGGATCGTGAATGGCTGCCCTTCCGCCCGAGGCGGAAACTGCGCGTGCCAGCGACCGTTCGAGTCCGCTGTTGCAAGCCTCTTTGCGCCGGCAAAGCTTATGGTGAGCCGCTCACCTGGCGCAGCGGTTCCGTTGAGCAGCACGGGCCTACCGCGCTGGACGACGGAATGGTCACCGAACTGCGGATCGATCGTTGGGGCAGCGAGCGCACTCGACGCGCTCAGCGAGGCGATGATCAGTAGCTTACGGATGGGCATGGAACTCCGGGAACATCGACGCGGAACTCGAACAGGTCGCCGATCTGCGGCTGTTTGGCGATATCGTCCGGCTTCAGCAGTTGGCGCGCGGTCGTTGCATATGCAGTGCGAAGGTTGGCTCCGCCGAACGCAATCTTGGTGATGTTCGCGACCGGGAACCGCACGCGTTCGACGAGGTCGCCAGTCGGAGAATAACGGCGGACTTCCCAGCCGGCGTAAAGCGAAATCCAGAGATAGCCATTGCTGTCGATGGTCGGCCCGTCCGGGTATCCGTCCGTCTTTTCGATGCGCACGAATGAACTGCGATTTTCCACCCGGCCGTCGTCATTGATATCGGCGATCTCGATTGTGCCCTTGAGCGTATCGACCAAATAGAGGTGGCGTCCGTCGGGCGAGACTGCCGGACCGTTGGTGATGGCAATGTCATCGATCCCGGTCGGCGTGAGCTTCCCGTCCGCAAAGCAATAGAAGGCGCCGCTTCTTGCCCTTTCATCATTGTCCATTGTTCCGAACCAGAGCCGTCCCTTTGGATCGACGACGCCGTCATTGAGCCGGTTGTTGGGCTTGTCCGTCTCGACCCTTGCGATGAGGTCGAAGGCGCCGTTCGTCTCGTCGAAATGGTACAGGCCGGATTGCAATCCGGCGACAAAGCCGCCGCGTTCGGCTGGAAAAATGAAACCGACTTGCTCGGGCGCATCCCAGCTGTTCTTGCTTCCATCCGCCGGATTGAGCCGGTGGATCTGCTTCTTCTTGATGTCCACGAACCACAAGGCGTGATCCCGCTGGACCCAGACCGGACCTTCGCCGAGCTCGGCAGCAAGCGACCAGACGTTGCGCGGCTCGGTCATCCTAGCGCCAGCCCGCGTCGACGAAATATTCATGTCCGGTCATTCCGCGTGCATCGTCCGACGCGAGGAAGGCGACGAGTGCGGCTACGTCCTGCGGTACGAGGCGAGTGCTGATGCATTGCGCGCCAACGATCTCGGCTTCGCCTTCGGGAGTATACCATTGCAGCTGTCGCGGCGTTTGAACGTTGCCGGGCACCACGCAATTGACTCGGATATTGTCGCCGCCGAGGTCCCGCGCGAGCGCCCGCGTGAGGCCTTCGATTGCCGCCTTGCAGGTTTGATAGAGAACGAGGTCCGGCAGCGCGAGGTGCCAGCTGATCGACCCCAAATTGACGATCGAGCCGCCGCCCTTCTGACGCATTTCCGGCACCACGGCCTGCGCGCAAAAGAATTGGTGCTTCAGATTCACGTTGAGGCGGTTGTCCCAATATTCCTCCGTGACCTCCTCGAACTTGTGCCGATCATCATTCGCCGCATTGTTGACGAGCACGTCAATTGGTCCGCCGTCAGCGATCAGGTCGCGGACGCGTCCAATCATCTCTGGAATCCTGGTCAGGTCCACGCGCTCGAACCTCGCGCCGGTCCGTGAAGCGAGTGCTTCTGATTCTCCGTTCAATATATCGAAGAAGATTACGTCGGAGCCCTGGCGCGAGAGTTCCTCGACGATTCCCGACCCGATACCGGATCCGCCGCCCGTGACCAACGCTCTCTTGCCGCGCAGGCTCGGATATACAGCCCGAGTTTCGCCTGATTGAGCCAACCAACTACCCCCCGATGTAAACCGTCTTGGTCTGCGTGTAGAATTCGACGGCGGCGAAGCCCTGCTCGCGCGCCCCATAGCTCGACTTGCGGGTGCCGCCGAACGGAACGTGATAGTCGACGCCTGCAGTCGGCAGATTGATCATCACCATGCCGGCGCGAACATGGCGACGGAAATGCCGCGCGTGTTTCAGCGAGTTGGTGACGATCCCCGCCGACAGGCCGAACTGCCCGCGATTGGCGATCTCCAGCGCCTCGTCATAATCGCGCACCTTCACCGTGCTCGCGACTGGGCCGAAAACTTCCTCACAGTTGATGCGCTGGTCGGGCGCGGTGTCTGCGATCACCGTCGGCGCCATATAATGTCCGCGCTTGCCCAGGTTCAGCGCTTCGCCTCCAGTCAGCACCTTGCCGCCTTCGCCGCGCGCAATGGCGACGTAGCGCAGATTTTGCTCGAGCTGCTGCTCGGTAACCGCAGGACCGATTTGCGTTTCCGGATCCAGCGCATCGCCGACTCGGAGCGACCGGGCTTTGTCCGCGAGAGCCTCGACAAACCGGTCATGGATTCCTTCGGTGACAATGATCCGTGACGAGGCGGTGCAGCGCTGCCCAGTCGCATAGAATGCGCCGTCGATCGCACACATGACCGCTCGATCGAGATCCGCGTCGTCGAGCACCACGAGTGGGTTCTTGCCGCCCATTTCGAGCTGCACGCGCGCCTGTCGTTTCGCCGCACCTTCCGCCACGCTCGCGCCTACGACTTGGGAGCCGGTAAACGAGATACCATCGATGGCGGGATGATTTACGATCGCGCGGCCGACGTCGCCCTCGCCGATAATGAGGTTGAACACACCTGCCGGAGCGCCGGCTTCAATCAGGATCGCACCGAATGCATGCGCGATTGCCGGCGTCGGGGTTGCCGGCTTCAGGATGACAGTGTTGCCGAAGGCGAGCGCCGGCGCGGATTTCCACGCTGGGATCGCGATAGGGAAGTTCCATGGCGTAATGAGGCCGAAAACGCCTACCGCCTCACGGTGCGTCTCGACATCGATCGAAGGGCGGGTGGAATCGAGCGTCTGGCCATGACGACGAAGCGCTTCGCCGGCAAAATATTTGAGAATGCGCGCGGCGCGCATGACTTCGCCGGTGCCTTCCGGAAGGGTCTTGCCTTCTTCGCGCGAGAGGAGAGTCCCAAGCTCCTTGGCGCGGCTCATGATGAGCGAGCCGGCCCGGTCGAGCACATCGGAGCGCATTTCAGGCGATGCCTCCGACCAGCCCGGGAAGGCTGCACGCGCCGCCTTGACCGCTTCATCGACTTCCGCCGCTCCGCCTTTGGGATAGCGTGCGACCACGTCGTCAAGATTCGACGGGTTGATGCTCTCGCCCGTGCCTTCGCTGGAAACGGTTACACCATTGATCAAATGAGTGAGGGTTTCGGACATAAGCGTCATCTTTCGCTTGGCGTAAGGAGCCCCCGCTCCGTCAAATTTCGCATCAGCGCGCGCGTTCCAAACTTCCACGCGGGTGCATCACGCGACGTCGATACGATATTCATCAATGTGCCGAGCTTCGGCGTCGAAATTCGCACTTCATCGCCGATCTTGTGCGTGAACCCGCGGCCGGGTTCGTCGCGGTCCTCCGTAGGCGCGAACAGCGTTCCGAGGAAGAGCACGAAACCGTCCGGATAATGGTGCTCGCTCATCGCCTGCCTCACCAGTTCTTCGGGGTCCCGGCTGATCTCGCTCATTCGGCTTTGGCCATTGAGGCGGAAACCGTCGCGGCCCGTGATCTCGAGATCGACGACTGCCGAGCGCACGTCATCCATCGTGAAACTGTTGTCGAACAACCGAACCAACGGTCCGATCGCGCACGACGCATTATTGTCCTTGGCTTTGCTCAGGAGCAGGGCGCTGCGGCCCTCGAAATCGCGCAGATTGACGTCATTGCCGAGAGTCGCGCCGCGAATTTCTCCGCCGCTGCTGACGACCAGGACCACCTCGGGCTCGGGATTGTTCCAAGTGGAGTCGGAGCGCACTCCGATCTCTGCGCCATAGCCGACGCTCGCGAGGGGGGCGGTCTTGGTGAAGATCTCGGCGTCGGGGCCGATCGCCACTTCCAGATATTGCGACCACAGTCCTTCTTCGATCAACGCCTGCTTTAACCGCTCCGCGCCCTCGCTGCCCGGCACGACCGAGCGAATTCCGCCGCCGATGCGATCCTCAAGCTTGTCGCGGATTTCTCCGGCCACGCGAAAATCGCCACGCGCTCGCTCCTCGATAACCCGCTCGATCGCGGAAATCGCGAAGGTCACGCCCGCGGCCTTCACGGCCTGCAGATCGACGGGTGCCAAAAGCCGTTCCACCGGAAGCTCTTCGACGTTGAACAAAGGATCGCCGTGGACTTCCGATGGCTTGAGTAGGTCCATCAGGTCCGAAATGGTCGGAGCGCTGCTCGAAACATCTTCAACGACGCCCCCACGCACGATCACCGGAGTCGGTCCGTCGTCGAGCATTAACCGGCCGGCGAGCGTCGCTTGCGCGCTGTCGGCAGGAAGGATCGTGGCGACTGACGACATCGGGACGGAAGTAACCTCGATCTTAGCCGTGGTAGCGCTACCAATCGGCGCTGGTCATGGATAGAGTCAAGCTTCTATGTTTGTGCAAGACGTGATTGCGTGGGGAGAGAGGATCATGCGTCGAACGGATGGATTGCGCGCGGGATTGTTGATCGCATGCGCGGCGGCTGCGCTTGCATCGAGCGCGGCGATCGGCGCGCCACCTGCGAATGGCGAGAACGCTGAACAGCGGGCCGCGGATGCCGTCAGCAAGATGACGCTCGACGAGAAGCTGCAGCTGGTCTTCGGTTATTTTGCAAGTGACTGGCAGGGCAAGAAGCCGCCCCCCGGAGTGCGCTATGGTTCGGCCGGATACGTGCCTGGAATTCCGCGGCTGGGAATCACGTCACAATGGGAAACCGATGCTGGTGTTGGAGTTGCGACGCAGGGCGGTGCCGCCGTGAAGCGTGAACGCACTGCGCTTCC